>NZ_JAAUHW010000010.1:0-186154 GCF_012030025.1 Shewanella sp. Iso12
GATTCTTTTCTTCAAATTTACTGGGAATCATCCCTGCGACCTGTAGAACCCAGATCCTTGAGGTTGACTATAGAGAATGCATAAGCGCTATTGTTATATTCGCTTTGGCTGTAGGATTCGCTTGAGTCTGTGACTTGAGTACTTACCCGAAAATTTTTTGTCGTTATAATAGTCATATTCTATTACAGGTGATGATTGTGGATTGTCGTATCGGTTGCGGGGCTTGTTGTATTGCACCCTCCATCAGTAGTGCCATACCCGGGATGCCGGGAGGTAAACCCGCAGGGGTTCGCTGTGTGCAACTGGATGACAACAATCTATGTCGCCTCTTTGGTTCCTCTGAACGTCCCGATGTGTGCAGCGAATTTTCGGCATCGGTCGATGTATGTGGTAACAGCAACGAAGAGGCGCTCTGGCTGATAGGCTCTTTAGAGGTGGAAACCTCTTCCTGAAGGTGAAAGATGCAGTTAACGCGTTATACAGATTTTGGAATAAGAACTCTTATGTACCTGGCGATTCAACCGGAGCGTGAGACTTTGTTTCGAATCGCAGAGATCACAGAGGTTTTTGATCTTTCACCTAATCATGTCTCCAAAATAGTACATCACCTGGGTAAGCTGGGTTATCTGCAAACTATACGCGGAAAGAGTGGTGGTTTTCGTTTGGGGATGGCTCCGGAGAAGATCAATGTCGGCGAACTGGTGAGGGCACTGGAAAACTCACTGGCGCCTATTGATTGCAGCAAGCCTTATTGTCGATTGACTCCTGCTTGTCAGCTGAAAGGGGTTCTGGCTCAAGCTGTGAATGCCTATCTGGCTGTGCTCGACCGTTATACGCTGGCAGACATTGTCAGTAACCAACAGGAGTTGCGAGCCTTGCTGCCGGATCTGGAGATCTCTGTACTGCAACTCTAGTCAGAGTTTTTCACCGCTTGTATTCTGCTTCTGAGCCCATGAGATTGGCAGTAAGTTGGAAGCCGGCACCAGAGTGACCCCTATCTTTGCCAGCTCTGGCAGTCTCTTCTTGAGGAACAGCATACTCTCTGGGTAAGGGTGAGCTATCATCAAGGCTTCACCCTCGCTTTGGGCCTTGGCTATTGCCAAGTCCAATTGTCTTTCGAAAGCCTGCTCGGTTAGCTGATTATCCAAGAACACCTGACGTCTCAGCAGCGGAACGCCGAGGGCATCGGCCTTATCTCCTGCCTTGGTGTAGCGTGTGGTAACACTGTCGATAAAGAAGTGCTCTTCCTGATGCAATACTTCCATTAACCAGCCCATAGGTTGCTCAAGTTGAGTCAACAGGCTCCCCATATGGTTGTTGCTTCCCCTGGCAAAGGGCACGCTCTGCAAAGCTCTCTTGAGGGTTGCTTTAAACTCGGTTTCTGACATCTGGTTGTTGAGCCCACCAGGCCCCATGGCCTTGCCGTTAAGCGCCTGCATGGGGAGGTGCACCATGATTTCGTGGCCTTTGCTGTGAGCCTGGCGAGCCAGTTGTTGCCCGAGAGGGGTATGTGGCAATACAGACAAGGTCACAACTGAAGGCAAGGACAGGGCGGCCTCATCTGTATGGCGGTAACCTATATCATCGATAACGATTGCCAGTCTGGCTCCCCACGCGGGAGAGCAACTTACGACCAGCAGTAGTAAGTAGAAACAATAGCGCACGTTTTATATTAATTTTATTTATTTGATTGTATCCATGCCACCGCCGAGTTGATGGCTCTATCGCTGGCGGTATCTGCATGGGGAGATATGAGGTCGATTATAGGCACAGTTTTGTTATCGGAAACAGTATTGGGTGCGATTTTTATATCGGGTTCCACCCCTTTGGCGTTGATATCCAGGCCCTTGGGCGTGGTATAGCGGGCTATGGTCAGCTTGATGGCATTACCATCGACAAGTGTTGGGATCAGGCTTTGTACTGTACCTTTACCGAAGCTGGTTTCACCTATCACCTTGGCACGGTTGTTCTCCTGCAGCGCCGCAGCTAGCACTTCGGATGCTGAAGCTGAACCGCGATTGATCAGCACTAATATGGGCACGCCGGTCAGCATGGTTTGCGGAGATGCATAGTAATCTGAGTTGGCATCGAAGAAGCGCCCTTCGGTGGCGACTATACGGCCCTTATCCAGAAACAGATCGGCAATTCGAATCGCTTGATCCAGCAAGCCTCCGGGATTGTTGCGCAAATCCAGAATCAAACCATTTAGTGGCTGCTGTTGCCACTCGCTCAACAGATGGACTATGTCGCGGGTCGAATCTTCCTGAAAACTTGCCAGGCGAATATAGCCAATGTCGTTGGTCAGCATTTTCCCAAGCACAGAGTGGACGCTGATAGTGGCCGGTTTAAGGCTGACTTCAAAGCTGACATCCGAGTGAGCATGATGGAGCTGCAGCGATAACTCACGGTTGCTGCTGCTGAAGTGCTTTATTTGGCTAAGCACTTCTTCCAGAGACTGCTTGGCAATACTCTCTCCATTGACGGCAGTAACAATATCGCCGGCCATGATCCCGGCTTGTTCGGCCGGAGAGCCGGGGAAGGGCGCGATAATTCTGAGTTTTTCCCCTTCGGTGGACACTTCAAAGCCGTAGCCGAAGTATTCCCCTCGGTTGCTGTCCCTGAGGCTGTTCATCTGCTCGGGTTTCAGAAAACTGGAATAAGGGTCGAGACGTTGAAATATGCCTTCAATGGCGGCGTCGACAAGTTCCCTGCGGCTGATGTCCCTGACGTAGTAGGTTTCCACTGTATCCATCACATCCAGCAGCAATGAAAGCTCGTGAGTGTGGTTGGGTTTGGGAAAGTTTTCGTGGCTAGCCAGGCTGAGAGAGATTCCCATGACTATACCAAGACCGATATACAGCAGGTTGCGAATAGAGTTGCCCATGTTGCCCCCTTTGAAGTGCAGGGGGCTGATGATTAACGCCGACAGTAATTTGCCGGATCGACAGCTTGCCCCTTATGCCTTATTTCAAAGTATAGGCCAGGCTCGGTTTGTCCTCCGGAACGTCCTACCAGTGCTACAGCTTCGCCGGCCTTGACCGTATCTCCTGCATCTTTCAGCAATGCCTGGGCGTGGCCATAAAGGCTCATAAAGCCTTTGCCATGGTCGACAACCAACACCATACCAAAACCGCGCAGCCAGTCGGCATAGATCACCTTGCCGGCGGCTACGGCGCTGATAGACTGGCCCTCCGGGGCCGATAACATGACACCTTTCCAGCGCACATTGCCGGAGCGCTGACTGCCAAAGCTGTTTTTGATCCTGCCCTTGGTGGGCCAATTGAGTGAGCCGCGGGACTTGGCCAATCCATCCATGCTTGGGCTATCACGCATGGCAGCCAGAGCTTGCTCTACAACCCGTTTCAGCGAGGCTTCTTCTATCTGCAGTTGCTCCAGTTCTGAGGCCTTACTGCTGATGGTGCGTTGCAGTTCTTTCAATGTCTGTTGTCGCTGATCCTGTTCTTGATTGAGGCGCTTGGATTGAGCCTTTTGATCCAGTACCAGCTTGTTGAGTCGATTGCGTTCCTGCTGCTCGCTCTGCTGTACCGCCGACAATTCCTGGCGGGTTTGTTTCAGTTGTTCTATGGCCTGCATTCTGGCCTTGTTGAGAAAGTCATAGTAGGCCAGCATCCGTTCTATGGTGGCCGGGTCTTGCTGGTTGAGCAGCATCTTACTGTAATCATGATTCCCGGCGAGATAAGCACTGGTTAGCTGTTTGGCCAGGGTTTGCTGTTGGCTTTCTTTGAGCTTGTCCAGCTGTGCGGCTCTTAGCTTCAGCTCGGACAGACGCTTTTCGGCATCGCTGAGAGCATTTTCAGTTTGGTTGACCTTACGGGCGGCATCTGCGATAGCCTGCTCGTCTTTTTTCAGCAGTTGCAGCAGTTTTTCCCGCTGTTTGCCTGTGTCTCTCAGAGCGTTTTGCTGGGCGGTGATCTGGGATTGCAGTGCCTTTAACTCGGACTGACGCCGCTCCAGATCGGATGCCTGCAGCTGAGAGGAAAACACGAGAAAGCCAGCAAGTATGCTGGCTTTGGCTAAAATACGCTTCTGCACCGGGTCAGTGTTACTCTTTTGTATGGATTAACGGACGCCCTGTCATTTCGTCAGGAATGCTCTGTCCCATCAGTGTCAGCATGGTTGGTGCGATATCACTCAGGCGGCCACCTTCATCGATTGTGGCCTTGCGACCGACATAGATAAAGGGCACCAGCTCACTGGTGTGGGCGGTATGAGCCTGGCCTGTGGTTTCGTCCACCATCTGCTCGGCGTTGCCGTGGTCGGCAGTGATAATGCACTCACCATCTACCTTGGCCAGTGCGTCTACTACTCGGCCTATGCAGGCATCTACAGCTTCGCAAGCCTTGACCGCAGCATCAAACTTGCCGGTATGACCTACCATGTCACCGTTGGGGTAGTTACAGATAATGACATCATATTTAGTTGATTCAATAGCTTCAACCAACTTATCTGTCAGCTCTGTCGAACTCATCTCAGGTTGCAAGTCATAGGTAGCGACTTTGGGTGAATTGATCAGAATACGGTCTTCACCCTCGAATGGTTGTTCTTTACCGCCATTGAAGAAGAAGGTTACGTGGGCGTATTTCTCGGTTTCTGAAATACGCAGCTGGGTCAGGCCGCGATTCTGCAGTACTTCGCCCAGAGTGTTGACTAGGTCTTCCGATGGGAAGGCTACCGGGGCTTTGATATCGGCGGCATACTCGGTGAGCATGACAAAGTTAACCTTGGGCGTCACTGCGCGTTCAAAACCATCGAAATCCGGATTGACGAAGGCGCGGGTGATCTGTCTGGCGCGGTCGGCACGGAAGTTCATGAAAATCAGCGCATCGCCATCGTGCAGTGTTGTGGCCTTACCTTGATCCAGAATCGCAGTTGCGGCAACAAACTCATCGTTTTCATCGCGGTCATAGGCAGCTTCCAGCGCGGCTACGGCAGAGTCGGCACTGTATTTCCCCTGACCTTGAGTGATCAGATCGTAGGCTTGGGAGACTCGGTCCCAACGGTTGTCCCTGTCCATGGCATAGTAGCGGCCAACGATGGAGGCTATGCGACCTCGGCCCAATTCGGCAAACAGTTTGTCGAAGCGTTCCAAGCTGGCTTTGGCGCTGCGTGGTGGGGTGTCACGCCCATCGAGGAAGGCGTGCAGGTAAACCTGCTTGGCACCCCGCTTGACGGCCATGCGGCACATGGCTTCAAGATGATCTTCATGGCTGTGAACACCGCCGGGTGACAACAGTCCCATGATGTGTACTGCGCCGTCTGCCTTGATGGCAGCGTCGACCGCCTCGATAAGTGCTTGGGTTTGCTCAAATTCGCCATCTTCAATGGCCTTGCTGATGCGGGTCAGTTCCTGATAAACGATACGGCCGGAACCAATATTGATATGGCCCACTTCAGAGTTGCCCATCTGCCCGTCAGGCAAACCTACATCTTTACCTGAGCCGGAAATCAAACTGTGGGCGTATTCGGCGTTGAGTCTGTCGAGAACCGGAGTGTTGGCGTGATGGACGGCATTCATATGCGTGCCCTCACGATAACCCCAGCCGTCCAGAATAAGCAGTGCCAAAGGACGTTTGCTTGTCTTCATGTTGATACCTGTAAAGTTGAAAGAATCGGTCAAATCTGAAATTGGTTAAATATTACTACGTCTGTCCTGAGGGCAAAAGCCATTTGCCCCGATTGTGATAATAGGGCGGACCGCGCCTTAACGCCGACTCAAGGGGCAAAACTGCTGTGAAACAGCTGCAATCTGCCTGGCCTCTGGGTATACTCTGCGCTTGTCCTAAATGGCCCAATAGATAACAGGCAGTTAAAAATGCAGGAATATGTAGAGTTTCTTAAAGCCCACCCCATGCTGAGCCTGGCCTGGGTAGGTTTGTTTATAGCCGTGGTGGTAACCCTGTTCAAATCCGGCTTCTCCAAGGTTAAAACCGTTGATCATCAGCAGGCGATTTTCCTGATGAATAAAGAAGATGCCAAGGTGATAGATGTGCGTGCCAATGCCGACTTCCGTAAGGCGCATATTATCAATGCCCAGAATGTACCTATGGCCGACATCAAAAATAATCAAATCGCTAACCTTGAAAAGTACAAAACCACACCCATTATACTGGTATGCAACGCTGGCATGACCTCATCTCAAGCGGCTCAGATTTTGGTTAAGCAAGGCTTTGAAAAAGTCTTTAACCTCAAAGGTGGTATGGGTGATTGGCAGGCAGCAAATATGCCTGTGTCCAAAAGCAAAAGATAATGAGTGTCGGCGGTTGTCATTGCATCCTGCGCCCTTCTATTAGTAGAGTGGGCCATGCTGAAGTGGCAACCGGCATCCTGAGTTCTGTTCCGGCGCTGAACAGATGAATAGCAGGGATGATGACTGGGAGTCGCAACCGACCCGAGTAACATACGCCCCAAACACCGGCTCATTGCAAGCCGAGACTAAATGGATAGGTAGGAATTATGGCTGAAGTAGCAAACAACGAACAACAAGCCCCACAGTTCAACATTCAACGTGTGTATATCAAGGACGTTTCTTTCGAAACACCTAACAGCCCAGCGGTATTCCAGAAAGAGTGGAATCCTGAAGTTAAGCTGGATCTGGATACCCGCAGCGCCAAGTTGGCCGATGATGTATTTGAAGTGGTACTGTCACTGACTGTGACTGCCAAAAACGGTGAAGAAACTGCGTTCCTGTGTGAAGTACAACAAGCCGGTATCTTCTCTATCTCAGGTCTGAGTGATCCTCAACTGGCTCATTCTCTGGGTGCTTACTGCCCTAACATCCTGTTCCCTTATGCCCGTGAAACTGTGGCAAGCCTAGTATCCCGTGGTACTTTCCCACAGCTGAACCTGGCTCCTGTGAACTTCGACGCCCTGTTCGCTCAGTATGTGCAGCAGCGTCAAGCCGCCGCAGAGCAAGCTCCGGCCGAAGAAGCGAACGCGTAATCAGCCGATGAAAGACACTGCCGAAATAACGGTATTGGGGGCGGGCTCTTATGGCACCGCCCTTGCCATTTCTTTGGCCAGCAATGGACACAGCACCCTGTTGTGGGGGCATGAGCCCGAGCATGTGGCCAAACTCGCTGCCGAGCGCAGCAACCAAGCCTTTCTTCCCGGGATAGCCTTTCCCGACTCCCTGGTGATGGAAGCCGATCTGGCCAAAGCATTGGCGGCGTCGCGGAATATTCTGGTGGTGGTACCAAGTCACGTTTTTGCTGATGTGCTGGCTCAGGCCAAGCCTCTGCTGCGTGATGATGCCCGCATCATTTGGGCCACCAAGGGGCTGGAGCCGGAAAGTGGTCGCCTGTTGCAGGATGTTGCCCGCGATGTGCTGGGGGAGAAGTATCCGCTGGCGGTATTGTCCGGACCGACTTTTGCCAAAGAGCTGGCGGCAGGTTTACCAACCGCCATCTCAGTGGCTGGTACCGATGCCGAGTTTACCCAGGATCTGGTGGAGCTGTTGCACAGCCCCAAACGTCTGAGAGTCTATGCCAATGACGATTTTATCGGCCTGCAACTCGGTGGCGCGGTCAAGAATGTCATCGCCATAGGTGCCGGAATGTCCGACGGTATAGGCTTTGGTGCCAATGCCCGTACTGCCCTGATCACCCGAGGTCTGGTGGAGTTGAGCCGTCTGGGAGAAGCCCTGGGCGCCCATGCATCTACCTTTATGGGAATGGCGGGTCTTGGGGACCTGGTGCTGACCTGTACCGATAACCAATCGCGCAACCGTCGCTTTGGTTTGGCATTGGGTAAGGGTTGTGATGTCGATACTGC
Source organism: Shewanella sp. Iso12 (assembly GCF_012030025.1). Lineage (NCBI taxonomy): Bacteria > Pseudomonadati > Pseudomonadota > Gammaproteobacteria > Alteromonadales > Shewanellaceae > Shewanella > Shewanella sp. Iso12. Next base: position 7,792 of record NZ_JAAUHW010000010.1, read on the forward strand.
CCAGGCTGAAATCGGTCAGGTGGTTGAAGGGTACCGCAACACCAAAGAGGTCTACACCCTGGCCAAGCGCTTGGGAGTCGAGATGCCGATCACCGAGCAGATCTATCAGGTGTTGTATCAGGGCAAATCGCCTATTGATGCGGCCAAAGAACTGCTGGCCAGAGAGAAGAAGTCGGAAACCTCGGCAGACTGAGCCATCTCCAATCCCGGAAAAGGATGCTAGAATAGCGTCCTTTTTTATTGCCCCTTGTTGGGCCCGAGAGTGAGCGTTATGTCCGTTAAACAGCATCAGGTGATCATTATCGGCGCTGGCGCCGCAGGGTTAATGTGTGCCCTCACTGCCGGATATCGGGGCCGGGATGTCCTCTTGCTGGATAACGCCAAACAACTGGGGCGCAAAATTCTGATCAGTGGCGGCGGTCGCTGCAACTTCACCAATCAGAACATTGAACCGGGCGCCTATCTCTGCAGTAACCCACACTTCGTCAAGTCGGCGCTGGCTCGTTTCAGCCAGTGGGACTTTATCGCCATGGTAGAGCGGCACGGCATCGATTATCACGAGAAGACCCTGGGACAGCTATTTTGTGATGACTCGGCTAAAGACATTGTTGATATGCTGACCACAGAGTGCGATTGGGCCGGAGTCAAAATTCAGCTGCGTACCGAAATTCTGTCTGTGGCAGCCACAGATGACGGTTACAGCCTGCAAACCAGTGAAGGGGAATACCGTTGTGAATCACTGGTGATAGCCACTGGTGGCTTGTCCATGCCGAAGCTCGGGGCAACGCCGTTTGGATTCCGCATTGCTGAGCAGTTTGCCATCAAGGTGTTGCCGACCACTGCCGGGCTGGTTCCCTTTACCATACAGCCTGAAGACAAGGCCAGGTTTGAAGGCCTGTCTGGTATCAGCTTGCCGGTTATCGCCAAAGCCGAGTGCGGCAAGCAGTTTAGAGAGGCCATGTTATTTACTCACAGAGGTTTGTCCGGGCCGGCTGTGCTGCAGATCTCTTCCTACTGGCAGCCAGGCCAGAGTGTGCTTTTTGATTTACTGCCGGACCTGGATTTTGTCGACTGGTGCAAAACAATTACTGCTGAATCACCAAAATTGTCGCTTAAAAATGGATTATCTCGGTTGTTACCTAAGCGCTTGGTTGAGAGGCTGCTGGAGCTGGGTGAATTACCCAACAAGAACCTTAACCAACTGTCCAAGGCTGATATAGCTGCGCTGGACAGTTATTTCCACTGCTGGCAGATCCAACCCGGCGGCACCGAGGGTTATCGTACCGCCGAGGTGACTCTGGGCGGAGTGGATACCGATGAGTTATCCTCCAAGACCATGGAGGCCAAGCGTCATCCCGGGCTCTATTTTATCGGTGAAGTGGTGGATGTCAGTGGCTGGCTCGGCGGCTATAACTTCCAGTGGGCCTGGAGTTCCGGCTACGCCGCCGGTGAAGTGGTGTAACTGATATCAATCCAATAAAAAACGGCTGCATTGGCAGCCGTTTTTGCGAGCATCTGTTTGCTTATTCAGCCTTAGTCTTGCTCAAGTGACGACGGTAGATCAGCAGATAGAGCGCCGGAAGAACAAAGAGCGACAGCACTGGGGCGGTAACCATACCACCGACCATGGGCGCGGCAATCTTCTGCATCACATCGTTGCCCGAACCTGCGCCCCACATAATAGGGAGCAGACCGAAGAAGATGGTCGCCACTGTCATCGCCTTGGGGCGGATCCGCATCACCGCACCTTCAATCAGGGCGTCCTTGAGGTCTTCCACTCTGTGGTATTCGCCTCTGTCCTGCTTGTGCTTGATGGCATTGTTGAGATACACCAGCATGACCACACCAAACTCGGCCGCGACCCCGGCGAGGGCTATCATGCCCACCGCGACAGCGACCGACATGTTGTAGTCCAGCAGATACAGCAACCAGGTACTGCCCACCAAGGCAAACGGCAGCGACAGCATAATGATGCTGGCCTGCATGGATGAGCCGAAGGTCATCATCAGCAGTATGAAGATCACCGCCAGTGCCATGGGGATCACTTGCTGCAGTTTGGCATCGACCCGCTGCATATACTCATACTGGCCGGCAAAGCTGTAGCTGTACCTGGCCGGCAGCTTGAGCTCCTGCTCCAATACCGGCTTGACGGCTTCGATATACTCACCGATGGACGTGCCGCCGATATCGACAAATACCCAGGAGATCAAACGACCATTCTCACTCTTGAGCATAGGCGCGCCATCCGTGATTTCGATGTCGGCCAGATTGCGCAGCGGCAGATAGTGGCCACTCTTGGTGATCACCGGCAGCTCTCTGAGCTTTTCTATATTGTCACGCAAGTCTCTTGGATAGCGCAGGTTGATGGGATAGCGCTCGGCACCTTGAACCGACTCACCGATATTCATGCCGCCTATGGCGTAACGTACTACGTCCTGAATATCGCTCAGGGTCATGCCATATCTGGAGGTCACCTCGAGTTTCGGCGTGATGTCTATGTAGCGGCCGCCACCCACCCGCTCTGCATAGGCCGACTTGGTATGAGGCTGCGCCGATAGAATCGCTTCTATCTGGGCCCCTATCTCCTGCAGTTGATTAACATCGGCGCCGGTGATCTTAATCCCCACAGGCGTCTTGATACCGGTAGACAGCATGTCGATACGGGTCTTGATCGGCTGTACCCAGGCGTTGGTGAGACCGGGCACTTTTACCGTACTTTGCAGCTGGGCAATAATGCCGTCGAGATCCATGCCTTCGCGCCACTGCTCTTTGGGTTTGAGCATTATGGTGGTTTCCAGCATGGTCAATGGCGCAGGATCCGTGGCTGTTTCGGCGCGGCCAACCTTGCCAAACACCCGCGCCACTTCCGGAACGGTTTTGATTAGCCGGTCGGTTTGCTGCAGCACTTCGGCGGCCTTGCTGGCACTGATGCCAGGCAAGGCTGTTGGCATGTACAGGAGATCCCCTTCCTCGAGCTCGGGCATAAACTCGCTGCCCATATGACTCACCGGATACCAGGCACTGGCCAGCGCCACCAGAGCCGCCAGCAGGGTCAACTTGGGGAAGCGCAGCACGGCATTGAGCATAGGCTTGTAGATGGCTATCAACACCCGGCTCAGTGGGTTGCTGCTTTCCGAGGGGATCTTGCCACGGATAAAGAAGCCCATCAGGATAGGCACCAAGGTGATCGACAACACAGCTGCTGCGGCCATGGCAAAGGTTTTGGTATAGGCCAGAGGGCTGAACAGCCTGCCTTCCTGGGCTTCGAGGGCAAATACAGGCACAAAGCTCAGAGTAATGATCAGCAAGGAGAAGAAGAGTGCCGGGCCCACCTCAATGGAGGCTTCGGCGACAATTTTCCAATGCTCTTTGGCGTCGGGTTGGCGTTGGTGGTCCTGTTTGAAATGCTCGAGGTGCTTGTGCATATTCTCGATCATCACAATGGCGCCATCTACCACGGCCCCGATGGCGATAGCGATACCGCCAAGACTCATGATATTGGCGTTAACCCCCATCTTGTTCATCACAATAAAGGCAATCAGTATCGACAGTGGCAGGGTAATGACGGCCACCAGGGTCGAGCGGGCGTGCAGCAGAAACAGCAAGCAAACAATGCTCACAACTACCATCTCTTCCAGCACCTTGTGCAGCAAGTTGTCGACCGAATTTTCAATCAGTTGCGATCTGTCGTAGGTGGGGACTATTTCCACGCCTTCGGGGAGACCCGCCTTGAGTTCTTCCAGCTTGGTTTTCACCGCCTCAATAGTCGCCAGGGCGTTTTCCCCATAGCGCATGACTATGATGCCACCGACGACTTCGCCCTCACCATCGAGCTCTGCTATGCCACGGCGGGATGCCGGGCCCTTGCGTACAGTGGCAACGTCTTTCAGCAGCAGTGGTGTGCCTGAGGGACTGGTGATCCCCAGTGGGATTTCACGAAAGTCCGCCAGTGTTTGACGATAGCCCTTGGCGCGTACCATATACTCGGCTTCGGCCATCTCCACCACAGAGCCGCCGGCCTCGTTGTTGGCCTTGGTAATAGCCTGCTTGACCGAGGCGATATCCAGCTTGTAAATCGCCAGCTTGTCCGGCTCCAGCACTATCTGATAGGTCTGTTCCATGCCTCCGACTGTGGCGACTTCCGATACCCCGGCAACACTCTGCAATTCCAGCTTCAAATACCAGTCCTGCAAACTCTTGAGTTGCGAAAGGTCCAGATTACCGCTGCGGTCTACCAGGGCGTATTCATAGATCCAGCCGACCCCGGAGGCATCGGGCCCCAGTGAGGGTTGCACCCCTTCGGGTAGACGGCTGCTTATCTGGCTCAGGTATTCCAATACCCGGGAGCGGGCCCAATAGATGTCTGTACCATCTTCAAAGATCACATAGACATAGGAGTCACCGAACATGGAATAGCCGCGCACCGTCTTGGCCCCGGGCACGGCCAGCATGGCGGTGGACAGGGGATAGGTCACCTGTTCCTCTACCAGCTTGGGCGCCTGTCCCGGATAGGCGGTTTTGATGATGACCTGCACATCGGACAGATCCGGCAGGGCGTCGAGCGGCGTGGTACGCAGCGCCTGAATCCCCCAAACCGTCACCATCAGGGTGACAATCAGCACCATCACCCTCTGTTTGATGGAGGCTTCAATGATTTTTTTCAGCATGTTGCCTCCTAGTGCTGGTGGCCTGAGCTCAGGCGCATCAGGCTACCCTTGAGACTGGCTTCTGAATCCAGCAGGAATTGCCCGGAAATCACTACGTTTTCGCCTTCATGCAGGCCTTCGAGGATCTCTGCTTTACCCTGACTCAACATGCCGACAGTGACCTTTCTGGCGCTGAAACTGGCATCATCCTGTTTGACTATGACCCGGTTCTCCTTGCCTGTTTGGATCAAAGCTTCCTGAGGGATCACCAAAGTATCGCGTTTCGGGCCACCATAGAGGGAAACCTTGGCCAAGGTCTTGGGCCTTAGCTCCATCGCTTGATCATTGTTGAGTACTACTCTGACCCTCAGGCTACGGGTGATGGGATCCAGCTCGGGATAGATATAGTCAATCTTGCCTTCTATGCCCTTGAGTCCCATGGCAGGGATATTGACCTCGGCGGCCTGACCCACTTCCAGCCAGCTCTGCTCGTTTTCAAACACATCGGCGATGACCCAGACTTTGGAGAGGTCAACCAGTGACATGACCTCGGTCTGAGGTTGTATATACATGCCGTCACGCACCGCGAGCTGTTTGACTATGCCGCTTTCGCGGGCGTAGAAAGGAACCCGGTATTGGGTCTTGCCAGTCTTGGCCAGCTGTTTGATCTGCTCTTGGTTCATGCCCAGCAGTTCAAGACGTAGCCCGGCCTTACGCAACAGCTCTTGGTAGTTGGCACTGTTGCCTGAGCGTTTCAGGGTATCTTGGGCCAACAGATAGTCGTCCTGGGCATTGACCAGATCCGGTGAATAGATCTCGTACAGCAGCTGGCCTTTCTCGACCCTGTCACCGACAGACTCTACTTTAAGCTTTTCAATCCAGCCATTGACCCTGGCATGGATATGGCTGATCTGGCTCTCGTCATAGTCTATCTGGCCGACTGTTTTGACGAACTTCCACAGCGTGTCCCTTTCCACCTTGGCCACCTTGAGGGCCAAGGCTTGTTGCATCTGGCCTGAGACATCTATTTCAACGGTTTCCGAGTGACCGCCCATCTCGACTTTTTCCAGATTCATGCCGCAGATGGGGCAGGTGCCTGGCACATCGCTGATGATATGAGAATGCATGGGGCAGACATATTTGATGTTCTTGCCCTGATCCAGAGGTGCAGGTTTAATCTCCAACGCGGGCTTTGTCTGCTGCATGGCGTGCTGGTTATGAGCATCAGCCTTGTTTTCCGTGGCTTTGGTTTTTGTAACCTGGGTTTCTATAGTCTGGGCGTGACCGGCATGGGAACCGGGCTCCTCTTCTTCCTCTTCAACCAGGAACATGTTGCATTTGGGGCAGCGTCCCGGCTCGTGACTGGTCACTTCCGGATGCATGGGGCAAACATAGGTTTTTTGCATGGCCTGAGTTGGTTCTGCCAAGGCTTCAGTAGCCTCATCTTTGACCAAAAACATGTTGCACTTGGGGCAACGTCCCGGCTCATGGCTGGTGACTTCCGGATGCATGGGGCAGTAATACTCCTGAGTTGCCGTCCCATGTTGATGATCTTTGTGTTGTTCCTGTCCTTGGGGCTGATTGCCCAAGGCCATTGCCTGCATACTCCATTGCGGGCCGACAGCCAACACCAGACTAAGCGCGCAGGCCAGTCGTTGACGTTTACGGTTTGAATCGCTCATATGCCTCATCTCCAGCTACAGCTTGATTAGTGGTGGTGGTGTTTCTGGCCTGCTACAGGCTCAAGATTCATACCACATTTGGGGCAGGAGTCACCTTTCTTGCCTGTCACTTCAGGATGCATGGGACAGTGGTAGCCGGCTTGTTGCTGTTTTTCCAGGAACATACCGCACTTGGGGCAGGAATCCCCCGTGTTACCCGTCACTTCTGGGTGCATGGGGCAAGCATATTCGGCCGTTACGGCGGCTTGTTGCTGGCCGTGATGATGTTCACGTTCGTTTGCGAAGCTGGCACGGGCCAGGGTGACAGACAGTAAGGCAATAATCAGGACACTGATAAAGGTTTTCATTGATTCACTCCGTTTGGGATACGGCTTTGACCAGGCGCCGGCTGGCATTCCTAGGGCTTATCCCATAAAAAATTGTATTTATTGGCAGATTTTGGGCACAAGTGTGCCGTGGGCATCAAACTATGGGTGGTTTGATAGTCTGGCCGACAGAAACAGAGTGGAAATGAGGCATAGGCGTGGCCACGGCGGCTTCGGGCAGAGACATCACCGGCCAGGAACCGACGGCGATGAGGGTACCCGCTACGGATATCACCAGACAATGGTTACAGTCACTCTTGCAGAATCCTTTGCCTTCACAGCAATGACTCACAGTGTCGGGAAGCACTGTATCAACTTGCGGGTCATCGCAGCAGTGACTGCTCTGTGTCTGTTGAGGGTGACAATCCATGGTGGCAGCCATTGGGTGTGCCGTGGAGTGCATTTCCCCGGAATGCGCTTCAGCTGTGGGTACCATCCAGTGTCCATTGGTTAGCATACCCTGCCCGAGCAATGCGAGCATGGTAAACAGAACCAGGATGTGGCGGCGAACCGATAGCATCTTGAGCTTGAACTCCAGAGAGAATGAACCCCATTAGTCTACCATGCTTTAAAATGCTTGCCTTGATGTGATTCACATCTGAAGAAGTGCGAAAATATCTTCAGCTATTCTCGGGCAATCATTGGCTTACAGGCTGACCTTCTGCCTCACTCCACTCTGAAAACTCAGCGGCGCAGCTGTGCCAACCAGTCGGCCATCAGGCCCCCATGGGTCATTACCTCGGCAGGAACAGCCTGGCCGGCTTCATCCACTACTTGCAACTGTGGGCTGCGAATAAAGGCGTTGGCTTCGGCCTCAGTATCCAGAGTCGGTAACTGCAGTTGTAGGCTTTGTTGCTTAGCCACTGTCAGTGTCAGGTAAAGAGGGCCGGATTTGACCCAAGCGCCCGAGTCATCGGCATTGACGGCAAAAATATCCCGGTACTGGATCTCAACGACATGTTCACCGGCAGCCAGTTTGTGGCTGTCAAAGTTGGATACTGCCTGGCCATCGATAGCCTTGATCGCCAGATTATCCGGCAAGTTTAATTCAGCAGCAAAACTGCCAGGAGCCATAAACAGGCCGGTAATCACTAACAGGGCGGCGCTAAAACGAGATGCAGAAATTTTGTATGCAGACATAGTGGGAACTCCCAAAAATATTCAGATGTAAAAACATTAACTAAAGCTGTGCGGCCTGATGGCCAGAGTTACATCTGTACTGAGTTGGGAGGGGGTGTTTGCTGTGAGAGTATGGCGGTTTGCAGGCTCCAGCTTGGCAGGGTAATCTGCTGGCTTCCAGTCATCACCAAAGGGTGGCTGGTAGTAAGCAGGCTTACACCTGGTGTGCAGTGGCTGGCACAGTTGCCCATGGTGCCGCAATCCATACCCAGATCGCAGTCGGGGCAATGTTGCTGGCCTTGGCAGCAGTCCATATCCATGGTCATGGTAGCGGATGCAGATGAGTTCATGGTCGCCATCGGCTGATGCTCAGACACGGCTATAGACGCAGCAGCAGGCATCATGGCCTGTCCCAGCGTCATTATCAGTGTCAGTATCAGCAGCAAGCTTCTCATCATTATCCTTTGGGTCTGGCAAAGCACGCGATAGGTGCTTGCCTCAATAGACAGACATATTGGTTAAATAGTTTCCTCTTGTCCAAAATAAATTGTGCATTACCTCTTAGGTGTCGCTTGGATCACATTTATTGTTTCGAGAATTGGCTGTATGTTAATTATTCGATTGACTATGCTTGATTAAGCCTGTGCCATGCATTAGGTTTAGGAAAAGTGCATATATGGCGCCGACTTAAAATCCTGTCGTCAATAGGCCTTGAGAGTTAGAGCTAAGTCTCATTTTGCACTTTTCAGGTCAGATTAATGAAAGAAAACTGGTTTATAATCAAATTTCAGAACAACGAATAGCTCAATATAGATATAAGAATTTTATTTTGGAGAAGAGTGATGAACTGGCGTGCAATCTTTAAACCCAGCGCAAAGTATTCCATCCTGTCGCTGCTGGTTGTCGGCATAGTGATAGGTGTTGTGGGTTACTTCGCTACCCAGCAGACGCTGCATGCAACCAGTACAGATGCGTTCTGTATGACCTGCCACAGCAACCACTCACTGAAAGATGAAGTGCTGGCTTCTGCCCACGGCGGCGGTCGTGCCGGTGTAACTGTTCAGTGTCAAGACTGTCACCTGCCTCACGGCCCGGTTGACTATCTGGTGAAAAAGATCATCGTTTCCAAGGATCTTTACGGTTTCCTGACTATCGATGGCTTCAATACTCAGGAATGGTTGGATGCCAACCGTAAAGAGCAGGCTGACAAAGCACTGCACTACTTCCGTGATAATGACTCAGCCAACTGTCAGCATTGTCATACTCGCATCTATGAAAACCAGCCTGAAACTATGAAGAAAATGGCTGTTAGAATGCACAGCATGAACTTCAAGAAAGATCCTGAAAGCAGAAAGACCTGTGTGGACTGCCACAAGGGTGTAGCGCATCCTTATCCCAAGGGCTAATTTTCTTTGAGCTGGAAAAACCGCTGCTTGCAGCGGTTTTTTTATGCCCTGATTTCAATAAAGGTTGCAGCTTGTATAAGTGTCAGCTGCCAATTACTGTGTCAGCCACTCTCTACACAAGAGAGTGCTATTAGCACCTTCCTTAGGCTCTGTTGCCCAATCGAGCTGATGCCGCTGCTGACTGGGCTCGCGGATAAAGTCGCTTGAAATTATGCCTCGTGTAATAAAAAGGGCCGCCGATTGGCGACCCTCAATTTGTCATTAACAGGCTGGATTAGAAAGGCAAGCTGAAGCCTATGCTGACAGTACGGCCCATGCCCTTGAAGTAACGATTGTCGTTAGCCATAGTCTGTGAGTAGTAACTGTAGTAGTCCTTATTCAGCAGATTCTGTAGCCCCAATGTCAAAGTGCCTTGGTAAAGCGGCATAGAGAAGGAGGCATCAACTGTGACATAGCCGTCAAACTCGGCGTACTCTTCACCATTGGCCTTCTTGAAGCTACGGTCCATATAGTAGTTGGCCTGAATGCGCCCACTCATCTCGGCATTGAACCTGTGTTCCCAGAACAGGTTGAGACGATTGGGTGCTATGTTGGCGCCGTCGAGATCTGTGTCTGTGCTGCCATCTTTATTGGAGTCATACTCCCCTTGCTGCAGCGCCAGGTTCAGCCCCAGATCGTCGTCATTACCCAGGTAAGCCGTGACATTGGCTTCCAGCCCCTGGATCACGCTCTTTTCCCGTTTCACATTGTAGAAGCCGTCTTCATTCAGGGCCAAGCGGGCACCCAGTTTGGCCTCGGAGTGATACAGTGCCAGCTTGGCTGCCAACAACTCGCCTTGATAGTCCAAGCCCAGTTCATAGTTGTCTGTGACCACTGGCTCCAGCGTCAAGGAACCTTCCACGCTGGGGTTCTGGTCCGGGAAGCTGTTGCCGTCACGCAGAATTCGCCCTATGTCGGCCATACCAAAACCTTGGCTGTAACTGGTATAGAGGCGCAGCGCTGAGGTGAAGTTATAGCTGGCACCTATATTGAACAGGGTTTCATTGAAATCCGGTTCGCCACCGGCAACCTGTTTGTGGCCAGAGGCCCACAGGGTTTGGAAGTCATCGACCTTGAGTTTGGCATATTCATAACGAACGCCGCCGGAAAGGGTCAGCGCATCCACAGGTGAGAAGCTCAACTGGGCATAGGGGGCGATATTGTCGTAACGGGTCTCGGGTACCCAGGAGCGTCCGGTCTGCACCAGATCCTGCTCTGTAGTATCGCTGAAAAGGTCTACACCATAGGCCAGATCCACGCCGCTGTCGGCCAGATTATTGGCGATCATCGACGCCTTGAGGCCCCACTTGTTGGACTTGTTGCGTGACTGGTCATAGAAGTACTGCTCGCCATTGGCGCCGGTATCACAGGTTGTCAGATTCGCTGCACCTTCGAAAGCCGGATCATAGAAGCTGCCGAAACAGCCACCGCCATAGACACCCTTGAAGTTCTGGTTGAACAGTTGCAGCTCCAACTGCTGCCCGGCGATATTGCGATGCTTGTAGGTGAGGCTACTGGTGGTGACCTTGTTGTTGGCTGCCTGCCAGGGTTGTTTCTGTTTCACCGCCGATGTTGGAGTCTCTGTGGCGACATTGCCTTTGACCGGCATCCAATCACCATTGTTGTCCATATCGTAGTGGTTGACCATCAGCTCCAGCCGCGACTCGCTGAACTCATAGCCCAACTTGAGGAAGAAGTCCTTGCTCTGGCTGTCCATCGACTCGCCTTGGGTGGTGTCGACACCTATGACATCGTCGTTGGCATCATAGTAAACACCATTGCTGTGGTATCCCACTGAACCCAGCATATCCAGGTTGCCGCTTTGGCCGGAGAAGGCATAGTTGGCACCAAAACTCAGGCTATCGGACTCGAAGCTGGTGGGGGAGGACAGATCAAAACTTACCCGGCTTTCGTTGTCGCCGCTGGGTTTCTTGGTGATGTAGTTGATTATGCCCCCCTGAGCGCCAAGGCCGTGCATGGCATTGGCGCCATGGATGATTTCAATTCGTTCTATCATCATGGGATCTATGGTTTGACCCGAGCGACCACCACTGCGCAGAGGGTTTGACTGAGGCACGCCATCTATCATGATGAGGGGAGCTCGGCCACGCAGGGTTTCACCGGTATTGGTCATTTTCTGGCGGCTGGGGGAGAAACTGGGAGCCAGGTTTCCCAAAATGGTCGACAAGTCACGGGTGGTGGCCAACTGTTGTTTGAGTTGTTCCTGGTCTATAACAGTCACAGTATTGGGGATGGCACTGAGTGGTTTCTCCATCCGACTGGAAGTGATGACCATGGTTTCCATTTGGGGATCTTTGGCGTAAGCCACCTGGGCTGCCAGTCCGGAAAGTACTGACAGAGCGACGAGGGAGCGAGTGAATTTCATCATTATTCCTATGTTTGCCACCTTGGAAGACGGCTTATTGGTTTGCGGTTTCCGGCGCTCCCTGCCAACTTTGTAAATACAAATAATTGTCATTTATATAACGATTGTGAAGTATAAGTAGGCAGGTTTTCCCTGTCCATAGCTGTGATGAATTTTTGTAAAGAGTGTCAAGGTGCTAAACCTGAGCGAGTCAAACGCTTAATCGGGAATGCGATTAGCCGACTAATGGCTGGAATCTCACTCTCCGGCTATGAAACTTTCAGGCAGCCTGTGGTATGGTTGGCGCAACTGAATTTTGTCAATCCAACAGATCCTTACTATGCATAATATTGCTCAGATTATTGCCCAGGAGCTGAACGTTCGTGAGCAGCAGGTTGCTGCAACTATCAGCTTGCTGGATGAAGGCGCTACAGTGCCTTTTGTGGCCCGTTACCGTAAAGAGGTGACGGGGGGGCTGGATGATACCCAGCTGCGTAACCTGCACACTCGTCTCGGTTATCTGCGGGAGCTCAACGATCGGCGTCAGGTGATCCTCTCCTCGATTGAGGCTCAGGGAAAACTGACCGCCGAGCTGAAGCACGCCATCAACGAAGCCGACAGCAAGACCCGGCTCGAAGATCTGTATCTGCCCTATAAACCCAAGCGCCGTACCAAGGGCCAAATTGCCATTGAAGCCGGTATCGAGCCCTTGGCCGATGCCCTCTATGCTGCTGTCGGCAGCGCCTCCATGGATCCTGAACAGGCTGCCGAGGCCTATCTTAATCCGGAAGCCGGCTTTGCCGACGCCAAGGCGGTGTTGGATGGTGCCCGTTATATCCTGATGGAACGGATCGCCGAAGATGCCGAATTGCTGGCCAAGGTGCGTAGCCACCTGCAACAGTCGGCTGTCATTGAAAGCCGCTTGATTGCAGGCAAGGAGAAGGAAGGCGCCAAGTTCCGCGACTATTTTGAGCACACTGAAAAACTCAGCTCAGTGCCTTCTCACCGGGCGTTGGCTATGCTGCGCGGCCGTAATGAAGGCGTGTTGAGTCTATCTATGAATGCCGACCCAGAGGCAGAAGCCAAAGCCGGTAGCTATTGTGAGGTGCTCATCGCCGAGCACTTGCGTCTCAAGCTGAGTGACAGCGCTTTGGATAACTGGCTGAAGACGGTTATCACAGCCACTTGGCGGATCAAAATCGCCCTGCAGATGGAAACCGAGTTTATCGCCAGAATGCGTGAAGCGGCGGAAACCGAGGCGATTAAAGTTTTTGCCCGTAACTTGGGCGACTTGCTGATGGCACCTCCTGCCGGAGCCAAGGCCACTATGGGACTGGATCCCGGGCTGCGTACCGGGGTTAAGGTGGCTGTGGTCAACGACACAGGCAAGCTGGTGGGCCATACCACTATCTTCCCTCATGCGCCGCAAAACCAGTGGGACAAGTCGATACGCACCCTGGCCAATCTGGTCAATATGCACAAGGTGGAGCTGATCGCCATAGGTAACGGCACGGCTTCCCGTGAAACCGACAAGCTGGCAGCTGAAGTGATTGCCATGGTCAAAGACAGCAATCCCGGCATCACCAAGGTGATGGTCAGTGAAGCCGGAGCCTCTGTTTATTCGGCATCTGAGCTGGCGGCCAATGAGTTTCCTGATCTCGATGTTTCACTGCGCGGCGCCGTATCCATCGCCAGACGTTTGCAGGATCCGCTGGCGGAACTGGTTAAGATTGAACCTAAGTCTATCGGTGTGGGCCAATATCAACACGATGTCAGCCAGAGCCAGCTGTCGGCTTCTTTGGAAGCCGTCGTTGAAGACTGTGTAAACGGCGTCGGTGTCGATGTGAATATGGCTTCCATGCCACTGCTGAGTCAGGTGGCCGGTCTTAACCGCACCTTGGCCAAAAATCTGGTGGAATACCGCGATGAGCATGGCCGCTTCAACGACCGTAAAGAGCTGCTCAAAGTACCACGCCTGGGACCCAAGGCCTTCGAACAGGCCGCCGGCTTCCTGCGGATCCGTGAAGGCAGCAACCCACTGGATGCATCAGCCGTTCACCCCGAGGCCTATTCACTGGTGGAAAATATTGCCAAGCTTAAGGGCCAACCGGTTGCCGAGCTGATAGGTAACAGTGAACTGTTGAGCAGTATCAATCCGGCCGAGTTCACCACGGATGAATTCGGCCTGCCGACAGTGACAGATATCCTCAAGGAGTTGGATAAGCCTGGTCGGGATCCAAGGGGTGAGTTCAAGACAGCCAAATTCAAAGATGGGGTTGAGGCGCTCAAGGACCTTAAGCCTGAGATGATCCTCGAAGGTGTGGTGACCAATGTCACCAACTTTGGCGCCTTTGTCGATATCGGCGTGCATCAGGATGGCCTGGTGCATATCTCTTCTCTGACCGACAAGTTTGTCAGCGATCCTCATACCGTGGTTAAGGCCGGTGATGTGGTCAAGGTGAAGGTCATGGAGGTGGATGTTGAGCGTAAGCGTATTGGGTTGTCGATGCGCCTGGACGAAAAGATTGAGCCCGGTAAGCCACAACAAAGAACCGGCAAGCCGCAGGCCAAGGGCAGTAAGCCTGGTCAGGGCAAACAACGTCCGGCCGCCAAGCCACAGCCAGTGAATGCTGCCATGGGCAATGCTTTTGCCGATGCCTTTGCCAAGCTGAAGAAAAACTGATCGGTAAGCCACTGAATACCTGTCAGTGTCTGGCTTAAGGAATCCCTCGATAATTATCGGGGGATTTTTTTACACTCCATTTTCTGCAACCAACACTCGAGCCAATGCTGCTCTTTTCTACGAACCTTGAGCTCTGCCGCTTTTCCCGGTCTTTTGCGAACTGTTTCACCCTCTGGCGTTATCGGCAATTACAAACAAATGTTAATGAAACTTTATCGTAGCCTTTCTGTCATAATGACGCGGCAAATCGGCTCGGGCAAAGAGTTGGCGTGCGGTTAAACCTCAATTTTTATATCAACCACCGAGATACAAGAGTGGCAAGGATTTTAGGGCATGAAGTTTTCCCATCTTAAGTTTACGGGGCCGTTTCGCGGTGTACTGACTTTCAGTTTATTGGCTCTGTTATGCCTGATGTTGAGCCGAATTGGGCTGGGGCTTTGGCAATATGAACGGGTAACTGCCGTTGGTGGTTGGAGCCATATGTTGTTGCAGGGGCTGCGGGTCGATGTGGCCATGCTTTGTTGGCTCTGGGGCGTTGTGGCACTGGGTACTGCCTTGTTTGGCGGCGATCATTGGCTTGGGCGTTGCTGGTCTTGGATACAACGTCTATGGCTGACTCTCGGGCTTTGGTATTTGCTGTTTTTGGAGCTGTCCACACCCTCCTTTATTGAAGAGTACGGTGTCAGGCCTAACCGTCTTTACGTCGAATATCTTATTTACCCCAAAGAAGTGCTCTCCATGCTCTGGAGCGGCCGCAAACTGGAGCTGATCCTCTCTGTGGTCTTGTCCGGAGTCATCCTCTGGGGCGGCTGGAAACTCTCAGGTTACCTCGGTCGCAATTGTCGTTTCCCCAAGTGGTATTGGCGCCCTGTGCTCGGTGTGCTGATCATTGTCTTGTCACTGGCGGGGGCCAGATCCAGTCTCGGCCACAGGCCCTTGAACCCAGCCATGGTGGCCTTCGCCGATGATCCGCTCGTCAACTCGTTGGTGGTCAATTCCGGTTACTCTCTGGCCTTTGCCATCAGCCAAATGAATAACGAGGCCGACGCATCGCGGATCTATGGCGATATGGACAGAAAGGAGATCTATCAGATAATCCGCCAGGAGAGTGGCCGTGCGCCCGCTGACTTCATATCAGACAAATATCCTAGCCTGAGCCAAAACCAGGCCAGTTATCGCGGTAAACCTAAGAATATAGTCATCATATTGCAGGAGAGTCTGGGAGCTCGTTTCGTTGGCAGCCTGGGAGGCTTACCACTGACACCCAATCTGGATGCCCTGGCCGATGAGGGCTGGTATTTCGAGAGCCTGTATGCCACGGGTACACGTTCGGTCCGCGGCATAGAGGCGGTGACCACAGGCTTTACCCCCACGCCGGCGCGCTCTGTGGTGAAACTCGGCAAGAGCCAGAGCGGCTTCTTCAGCCTGGCGGAATTACTGCAGGCTAAAGGGTATTCCACCTCTTTTATCTACGGTGGTGAAAGCCACTTTGACAATATGCGCAGCTTCTTCCTCGGTAATGGTTTCAGCACTATCGTCGACCAGAAAGATTATCGTAAACCTGCCTTTGTCGGCTCCTGGGGCGCTTCGGATGAAGATTTAATGCGCAAGGCCGATTCAGAGTTCAAGCGGCTCCATGCCGAGGGCAAGCCTTTCTTTAGCCTGGTGTTCAGCTCCAGCAATCATGATCCCTTTGAATTCCCTGATGGCCGTATCGAGCTGTATGAACAACCGAAACAGACCCGCAACAATGCTGCCAAATATGCCGATTACGCCATAGGTGAATTTTTCCGCCTGGCCAAAGAGGCTGACTATTGGCGTGATACCCTGTTCCTGGTGGTGGCCGATCATGACAGTCGGGTTTCCGGGGCCTCCTTGGTGCCTGTGCCCAGATTCAGGATCCCGGGCTTGTTGCTGGGTGATGGGATAACGGCCAAACGGGACTTGCGGGTAGTGAGCCAGATAGATCTGCCGCCAACTCTGTTGTCTTTAGCCGGCATAGATGCCACTTACCCCATGTTGGGGCGGGACCTGTCAAAGGTGGCCGATAGCTGGCCGGGCAGGGCCTTGATGCAGTACGACAAGAACTTTGCCTATATGCAGGGCAATAAGGTCACCATATTGCAACCGGAGAAGGCGCCTGCGACCTTTGATTACGACCCTGTTAAGGAACAACTGCATACAGCACCGCTCGCAGAACCTATGGCTCGCAAGGCTCTTGGGTTAGCGCTTTGGGGTAGCATGGCGTATCAGGAAGGTTTATATAAGCTGCCGCCAAAGACGGATCAAACCAATGCTGAAATGCCGGCATCGGGCAGGGGCTCAGTACGCTGATGGTAGAAGGTGTCGATTCTCTGTCCCAGCTCACGATAAAACTGCGGTGCTTCATTCGGCATGGGATGGCGCTCGGTACTTGATTCGATGGCGGGCTTGGGAAAAGCCGCGGCTTCTAGCTGACGGTTACGGATATCGCGGCGATCCAGGGCCGGCTTGCTGACCAGATTCAGCAGCAGTGGCTTACTGCCTTGGCGCCGCTGTTGTTCCTGTTGCTGCTGTTGTTGACCGGATTGCTGTTGGCGCTCCTGGACTCTATCGGCCAGTCTGGCCTGTTGCTGCGCCGAGTCTGCAGTGCGTTCGTGCTGCGGGTTGAAGGCCCTTTCTTCATGGCCTTTACTGGGTTGCTGCGGCGGAATGACAGGCGGTCTTTGCTGACTCTCTACCCGAGCGGCATCGGTCGCGGGATTACTGGTCGCGATCGGTACCTGTGGATAGTGTGAGACAAGCTGCATAGGGTCATTCCTTACATTGCTGTCCAAATAATAGTCAATCAGGGCAAGGAATTAAAGTCTTTCTCTGTTAGCCAGCTATTTAGCCCCTGAATAAACTCCTGAGGATGGGAAATAAAGGGGGCGTGTGATGCCTTGGCCAGCAGTAAATCTGTGGTTGATGCGTTACCCGGCAATAGGTTAGCGACTCTTCTGGGCACCAGCCCATCCAGCCTGCCCCAAACCCTGAGCCAGGGAAGGGCGAGCCGTTCCAGTCCGGGGCGCAGATCCACTTTGGCCAACATCTCCAAACCCTGCGCAAGAGCCTGTTCATTGGGTAGCGGCCGCGCCAGAACCAGCTCGCGAATGGTGCGAATATCGTCGCGGGCGCTATCACTGCCCATGGCCTGGATCGCCAGAAACCTTTCTATGGTTCGCTGCAGATCCTGTTGCAGTTGCTCGGCAAACTGAGTCAGCACATTAGGTGCTATTCCAGGCCATTGGTTATCGTTCCTGGCCATAAAGCAGGGAGAGGAGGCGACAGTGATAAGCCCGGCAACTCGTTCTGGAAAGCGCTGAGCTACTCGGGTGGCAACCAGGCCACCAAGCGACCAACCCAACCATACTGCCTGCTCTGGCAGAGCTGCCACCAGAGCGTCCACCCAGTCGTCAAGTTCCCCGTCAATGGCCTGGCTAAAACCAAATCCCGGCAGGTCGACACTGTGGACTCTATACTGAGACAAGCCAGGCAGCAGGGGATGAAAAACGGCACTGTTGACGCCCCAACCGTGGAGCAAGATCAGATCCCGTCCCTGTCCCTGGCTTTCGATATGCAGACTCACTGAAACACCTCATGGAAGACTTGTTATGTGGAGCCCTCTATTGGCAGGATGCCGGGCCCTATTGGCCGCCAGTTTACCCAACCGTTGCCTACTGTGTCACCAGCAGATCCCGTCAGCCAGTCAAGGTTTGTGTGCCTGCTGTCTTGCGGCCACCTGCTACCGACAACCTATTTGCCTCGGCTGTGGCCGGGAGTTGACCGTCATTGCACGCTTTTGTGGTTCCTGCATGAAACACAGTCCTATCCCTGTTGTGGCCCCGGCCAGCTATCACTCGGCATTGGGGCCGCTTGTCGGCCGAGTCAAATACCAGCAGGATTTCGCCCCTCTACCCGCACTGGTTAGGGCCTTGTCTTGCAGGGTAAAGGCATTGACGGCAGCCGGACTTATCTGTTGGCCACAGGCCTTGGTGCCTGTTCCTTTGCATCCGGCGAGGCTGCAACAGCGGGGCTTCAATCAGGCCTGGGTGATTGCATCTATGCTGAGCCAAGAGTTGGCGCTGCCGCTGGAGGATTCTTTGTTGCTGCGGATAGCGGACACTGCGCCACAGGCCGGCCTCAGTGGTAAGGCCCGCAGGCGTAATCTGGCCAAGGCGTTTGCCGTGAGCGGGGCACCAAAGTGGCAACGATTGGTGTTGGTGGATGACGTGGTGACGACAGGCACCACTATCCGGGAAGCCGCCAAGGCTTTGGCTCCCTGGTCGCCGGATGTTCAGGTTTGGTGTTTGGCCAGAGCCGAAGCGCCCGGATTGAACCATAGCTCCTGAGCGGTTAAAGGCGGTAAGTATGGTGCCAACTAAAGATCAAGATCCGGCCTGGAATTGTGGAAGATAAAATCGAGATCCCGACAACAAAAAACTCAGCTCTATCGCTTTCGGGACTACAAAGCGCATGATAGTCGGAGTATGATAGCTCTAATTCTTACTAATTTACTCAGGTTTACCCTGACGGAGCAGGTTGTCATGATTACCATTTCCGAAGCAGCTCAGGCGCACTTTGTTAAACTCCTGGATGGTCAGCCGGAAGGCACTCATATTCGAGTCTTTGTTATCAGCCCTGGGACTCCTCAGGCTGAATGTGGCGTTTCATATTGCCCACCGGATGCGGTTGAAGCCGACGATATCGAGCTGGAATTCAATGGTTTCAAGGCCATGGTTGATGAAAAGAGCGCTCCTTTCCTGGAAGAAGCCAGCATTGATTTGGTGGCCGATCAGTTAGGTTCACAACTGACCCTGAAAGCGCCCAATGCCAAGATGCGTAAAGTGTCTGACGATGCTCCGCTGACCGAACGCTTGGAGTATATGATCCAGGCCGAGATCAACCCCCAGCTGGCCAGCCACGGCGGTCATATCATGCTGGTGGAGATCACAGATGACGGCGTGGCGGTACTGCAGTTCGGCGGTGGTTGTAACGGTTGCTCCATGGTCGATGTGACCCTGAAAGACGGCATCGAGACTCAGTTGCTGGAGCGTTTCCCCGGCGAATTGACCGGTGTTCGTGATGTAACAGATCACCAGCATGGCGACCATTCTTACCAGTAATACTGGTACAGGTTCCAAAGGAAAGGACAGTTCAACACTGTCCTTTTTTATTGCCATCAGGCAGGAATAAATTGCCGCCGACGCCAGAGGAAGTGCAGCCCCAGGCTCAGGCTACGCGCCAGCATAAAGGCGCTCATGGCGGCCCATAGAGCATGGTTACCCAAGGGTTGCAACATGAACCAGACCGGGAAAAATACTGCCAAACTGGCGAAAATCATGCTGTTACGCATCACTTTACCCTTGGTGGCACCAATATAGACACCGTCAAATAGATAGGAAGCAAATGCCAGCAGCGGCAGGACGATAAGCCATGGCAGGTAGATCAAGGCGACCTGACGCACCTCGGGAATATTGGTCAGCATGCCGATGAGCTGCTCACCGAAAATCCAGAAACAGCCGCTGAACCCCAGCGCTATGATGGCCGACCAACTAAAGGCCAGGAAAACCGCCTGTTTGAGTGCGTCCAGGTGTTTTTGACCCGTGGTGCGGCCCACTTCGGCCTCGGCATAGTAGGCGATGCCATCCAGGGCGTAGGAGATCAGCAGCAACATATTCAATAACACGGCATTGGCCGCGACAGTTTCATCGCCGAGCCCGGCACCCTTGAAGGTCATAAAGGCGAAGGTGGCCTGCAAACACAAGCTGCGGATAAAGATATCCAGGTTCAGACTCAAGAGGCGACCAAAGTCACGGGGATGTAACTGCCCGAGCAGCTCAGCAATAGGCGGCACATTGAACTGTTTTAACTGGCGCAACACCATGGTGCAGGCTACGGCGCAAGCGGTCATGTCGGCGATGACGGATGCCAGGGCCGCGCCTTCTACGCCCCAACCCAAACCTATAACAAACAGCAGATCCAGAGCTATATTGGCACAGTTGGCGATGATCAACTGCCACATGGCGGCCTTGGGTTGCTGACGGCCCAGCAACCAGCCAAGTAGAGCCAGGTTCA
This sequence comes from Shewanella sp. Iso12, assembly GCF_012030025.1. Lineage (NCBI taxonomy): Bacteria > Pseudomonadati > Pseudomonadota > Gammaproteobacteria > Alteromonadales > Shewanellaceae > Shewanella > Shewanella sp. Iso12. The sequence continues at coordinate 28,193 of NZ_JAAUHW010000010.1, forward strand.
GCAATGCAAACGGGGCTGACCAGATACGAATGGAAAAGTAGCTCGCGGCGTAGCGGCTGACCTGCTCACTGGCATCGGATAAACTGGCAGCCAGGCTGAGTATCGGCCCTTGCAACAGCAGAGCCATCAAGCCGAGGAAAAGTGCCAGCGAGCCGGCCTGCATCAACAGCTGCAATTGCCGAGGCTTGTCATCGGCGCCATAGGCTTGGGCAACCATGCCCGTGGTGGCCATACGCAGAAACCCCAGCAACCAGAACAGCAGTGTTATAATGGTCGAACCAACGGCGACGCCACCGAGATAATAGGCGTCACTCAAGTGCCCTATGACAGCCGTATCCACCAGACCCAGTAGCGGCACAGTTATGTTGGACAGTATCATTGGAAGCGCCAGCGCAAACAGCTGGCGGTTTTTTTGCCTGTCGAACAGGCCAATGCTGGTGGTCATAATTTCTCAGAGGTTAATGATGTTGAAAAAGCTGTGCTTTTTGCTCTGCAGTTGTCTTGGGCTAATAAGTTCACCCGTCCTGGCGGCAGTCATTCTACAGTATCACCATGTTTCTGACAGCTCGCCGGCCAGTACCAGTGTGACCCCTGCCCAGTTTCGGGAGCAGATGCAGTATCTGGCGGATCATGATTTCAATGTGGTGCCGCTGACCCAAGTAATAGAGACGATCCGTCAGTCCAAAACGTTGGCACCGAGAACGGTTGCCATCACCTTCGATGACGGTTACCTCAGCATTGCCGAGGCCGCTCACCCAATACTGAAAGAGTTTGGCTTTCCCTACACACTGTTTGTGGCGATAGAACCGATAGAAAAGGGTTACCGTGAGATGATGAGCTGGGAGCAGCTCAGAACACTGGCGGCAGAAGGCGCTGAGATTGCCAACCACAGTTGGGGGCATGAGCATCTGATCCGCCGCAATGCCACCGAAACCGAGGAGCAGTGGCTGGCGCGAATCGAAGCCAACCTGCTTGAGACCGAGGCCCGAATTGCCAAAGAAACCGGCGACAATCTGAAGATACTCGCTTATCCCTACGGCGAATATAACAGCCAGTTGGAGGCCTTGTTGCAGCGTCTTGGATTTGTTGGCTTGGGGCAGCAGTCCGGTGCGGCAGGCCCTCACTCTGCTTTGACCTCTTTGCCGCGTTTTCCCGTGGCTGGCGCCTATGCCGATATGAATGCTCTAAAGGTGAAACTGTATAGCCTGAATATGCCGGTGCAGGCCATCTCCCCCAGTAACCCTGAGTTACCCATGGGTCAGTGGCGGCCCGAACTTGAGGTGACTCTGGACATGAGCGATATCAATCAGTCGCAGCTCATGTGTTATGTACAGGGGCAGGGCGCCAAGAAACCTCAATGGTTGTCGGCGAATCGTTTCCGTATTCAGGCTGAACTGGACTTGCCTCCGGGGCGATCCAGATACAACTGTACCGCCCCCAGCAAGCGTCACGGCAGCTATTATTGGTTTTCCCAGGCATGGGTTAGGCCAAAGGATGACGGCAGCTGGGTCAAGGAGTAGTCAGTAATTGCAACAACCTGGCCGGGATATTCGCCAGTGGCAACTGCTCGTTGCAGGCATTGAGTGCCACTGCCGAGCCAGGCATACCCCAAACCACGGAACTGGCCTCATCCTGGGCTATGGTATGTGCTCCCGTCTGATGCATTTTCAGCAGGCCGGCCGCACCGTCTTTACCCATGCCCGTGAGTATCACCCCTATCGCCGACTTAGCGGCAATCTCGGCAATGCTGTTGAACAGCACATCCACCGAGGGCTTATGGCGGTTGACGGTTTCCGTGTCCAGCAGCCTGGTGTAGATATGGGCCCCACGGCGCTCGAGTACCAAGTGGGCATGGCCCGGTGCCAGATAGGCAACGCCCTGAGTCAATCTTTCCCCGCCCTGAGCCTCTATCACTTCCATTCTGGCGTGTTGGTTGAGGCGGCGGGCAAATGAAGCGCTGAAGGCCGCGGGAATATGCTGGGCTATGACTATGGGGGGAGTATTGGCCGGCAGCGGTGCCACTACCCGTTGAATGGCCTCAGTACCGCCGGTGGAAGCGCCTATGGCTATAATACGGTTTTTGAGTTTGGCATCACCGCTCAGTGGTGCAGTGCTGCCTTGTTGAGGGGTGACATGGCTGGCGGCAGCCAGATGCACCTTATCGATCAGCTCTTGCTGATAGTCCAGAAGCCTATTGGTCAAGTCCTGTTTAGGCTTGGCGATAAAGTCGACCGCCCCGAGGGATAAGGCCTCCAGGGTTACGTCGGCGCCGCGCTCGGTCAAGGACGACACCATGACTACAGGCATGGGCCTTAGGCGCATCAAGTTGCGCAGAAAGGCCAGGCCATCCATCTTGGGCATTTCCACATCCAGGGTCAGTACATCAGGCTGCAGCGCCTTAATCATCTCTCTGGCTTCGTAGGGGTCCTCGGCGCAGCCGACGACATCTATGTCTTGGGCCTGGCTGAGCATATGACTCAGCAACTGGCGTACCAGTGCCGAGTCGTCAACAATCAGAACTTTTACCATGATCAGTATGGCTCCTTGCTTCCTGAGACATGGGACAGCCGCGGCAGAGTCGAATCCTGATGCCGCAGGCGATAAGTGGTTTGAGCGACGGTTTCAAACTCACGGGAGATATTGGTCAGGCTTTCCGAATGGCCAATAAATAACACACCATCATCGGCCAGGAGTTTTCTGAAACCGGCCACTATCTTCTGCTTGGTGCTCTGGTCGAAATAGATCAGCACATTACGGCAGAAGATGGCATCGAATGGGCCCTGCATCGGCCAGGGCTCCAGTAAGTTGAGCTGCTTGAAGAAGAGTAATTTTTTGATCTGGTTGCTAATACTAAACTCTTCCGCTGCGCCTTGCAGATAGTGGTGCCATCGTTCAGGGATGGCCTCCATTCCGGCCAGGGGATAAACTCCGGCTTCGGCTCTGGCCAACACATTGGTATCGAGATCGGTTGCCAATATTTTCAGGTCCCAACCCGAGGCGGCTGGAAAGTGCTCTGCCAAGGTCATGGCTATGCTGTAGGGCTCTTCACCGCTGGAGCAGGCTGCCGACCAAACTCTCAGCCTGCGTTGCTTGCGCTGCTGCCAATAGGGCACCAGTTCAGTTTCCAGAAAGTTGAAGTGGTGCCGCTCACGGAAAAAGGAGGTCAGATTGGTGGTCAACGCGTTGATAAATGGCGCCAGTTCCAGAGGGTCGCTTTGCAGCTTGAGGCAGTATTCCCCGAAGTTGGGCAGCCGCAACAATCGCAGCCGGCGGCTGAGCCTGGAATACACCATATGGCGCTTGCGCTCGGGTAACACTATCCCTGTGTGTTGGTAGGCCAGCTCGCGGATGATGCCGAAATCCGCGGCTGTCATCGGGAATGCCTTCTCTTCATCGAAGCTCAATCAGTATCTCCTAGAACTCGCTCCACTCTTCTGAACTGACACGGATCTTGGGGGACTTATCCCCGGCGATCAGGGTCAGGGGCTTGCCGGCGCCCTTTTCCAGATTGGCGGTATTGAAGAAGCCCAATTGACGCTTCATGCTTCTTGCCTGTTCGGCCATGGCATCTCCTGCTGCCGAGACCTGTTCCACCAGGGCGGCATTTTGCTGAGTCATTTCATCCATCTGTGATACAGCCTTATTGACCTCCTGGATCCCAACCGACTGCTGCTCTGCGGCTATGCTGATCTGGTTGATCATGCCGGCTACCTTGGACACGGCTTGCACTATCTCCTGCAGGGTTTCACCGGATTGATTGACCAACTGAGTGCCATCCGTGACCTTGTTGACGCTGTCGCGGATCAGCTCCTTGATCTCTTTGGCGGCACCGGCGCTGCGCTGTGCCAGGTTACGTACCTCTCCGGCCACTACGGCAAAACCACGGCCCTGTTCTCCAGCTCTGGCAGCCTCGACCGCAGCATTCAGCGCCAGCAGGTTGGTCTGAAAGGCGATTTCATCTATCACGCTGATGATGTCGGCAATGCGTTTGCTCGAGGTGTTGATCTCCTCCATGGCGCTGACTGCCTGTTTGACTACCTTGCCACCTTCGCCTGCCTTCTCGCTGGCCTCCTGAGCTAAGTTGTTGGCCAGAGTGGCATTTTCGGCGCTTTGCTTCACAGTGGCTGTCATCTCTTCCATGCTGGAGGCGGTTTGCTCCAGGGAGGCGGCCTGCTCTTCGGTACGCTGGCTAAGATCGGCGTTGCCCTGAGCTATCTCTTCGGCTCCTGAGGTGACGGTATTGGCCGAGTCATTGATGCCCCCAATCACTTCGGTCAACTTACTGATGGTGGCATTGGCATCTTGCTGCAGCTTGGCAAACTGACCCTGATATTCGCCGTCAAGTTTTCGATCCAGTTGCCCCTTGGCCAGGCCATCGAAGATATCGGCGATTTTGGAGATGACATTGTCGGCTATGCCTACCAAGCGGTTGAGGCCGTTGGAGAGGTTAAGGAAGAAGCCTTCCTTGTTGTGAATATCCAGGCGGCGGCTCAGGTCGCCGTCGTTGGCCGCCGTGATAATGGCGTCAATCTCCTGCTCTATGGCCACTTCATTGGTACGGTCGGCCCACTCAACCACAGTGCCAATTCGTCCCTGTTCCGGGTCCAGTATCGGGTTGGCAATGATTCTGAAGGTACGGCCGCCAACTTGCAGCTGGCTGTCGTAGGTCTCGGTCAATCCGGCGAGAATATTGCGCTGGTGGCTGGGGACCTTGTGGAAACCATCGATATTTTGTCCCAGCAGTTTGCTGGCATTGAACTTGGGCAGGTCGCGGAGAATATCTTTCTCGGCTGCCTGAAACATCTGCTGCACAGCTTGGTTGAGGTAGATGATATTGCCGTCGTTATCCGCCACCATGGTATTTGAACTGACATTATCCAATGCCTGACGAATGCGGGCATTTTCGGCCGCCAGTTGTTTTTCCTGCTGCTCTCTGGCCAGGCTGGCGGTGATATCCTGCCACTCCACTACTGTGCCGGTACGCTTGCCCTGCTCAAATACCGGGGTGGCAATCAGGTTGAATGTCAGCCCGGCCACCTTGATGCGTGTGTTATAGCTGTCGGTGAGCTGGTCCAGCAATTGTCGCTGATGCTCAGGATGGCGATGGAAGATATCGATATTGCTGCCAATCAGCTTGCTCATGTTGAAGGCCTGCAACTCCTGTTGCAGCTTTTGCTCATTGCCGGCCAGCATTTCATTCAGTGAGTCGTTCAGGTAGATGATGTTGTAGTCGGTATCGGCGACCATCACATTGGCCTGGCAGACATTGAGAGCCTGCTTGATGCGGGTGTTCTCTGTAGCGCTTTGCTGCTCCAATTGTTGTTTGCTAAGGGCTTCGGTGAGATCCTGCCATTCGACCACAGTGGCAATACGTTGCTTGTTTTCGTCGAATACCGGCGAAGCTATCAGGCTGAAGGTGCGACGACCTACCTTGATCTGAGTCGAGTAGACCTGCTCCAAGCCGGCGATCAATTTCCTTTGATGCTCAGGGTTGCGGTGGAAAACATCCATATTGGCGCCCTGCAGCTTGTCGGCCTGGAATTTGGGCAATACCTCTTGAATGTCGGCCTCGGCGTCCTGCATGGTTTGTTGCAGCGAGTGGTTGAAGTAGAGAATATCACCGGCCGGATTGGCCACCATCACATTGGCTTGGCAGATATCCAGAGCCTTGAGAATGGCTTGCTGCTGTTGCTGGCTCTGACGCCAACGACTGAGCTCGTCCAGCAGTGGCTTCCAGCCCGGCAGATCAAGCTCGGCAAACTGCTGCGTGCCGTCTTTCAGCAACCGCTGCAGTTGGTTGATGGCGCTATCCAGGGTGCCTTTGTGCTTGAGTGAGTGCAATAGCCCAAGCAGTATGCAAACCAGTGTGACGCCCTGCAGAATAATAATGATATTGGGATCCTGGCCTAGCAGCATGAGCGCCATCACGGCGATGCCCGTGATTAAGCCAAGCAGATTCCAGGGATTGCTGTTGATTATGTTGGCATTGGCGGCATCCATTCTTCTTTCCTCGATGTCTTAAAGGTTGGCAGCCTGAGGCTGTTCCAAGTCCAGTTGCTGCAGCAAACTGGAAAGTTGTGATGCATCCGGCAGCACTTCATTGCCGAGTAACATATTGATATTCAATAGTATTACCATCTTATCGGCCACACAGGTGAGCCCATGGATGAAACGCATGTCCGTGTCCTGACCAAAATCGGGCGCACTGCGGATCTCGCTCTGGGTGATACTGAAAACATCGGAAACGGCATCCACCACTATGCCCATCACCTTGTGCTGTTTATCCAGGCGCACTTTCAGCACTATCACTACTGTGGTTGGGCCATATGCCAGGGTCTTGATACCGAACCTTTGACGCAGATCTATGATGGGGACTATGGTGCCGCGCAGATTGATCACCCCTTTGACATGGGGCGGCGCATTGGGAATAACCGTAGTTGCTTCCCAGCCACGGATCTCCTGCACCGAGAGAATATCGACACCATATTCCTCATCGGCCATCATAAAGGTGAGGTATTGCTGTGATTGATCTTCCGCAGCTGCCGATGTTGCAGGGTTGGATTCTGTCATTGCGCTTCCCTTCTAGGCTGCATGTTCCTGAGTTTGATTGAGGCCAGACATGGTCACGAGTCCGGGAATATCCACTATCAGCGCCACCCGTCCGTCACCGAGAATGGTGGCGCCGGACACTCCGGGCACTTTGGCGTAGTTGTCTTCCAGACTCTTGATCACCACTTGTTGCTGCGCCAGCAACTCATCGACCAGCAGGCCGACTTTTTGGTTGTTGTTGTCCACCACCATCACCAGCCCCTCTTTGACCTCTTTGGCCTGAGCCTGGTGATTGAACTCCTGATAAACGCGGATGACCGGCAGGTACTCGTCTCGCAGGCGGATCACTTCGTGCTCTTCAGACAGCTTGTTGACCTTACTGCTTTCCACTTGCAACGACTCATAGATGGAGACCAGCGGCACCACATAAGTATGCTCGCCGACCCTCACCAACTGGCCGTCGAGAATGGCCAGGGTCAAAGGCAAGCGAATGGTAAAACGGCTACCCTTGCCGGGCGTCGAGGCCAGCTCTACACTGCCGCTGAGTGCTTGAATGTTGCGTCTGACCACATCCATACCCACGCCCCGGCCAGAGAGGTCGGAGACGCTGTCGGCGGTAGAAAAGCCGGGTTTAAAGATGAGTTGCTGAATCGCCTCTGTGCTGAGTTCCTCTTCAGCGCCGACCAAGCCTTTATCTCTGGCCTTGGCGAGAATTCTGCCGGTATCCAATCCGGCGCCGTCATCGGTTATTTCTATGACGATATTGCCGCCTTGATGGAAGGCGTTGAGGGTGATCCTGCCGGTTTCCGGTTTACCCTTGGCACTGCGCACGGCAGGGGATTCAATGCCGTGATCCAAAGAGTTACGTACCAGATGCACCATGGGGTCGACAATTTTCTCCATCACTGTCTTGTCCAGCTCTGTCTCCTCGCCTTTGAGGATCAGCTCGACCTTCTTGCCCAGCTGCTGACCTATATCGCGTACCAATCGGGGAAAACGGTTGAAGGCGAAGCTGATAGGCAGCATGCGGATCTGCATCACGCTTTCCTGCAGATCCCGAGTGTGATTGGCCAATTGCTCCAGCCCCTGCTGCAGTGACAGCAGAGCGTTATCGTCAATGCGTTCCTGTTGGCCTATCTGCCCCAGCATAGCCTGGGTGATCACCAGCTCACCCACCATATTGATCAGCATGTCTATCTTGTCGGTGCTGACCCGGATAGAACTGGTTTCCGCCGTTTTGGCAACAGCCTTGCCGGACTCCACTTTGGCTGTGGTGGCTGCGACCTGTGTCTCTTGGGAGGATGGGGCAGAAGTCGAGATAGGGGCTTGTTCCTGCGGAGACACACCTTCGACAAGCTGTGCCTTGGCGGGTAACTGCTGATAATGGATTTCACAGTCGTCCTCGACCCACTCAAACACCTCTTTTATCCGCTCAAGTGGCGCCTCTGTGTCGAGTTGCAGCTGCCAATACAGACGGCAGGATTCGGGGTCCAGGTCTTCAAACTCAGGCAGTTCCTGCGCTGGCAGGCTGACCTTTAGCTCACCCAGCTCGGCGAGTTCGTTGAACATCAAAATGGGGTCGTTGCCGCATCTGAGAATGTCGGCGCCGGCATGGAAATCTATCTGCCAGCTGAGCCCAATATCTTTGGTTTCAGACTCTTTGGTTTCTGATACTTTGGCTGCTGACTTTTCATTGCTTTGGCTGGCGTTATCCGGCGCATCTTCGACCCCGGCAACTGCGGACAGCTCCTGATTGAAGCGGTTTTCCAGCTCTTGTTGCTGGGGCGATTCAAAGCTTTGACCTGCCATCAAGGCCTGCAGCATGTTGCGCAGCAGATCCACCGACAAGAGCAACATATCCTGATGATTGGCGGTCATTTCCCGGCGGCCATCACGGATTTCATCCAACAGGGTTTCCAGCAAGTGGGTGAATCCGGCGACCTGGTTGAAACCAAAAGTGGCGCTGCCTCCCTTAATCGAATGGGCGGCACGAAAAATGGTATTTATGGTTTCCGGATCCGGTTGCTGCACGTTCAGTTTCAGCAGCTCAGATTCCATGACCTCCAGGCCTTCGAGGCTTTCTTCAAAGAACACCTGGGTGAATTGGCTCAGATCTATGTCCATATATCCGCTCCTTGCCGGAGGCTAACCCAATACTTTGCGAACCGTGGCCAACAGCTGATCCGGGTTGAAGGGTTTGACTATCCAACCGGTGGCTCCGGCGGCTCGTCCCTGTTGCTTCTTGTCTGTGGTCGACTCTGTGGTCAGCATCAACATGGGCACAAACTTGTAGTTGGGCAGCTCGCGCAAGTTACGTATCAGCTCGATACCATCCATAATTGGCATGTTGACGTCCGATATCACCAGGTCAAACTCTCTGCCTTGGGCTACTTTCAACGCTTCCTCGCCATTGTTGGCTTCGGTCACGTCGAAACCTGCTGTCTTGAGAGTAAAGCTCACCATTTGCCGCATGGAGGCTGAATCATCAACTGCGAGGATTGTCTTCATTGAGCGTTTCCTTTTCAAAATCCGAATCGAGTGTCGGGATCCTGATACCCAGGCGCGTCAGTTGAGCGATAAAGGCGGGTTGAGCCTGTTGCCATGACAGTTTCAACCCTCGCTTGTCGCAACTCAGAGCAAACAGGTACAGCAACTGGGCGCCGGCAGTATCCACCTTGTGCAACTCACCGGCATCCAGGATCAATTCATCGACCCGATGCAAGAGCTCCAATAGTTTTTGGTAGAGTGGCTGAATATTGCGAATGCTTATTTCTGAACCCAGTGCCAGTGTGTCGATGGACATAGTGCTTCCCTGTTTTCCCAACACACAAAAGATAGTCGGCAAATTTCACTTCTGCCTCTTTTCAAAAGAAAAAATGGTATATGAATGACTAGGCTCTTTAGGGGGTTAGTGAGGCCCTTGATACTGAGTAACCAGAGTGCGAAAGTCGGCCAGCAGTTCATCGTTGCGGATTTGCGGCAGTTGTCCGGGTGTCTGTGAACTGGGCTTGATGGTGGCGTAGCGGCGGCCGTCGGGCGAGATCAGGATCAAAGAGGCGCTGTGATCCACTTGGTAGTCAGGGCCATCGCCGACCAGTGAATACACCAGGCCCAGATCGCGGCTGAAGGGCAGTAATGCCGGGTGCTCGGCCCGCAAACCTATGAACTCGGGATTAAAGAAGGCCAGGTAGTCTTTGAGTTTGCTTTGGCTGTCACGCTCAGGGTCGACACTGAGCAGTATCACCTGTATTGGTGCCACTTGTGCCAGTTTCGGGTAGACGGCACTGAGTTTGCCAAGGGTGGTGGGACATACGTCCGGGCAGGAGGTGTAACCGGCGAAAATCAGACTCCATTTCTGTTTTAGCTTGTCATTATCGAATTGATGACCGTTTTGGTCCTGCAACTCAAAAGGTTGCAGTGGCCTTGGGGTTTCATATTGAAAGCTGGTTTGCAGTGCCTGCTGCGGCTGAGACGAAGGTCGGTGAAACAGCTGCACACTGGCCAAACCGCCAAGACCTATGAGCAAAATACCTGCCACCAAGATGCGTTTCTTCATGATTCAACTCCAGAGGTAATGATCCACAAGCAGGGCAATAAACAGCAGCATCAGCTGATAGATAGAGAAACGGAACACGGCCATCGCCAGCCCGGGGCGGTCGGCAAACTTGAGTTGCCAGGCCTTGTAGATAAACAGGCAACTGAGAATGGTGGAAGCCAGCAGATAGACGGGGCCACTCAAGCCAACCAAAACCGGCAATAAGCAGGCGATGGCCAGCAGTAGGGTGTAGAGCAGAATACAGGTCTTGGTAAATTCCACCCCGTGAGTCACAGGCAGCATGGGGATATCCACCTTGGCATACTCTTTTTGACGGTGAATGGCCAAGGCCCAGAAATGAGGTGGAGTCCAGGTGAAAATAATGATCACCAACAGCCAGGCGTGGCCGTGAAAGTCATTGGTTACCGCCGTCCAACCCAGCAGTGGCGGCATGGCACCGGCAAGGCCACCTATCACGATATTTTGAGGGGTTGCCCGCTTTAAATAGGCGGTATAGATAAGGGCGTAGCCAATCAGGCTGGCACAGGTTAACCAGGCGGTGAGTGGATTCACCAGCCAATAGAGTAAGGTAAAGCCCGCCAATCCAAGCAAGACGGCAAAGCTCAAGGCTCGACTCACGCTCACTCGTCCCTTGGGTAAGGGGCGGTTATAAGTGCGGGCCATCAGGCCATCAATGCGTCGATCGATAAGGTGATTCAAGGCGGCCGCCGAGCCCGCCATCATGGCAATTCCCATTAGCCCGGCAAGCAAGGGCTGTAGGGGGACGGCACCGGGCAACGCCAGGCACATGCCCACCAGGACGGTGAGCAGCATCAGCGCCACCACCTTGGGCTTGGTCATTTCCAGGTAGTCGCGCCAGGAGATCTCTGTGCGGGTCGCGTCCTGGGCTATGGAGAGTAGTTTGGCCATAAACAGTCCCTCTTCAGGCTTTACGCCAAAGCGCATAGTTGATGAATACCAAAGTCAGCAGCAGCAGGGCTGCGCCACCGTTATGGGCAACCGCCACCGGCAGCGGCAGATGCAGCAAGACGTTGGCCAGGCCCAATGACAGCTGTAATCCCAGCACTAAGGTGAGTACCAGAGCCGAGCGCTTCAACATGCTCGAGTCGGCTCTGCGCCAGAGCATGAATGCCAGGGTGAGTACTAGTATCGCGGTCAGCAGGGCACCTATTCGGTGGGCAATATGTATGGTCATCCGGGTGTGATAATCCAATACGCCGAACTCAAAGCTGGGATGCTGCCCCTGAAAAGGAGAGAAGGCATCTGCCAGACGTAGGTTGCTGCTCCAGTCACCTTCGCAGATAGGCAACTCTGTGCAGGCCAGGGCGGCGTAGTTGGAGGAGGTCCAGCCGCCAAGCATAATTTGCAGTACCACAACGGCCAGCGCCACCATGGCCAAAGGCGCCAAGGTGCGGGCTTTGGGATCGCCATCCGGGATTTGCAGCGGCCGGAGCCTGAGATACAGCAGCAGCAACAGCGAAAACAGGGTGAATCCCCCGAGCAGGTGAGACATGACCACGACGGGCATCAGTTTCATGGTCACAGTCCACATTCCCAGCAGCGCTTGAAATACGATCAGGGCAGCGATCAGTCCCGGCAGCGTCTTCGGGGTTGCGCTGCCACGCCAACTCTGGATCAAAATAAGTAATACCAGAATCCCCAGCGAGCCGGCCACATATCTGTGGATCATCTCCAGCCAGGCTTTCTTGGGTTCTATTTCTTGTCCCGGAAAGTGGCGTTCGACATGAGCCAATTCATGGGCCTGAGAAGGCACCTTGATATGGCCATAGCAACCGGGCCAGTCGGGGCAGCCAAGGCCGGCATCCGACAGCCGGGTGTAGGCGCCCAACAGGATGACCGTCAGAGTGCAGATGAGGGTCATCTTCAGTAGCAAGTTCAGTTTCATCAGCCCACCCTCGAGAGTTTCAACAGCTTGCGCAGGTCGCTGACCAAGGCCTTGCCCTGTAGGAGTTGGCTCTGGTGATCCACTACCCCCGGATAGGCCAACACCCAAGCGCCCAGAGGGTCGACTATCACCAACATCTGCTGCTGCAATGGATTCTCGGCGGTCAGAGGTTTATCCAGAGTGACTCGATGAAAGTCGTTGTTTAGCGGAGCTTCCGTGTCGCTTTCCCGGTTAACGAAAATCAGGGTGTCGACCCTGTCCATCTCGGCGCCCAGCGCCGTATGGCTCTGCTGCAATATGTAGAGTCGTTCCTGGCATAGTTCATCGCAGTTGGACGGTATCAGGTATAGGACTTGCCAACGGCCGGGAAGCGGGTTGTCGAGTCCAAGTTGCTGATAACCCAGATTAGTCGGCAGCAACTGGCCCTTATTGGTGGCCCCACCTTGATATAGCTCGAAGCTCAGTACCAGTTTTGCCAGTATCACAGGCAGGGCAAAGGCCAGCAGTAGTATCAAGAGTGGTCTTTGGGTTCGGGAGTTCATCCTGGCTCCTCTTGCTGTAATTGGGCGTTCTGAATTCAGCTCGCCCTATGGTTAGTGTCGATTCAGTTTCCAGCGCCACCAGACAAGCAGTAACAACAGGGCGGCAGCCATGGAAAACCACTGCAGGGCATAACCCAAGTGTTTTTCAGCCGGCATGGGCAATGGCTGCCAGGGTCTTGGCAAGTCCACACCTTCCAGCTGAACCGGCTGCAACACGGCCGGAATCAGTTTGTGCCCAAGCAAGTGTTCGAGCTGTGACCAGTTGAGATTCTGTATTCGCTTGGGCCAACCGGCTTCGGCCAAGAGCTCCTGGCTCAGTGGGTTACTGCCCTTTTGCCACAATCGGCCTTCGAGGGTGAGGCGTGGCGGTAATGGCAATATCTCTGGCAGTTCACTGCGTTTTTCTGGAGCTGGGATAAACCCCAGCTCCAGCAATAACCAGGGTTGCTCCGGCTCAACTTGCAGAGGTTGCAGCAACAGGTAGCCCACTCGTCCTTGGTACACCTGGTTGTCCAGCAGCAATTGCTTACCGCTCAATACATTGGCACTCAGCTGCAGTTTCTGCCCTGTGAGCCGGCTGCCAGGGTCTTGCCTCAGCAGAGCTGAAAAACTGCTTGGCCCCGCATCTGCTTTGGCAGCAATCTCCTGAGCCAATAGTTGCTTTTCTTCAGCGCGCTGCAGTTGCCAGAATCCCAGCTTGACCATGAGTAGAAACAGCCCCAAAGTAAATAACAGTGCAAGGTAACGCCCCCAAGGGATGGGAGAGTGAATGTCAGTCAGTTTTTTCTTTAAAGTCATATTGGTACTGCTACTGCTGTTCATCATTTTCAACCTTGGTCGCGCCCTGTGGATCATGGTGCGCGGCGATTCATCTGTTCCCATGAGCCGTTTTCTTGGCCGCCGGGTGTTGTTTTCGGCGCTGGTGGTTCTTTTGTTGCTGCTGGCATTGGCGCTGGGGATTATTTCCCCTAATCCCCGGCCTTACTAAAGCACGTACACAAAAACAAACAGGCATAGCCACACCACGTCGACAAAGTGCCAATACCAGCTGCCGGCCTGAAAGGCAAAGTGACGCTCAGCGCTGAAGTGCCCCTTTAAAACCCTGAAAAACAGCACCAACAGGAATAGCGTGCCCAGAGTCACATGCATACCGTGGAAACCTGTCAGCAGGAAGAAGGTGTTGCCATAGACACCGGACTGCAGCGTCAGCCCCAGCTCAGTGTAGGCATGGACATATTCCTCTCCCTGCAAGATTAGAAAGGCCAGTCCCAGCAAGATGGTGAGTCCAAGCCAGAGGGTTAAGGCGGTGCGTTTGCCTTTCTCTAACCCCAGGTGGGCAAAGTGCAGGGTAATAGAGGAGGTGAGTAGAATAATGGTGTTGAAAAGAGGTAAACCATTCCAACCCATGGCTTGGGTTTCAGTGCCGTCCGGGGTTTTCAGTAAGGGCCAGCCTGCGCTGAATCCAGGCCAGAGCACTTCGTTGGTCATGGCATTGTTGGATGCGCCACCCAACCAAGGCACGGCCACCATACGGGCATAGAAGAGGGCGCCGAAAAAGGCCGCAAAGAACATCACCTCAGAGAAGATGAACCAACTCATTCCCTGACGAAATGACCTGTCCATCTGTGGCGAATAGAGACCACTCATGGATTCATGGATCACGTTTCTGAACCAGCCAATCAGCATGAACAGAATGACGGCAATTCCTGCCAGCAGTACGTAACTGCCGTGGCCACCGTCAGACTTGAGCTGGGATACATAAGTACCGGCACCATAGGCGATAAGGAAAAGCCCCAATGCGCCGACAATCGGCCAGGCGCTTTGAGCCGGAACATAATAGTGTTCATGTTTACTGGTCATTTCGCTGCTCCTTGCTCCAGGGCATCGGATATCTGTCTATCCGTGATGTCATAGAGGGTGTAAGAGAGGGTCAGAGTGCTGATGGAGTCCGGCAGGTCCGGATCCACGTAAAACACCAGCGGCAGCTCGGCACTGGCATCGGCAGCCAGCGGCTGCTGATTGAAACAGAAGCACTCGGTTTTATTGAAGTAGGCGGCGCCTTGTCCCGGTGAAACGGAAGGGATTGCCTGACCTATCTTGTATTGGTGTGACAGGTTGCGGGCCAGAAAGCGGGTATGGGTCAACTGGCCGGGATGCACCTTGATACGGGTCACTTCCGGCTTGAACTCCCACGGCATTCCCTTGGCCACCTGAGAGATAAACTCCACAGTGACCAAGCGGCTGTTATCCACTTGGGCACTATAAGTGGCGGCGCTGGTGTTGGTCTTGCCATTGATCCCCAACTGCTGACAAAGCACGTCATAGAGCGGCACCAGGGCAAAGCCGAAGCCGAACATGGCTACGGCGCCAAGCAGCAGCAGGCGTACCAGTTTACGGTTGTCGGGGCGGGAGTCTGTCATATCACTTAATCTCCGGCGGAGTGCTGAAGGTGTGATAAGGCGCCGGACTTGGGAGTGTCCACTCAAGCCCCTGGGCTCCTTCCCAAGGTTTGGCCGGAGCCTGGGCGCCACCACGAATACACTTGATCACCAGTACCAGAAATATCAGCTGTGACAGGCCAAAGGCAAAACCGCCAATGGAGACAATCTGATTGACATCGGCAAACTGCACCGAGTAGTCGGGGATGCGTCTGGGCATACCGGCCAGCCCGAGGAAATGCATCGGGAAGAACAACACATTGACCGAAATGACCGAGCACCAGAAATGCCACTTGGCCAAGGTCTCGCTGTACATATGCCCGGTCCACTTGGGTAGCCAGTAATAGGCGGCGGCCATGATGGAGAAGATGGCGCCGGTGACCAGCACATAATGAAAATGGGCAACCACAAAGTAAGTGTCATGGTATTGGAAGTCGGCTGGGGTGATTGCCAACATCAGGCCGGAGAAGCCGCCTATGGTGAAGAGAATAATAAAGGCACAAGCGAACATCATAGGGGCTTCAAAGCTGATGGATCCCCGCCACATGGTGGCAACCCAGTTGAATACCTTGACCCCGGTTGGCACGGCAATCAGCATGGTGCAGTACATAAAGAAGAGTTCGGCAAAGACAGGCATACCTGTGGTGAACATGTGATGTGCCCACACCAGGAAGGAGAGGATCGCGATGCTGGCGGTGGCGTAGACCATTGAGGCGTAGCCAAACAAAGGCTTGCGACTGAATGCCGGAATGATGGCCGAGATGATGCCGAATGACGGCAATATCATTATGTACACCTCGGGGTGGCCGAAGAACCAGAAAATATGCTGGAACATCACAGGATCTCCGCCGCCGGCGGCATCGAAGAAGCTGGTGCCGAAGAATTTGTCTGTGAGTACCATGGTCACAGCCCCGGCTAATACCGGCATAACGGCTATCAGAAGGAAGGCGGTGATAAGCCAGGTCCAGACGAACAGGGGCAGCTTCATCCAGTTCATGCCAGGTGCGCGCAGATTCACTATGGTGACTATCACGTTGATAGCCCCCATAATTGAGCTTATCCCCATGATATGTATTGAAAAAACAAACAAGGCTGTACTGTCGGCGCTATAAGTTGTCGACAATGGGGCATAGAAGGTCCAGCCAAAATTGGGGCCGCCACCTTCCATAAACAATGAGCTAAGCAGGATCAGGAAGGCGAAGGGCAAAATCCAGAAGCTCCAGTTGTTCATCCTCGGCAGCGCCATATCCGGCGCACCTATCATCATGGGGATCAACCAGTTGGCCAGACCGGTAAAGGCCGGCATCACGGCGCCAAAAACCATGATAAGGCCATGAACTGTGGTCATTTGGTTAAAGAAGTTGGGTTCGACCAGTTGCAATCCGGGCTGGAATAGCTCAGCACGGATCACCATGGCCATGGCGCCCCCTATCAGGAACATGATGAAGCTGAACCAGAGATAGAGTGTGCCTATGTCTTTATGGTTGGTGGTCAGCAACCAGCGCATGATCCCCTTGGGGGCGTGATGATGCTGGTGTTCCTGTTCAGCGATTTCCTGAACGCCGGCTTCGGCATCTTGACTGAATGAGTTCATCTTCTCCCCCTACTGCCCGTGGTTATTGACGTCGGCGGCTTGCACAGTGTCGCCTGTATTATTGCCCCAGGCATTACGCTCATAGGTCACCACAGCAGCCAGTTCCTTGGCGGTTATCTGTTTGCCGAAGGCCTGCATGGCGGTGCCTGTCTTGCCATGGATCACTATGTCCAGATGGGCAGCGATTGGGCCTATGGCAATAGCACTGCCCTTGAGCGCCGGGAACACCCCTTGAAGTCCGGCGCCGTTGGGCTGATGACAGGCGGCGCAACGCGCCATATAGATCTGTTCGCCAAGCGCCATGGCCTCATCATGGCTCATGGTCTCACTGAGGGCCGCCTGAGCTTCTTCGGCGGCCGTAGCCGCGGCTTGTTTCTGTTCCGCCATCCAGGCGTCAAACTCATCTTCTGCCAGTACCTTCACCACAATCGGCATAAAGCCGTGGTCTTTACCGCAAAGCTCGGCACATTGGCCGCGGTAGATCCCCGGTTTGTCCACCCGGGTCCAGGCTTCGTTAATAAAACCGGGATTGGCGTCTTTTTTGACGGCAAAGGCGGGCACCCACCAGGAGTGGATCACATCATCTGAGGTCATCAGGAATCGGACTTTGCGATTGATGGGCAATACCAAAGGCTTGTCGACTTCAAGTAAGTAGTGCTCGCCCTTGGCTTCCTGGCCTTCTATCTGGGATCTCGGCGTTGCCAATATGCTGAAGAAGTCGATGTCTTCGCCGAAATAGCTGTAGTGCCATTTCCATTGCGAGCCGGTGATCTTGACCGTCAGGTCGGCATCACTGGGATCTTCCATGGCAATCAGCGTTTTGGTTGCGGGGATTGCCATCAGGATCAGGATTAAAAAGGGGATAAGCGTCCAGGCAATTTCTACCTTGGTACTTTCATGGAATTGGGACGCGACTGCCCCTTTGGACTTCCTATGGTTGATCATGGCGTAGATCATCACGCCGAATACGACCAAACCTATGGCGCAACAGATATAAAGAATGATCATGTGCAGGTGATACACCTTGCCACTGATCTCAGTTACCCCTTGAGTCATATTCAAGGGCATATCTGCCTGAGCGCCTGGAGACAACAAGCTGACGCACAACAAGGTCAGCAAAACACACAGCCATTGCTTCACAAGACATCTCCTCTGTCAATTGCATTCGCAACTACAAAGAAGAGTCACACAGTAAGTCTTTGCTCTATGCAAACTCTTCAGTTCCCAAAAAAGCAACGATGACTTCAAAGTGCGGCGGCGGTTTCACTTAGCTCTAGGTATACAGGTGGTGACCACTGTTGCACTTACCGCTGAATATACTCAGCATTTCCGGCGACGGCACCACTCGCTATGAATCGAAATGGGGCGGTCAACCTACGACGAATTGCATGGAGATAACACAATCGTTGTTCTTACATTACTTGTAGATTAAATATTGATCAAGATCACGATGTTTTCTAACTATATGAAAAAAAAGCGTCTGTTAATCCAGAGGTGAATTCTGTGTGAGTAGCAGAGCTGCGCGGTTTGCCGCCGATTGACAGGGGAAGGCATTGCACCAAAAAGGCACAGAAAAAAGGCCATCCCAGGGATGGCCTTTAAACACAATCAATGGATGGAGTGGGTAAGTTCGTTGAGGTGGTTATCCACCTCTTTCGCCTGCTGTCCCGTTTCCAACACTATGCCCATGGCTCTGGCGTTACGGGCGACCAGCTGCAATCGGCGGTTATCACGGGCATCCAGGCTGTCTATCCAACTGATCACTGCACTGGAGGTGCCGTTGGTCAGGGCTCTTTCCGTTGCCCACAAGGCTTCTACTTCATCCTTGGTGCGCACCAAGAGTACTCTATCCATTCTGACACCGGCCCTTGCTAAGGTTTCTTTGTAACCTATGCTGGCCGGGGCGTTAATCAAGACTATCCAGCGTCCCTGTTGACTCAATTGCGCCAATTGAGGGCAGAGGCGCAATAATTCCTGACGTCCCTGGCTATGGCTGGCCAAGCTGGAGATACCGGTATGTTGCCAAGGCTGATTGCCGGCAATACCGGTGTCTGTCCACAGGCCTGGGTGTCTTGGGGCGTTGCCAGTCATTATGCTCATAGCCAGTCTCCATTGCGTATTATCCCTACCGCCAGTCCTTCAATGGTCAATGGCTGGAAAGTCAGGTCGACTTTTATTGGGGAGTAAGCCTCGTTCTCGGCATGTAGATAAACCACATTACCTTTCTTTTCAAAGCGTTTCACAGTTACATCGTCTTCAACCCTGGCCACCACGACTTGACCGTTACGGGCTTCCTGTACCTTGTGAACCGCCAGGAGATCACCTTCGAGAATACCTATGTTCTTCATGCTGTCGCCGCGTACCCGTAGCAGAAAGTCGGCATTGGGGTGGAACATGCCAGGGTCGACCTGGTAATACTGCTCAACGTGTTCCTGAGCCAGTATGGGTTCACCGGCGGCAACCTGACCAATCAGGGGCAAGCCTGTTTCTGACTCCGCTTGTTCATCATGAGGCAGGCGAATACCACGAGAGGTGCCTGGCATGATCTCAATACAGCCTTTCTTGGCCAATGCCTTGAGGTGTTCCTCGGCGGCATTGGCGCTCTTGAAGCCCAGCCGGGTGGCAATTTCGGCCCGGGTTGGCGGCATGCCGGTGTCGGCTATATTGCGTTTAATCAGTTCCAGAATCTGTGCCTGGCGCGGTGTCAGTGGTCTCATGGTGATTCCTGTTTTTTCATACAGTACCTGTTAGTATATACAGTATTTTTATCAGTGCAAGTATTAACCAAAACTGAAACTTTTAGGGAGTGGCTAAGTAAGCCATTCGGTGCTTTGGTTTTAACGGCTTGGCCCATGCAGCATGGGGAGTTCAAGGCATTGGCCAGAGGAACTGCCGGGGCCGGTTCGCACCTTCCCTAGCTAAGGTTCAGGAAATTCTGGTATTCTATTGGGCTATTGATTGTGGCTCAGACACTGAAAAAAACATGTCCAAACAAGATTCATTCTGGTTTAAATCTCTTCGCTGGCTCCAAAGCAAGCTGGTGCATACCACTGTGGTGCCTCAGGATCCTTTCGCCGATTTGAACCTGGATCCGGCTAAGCCGATGGCCTATGTAATGAAGACGGAATCTGTCAGTGATATTGCGGCATTGGCGGAAGTCACCCGTAAGTTTGGTTTGCCTTGTCCTTATGAGGCACTCAAGGTTGATGATATTACCGTTCCCCGAGTCGTCTGCCTGGAAGGAGCCAAGCCCCTATTCGGCAAGCGCAAGAGCAACAAGCCATTTCTCAGCTGTTTCACTTCTCTGCTGAACCTGCATCAGGCCAATCCACAACTGGATATTCAATTGGTGCCAGTGAGCCTCTATTGGGGCCGCACTCCTGGTAAGGAAGATGACAGCATGCGTGCCGCCGTATTTGAGCGGGAAAATCCCACTTGGCTGCGCAAGTTTCTGATGATCCTGTTTCTGGGGCGCGACAACTTTGTGCAGTTTTCCAATGCCGTGTCGTTGCGGCTGATGGCCGATGAACATGGGACCGACAAGGCTATTGCCCATAAGTTGTCACGGGTGGCCAGGGTACATTTCCGCCGGCAACGCAAGGTGATGACAGGACCCGTGCTGCCCAACCGTCAGGCTCTGTTCAATGAGTTGCTGCGCTCGGAAACGCTGAAAAAGGCGATTAAAGAAGAGGCCGCTGCCAAGAAGATCCCCGAGGCCAGAGCCCGGGAGATGGCGGAAGAATATCTCGATGAGATTGCCGCCCACTATTCAGACAGCCTGGTGCGTATTGCCGAGCGGATCCTCACCTGGTTGTGGAACAAGCTCTACAAGGGGATCAACATCAAGGGCGCCGAGCAGATACGCCAGCTGCACCACGATGGCCATGAGATAGTTTATGTGCCTTGCCACCGCAGTCATATGGATTACCTGCTGCTCTCCTATATTCTCTATTTTCAGGGTATGGTTCCGCCCCACATAGCCGCCGGTATCAACTTGAACTTCTGGCCCGCCGGGCCCATGTTCCGCCGTGGTGGTGCTTTCTTCATCCGCCGCAGCTTCAACGGTAACAAGCTCTATACCGCTGTGTTCCGCGAGTATCTGGATCAGCTGTTTGCCAAAGGCTATTCGGTTGAATACTTCACCGAAGGTGGCCGCTCCCGTACCGGGCGGCTGTTGTCACCCAAGACAGGAATGCTGGCGATGACAGTCAACTCTGTGCTGCGAGGCATTGAACGGCCGGTGACTCTGGTGCCCGTGTACCTGGGCTACGACCATGTCATGGAAGTGGCCACTTACCACAAAGAACTCAGCGGCAAGAAGAAGCAGAAAGAATCTGTTTGGCAGGTGGTTGGCGCCTTGCGTAAGCTGGGCAATTTCGGTCAGGGTTATGTGAACTTTGGTGAGCCTGTGACGCTGCAGAATTTCCTCAGTGAAGCGGCGCCCAACTGGCGCGAAGAAGTGGCGGCCGATCCCGAGCAGAAACCCAGCTGGCTGACCCCGGCGGTTAATACTCTGGCCAATAGGGTGATGACTCATATCAACGATGCCGCAGCAGCCAGCGCCGTGACTCTTACCAGCCTGGTACTCTTGTCATCAGAGCAGAATGCGCTGGAGCGAAGCCAGTTGGAACGTCAGTTGGACTTGTATCTGGATCTGCTCAAGGAAGTGCCATATACCCAGTATACTTCTGTCGCTGAGGGCGACGGTAAGCAGTTGCTGCAACAAGGTCTGGAGCTGAATAAGTTCACGGTTCAGGAAGATGAACTGGGCGATATCATCTCAATCGACGAGTCGATCGCGGTAACCATGACTTACTATCGCAACAACATCATTCACCTGTTTATGGTGCCTTCTTTGCTGGCCAGCTGCCTGGTGCGCCTGGAGCAGTGCAGCCGAGCTCAGATGCAGGCGGTGCTTGAGGATTTCTACCCTCTGCTGCAGGCCGAGCTGTTTATGGGTAAGGCCGATGTCAGTGCTTATGCCGATCAGCTGCTGGATCGTTTCATTGCCAAAGGTTTGGTCGCCGAAGAAGCCGATGGTTTCCGGGTGCTGGAAGCCGGGATAAATCCGCTGGCGCTGCTGGCTGAAACCATGAGCGAAACCCTGCAGCGCTACGCCATCATCCTTAACTTGCTGGCCGCTCACCCAGGTATTGAGCGTGGCGATTTGGAGCGCGAAAGCCATAAATTGGCCAGTCGTCTGGGCGCGCTGCATGGGATTACAGCCCCCGAGTTTTACGACAAGAAACTCTACGGCATCTTGAGTATCAAGCTCAAAGAGCTGGGGTATCTCACCAAGGAAGATACCCGCCATGATATAGAGCGAACCCGGGATTATGCCAACCAGCTGCTGCGTCCACAGGTCAAGCAAACCATAGTCGACAGCGTCGCCGCCGAACAGGAGGCCTGATGGCCAATCATATGAATGCGGCGCCTGCCAAGGCGTCTTTGCTGGGCGGCGCCATGATCATCGCCGGGACCACAGTCGGTGCCGGGATGTTTTCCCTGCCGGTAGAAGGCGCCGGCATGTGGTTTGGCTACTCTGTGCTTATGCTGCTGGGGGTGTGGTTCTGCATGTTCATGTCCGGGCTGCTGCTGCTGGAAACCAACCTGCATTTTGAGCCTGGCGCCAGCTTTGACACCCTCACCAAGGAGACCCTGGGGCAGTTTTGGCGGGTGCTTAACGGCGCTTCGATAACCTTCGTGCTCTATATTCTCACTTACGCCTATATCAGTGGCGGCGGCTCCATAGTCAATCATAGCCTGGAAGGTATGGATATCAGCCTGCCGCAGAGTTTTGCCGCCTTGGTGTTTGCCCTGGTGCTGGCGCTGGTGGTGCTTATCAGCACCAAGGCCGTGGATCGGATCACCACCATAATGTTGGGAGGGATGATCATCAGCTTCTTTCTGGCGATAGGCAATCTGTTGATCGGCGTTGATACCAGTAAGCTACTGCTACCTAATGGCGAGAGCAGCTATGGCTCATATCTGTGGGCGGCCATTCCTTTCGGCCTGGCCAGTTTTGGTTACCACGGCAATGTGCCGTCTTTGGTGAAATATTACGGCAAACAGCCGGGCACCATAATCAAGGCGATTTTTGTTGGTACCTTTATCGCCTTGGCTATCTACCTGTGTTGGCTGGTGGCAACCATGGGTAATATTTCCCGCGGTGAATTCGGCGCCATTATTGCCCAGGGCGGCAATATGGGGGTATTGGTCGGCGCCTTGTCCAAGGTGATGGATAACTCGCTGCTCAACACCATGCTCACCCTGTTTGCCAATCTGGCCGTGGCGTCTTCATTCCTTGGGGTAACCTTGGGTTTGTTTGACTATCTGGCAGATCTGTTTGGTTTTGACGACAGTCGCAGCGGCAGGGTCAAGACCGCCCTGGTGACTTTTCTGCCTCCGACTCTGCTAGGTATGCTGTTTCCAGATGGCTTCCTGGTAGCCATTGGCTTCGCTGCCTTGGCGGCCACGGTTTGGGCTGTAATAGTGCCGGCCTTGATGGCTTGGCGCTCGAGGCAACGGTTTGCCGATAACCCGGGTTTTCGCGTACCGGGTGGTACGCCTTTGATAGCCATAGTAGTGCTGTTTGGGGTGCTGACGGCCGCCTGTCATCTGTTGGCCATGGCCGGCATGTTACCCAAGTATTCCTGAAGTGAGGAGCGGCTCTCTTTTTCAAGGGAATGGGAGAGCCCCACCTTGACAAGACTATAAAAGTCAGTAATTTATACCGTCCACGCCGAGTATTTCGTGCGGGTGTAGTTCAATGGTAGAACGGCAGCTTCCCAAGCTGCATACGTGGGTTCGATTCCCATCACCCGCTCCAAAATCGCCCATCCTTCTTGTGATTACCTTTGTTACTTTTTGTATCTTTGTGAGCCTTTTGGCGACTTTACACTTAACTGACGTTTGTCTCATTAAAGTTAACGCAAATCGTTATCATTGGTGTTAGTATCGTGCGCTGATTCATTCAACCAAGGAAATCTCAATCCATGTCCAGATCCAGCTTACCGATACTCTCGGGGCTGACTGTGGCACTGATGTCGGCAAGTGCAGTGAGTGCAGAGGAAGCCGCCGATACCAGTATCGAAAGGATTATCGTGACCACAAAGGCCACCTCCCCATCCACTACCAAGGGTGATTTCAATCTGCTCAAGGCACCGCAGAATATTCAGATATTGTCGAAGAATTTCCTCGACGAGCAGGGCGCCGTGTTACTGCAGGATTCGCTTAAGAACGTTGCCGGGGTGCAACCTGGTGGTTATTACAAGGGATATGACTATTTCCGGATCCGCGGCTTCGATGCTTCGAAAGAGATCTATCTGGATGGTCTCAGGCTGAATGATAACGGCTTGGGGGCCAACGTCGAGCAATCCAACCTGGAAACTCTGGAAGTGATGAAGGGCCCGTCGTCCACCCTCTATGGTTCTGGAGCCATAGCCGGTATGGTGAACCTGGTCACCAAGAGGCCAACCGGTAGCGACTTTGGCAATCTGGATTTACGCCTTGGCAGCAACGACTATCGTGAAGTGAATGCCGATCTCAACCAAGTGCTGAATGAAGAAGGCAATATCTATGGTCGTTTGGGGCTGACCTACCGGGAAGGTGCCAATGAGACGGATTATGTCGATGGCCAGGATAGAGTCTTTATTGCACCATCCGTCACTTTCGAGCTGAGTGACAAAGCCATGTTGACCCTGTTGACCAGCTACACCAAGGACAGCAATCAACCCGGAATGCCACTACCTGCCCAGGGGACAGTGTTGCCATCCGAGCTTGGGCAACTGCCTTCAGAACTCTTCTACGGTAATATCAAGGATCCCGGCACCATAGAGGATGAAACCTACCGAATAGGCTATGAGTTTCGCTATCAACTGACGGATAACATCAGTTTTCGTCAGAACCTCAGGTATCAGGATGCCTCCAGCGACTGGAATAACCTCTATTATCCCAGCAGCTATGATGCAACCAGCGGTGACATGACACTGTACAAGTTCAGCTATCAAACCCAGTGGCAGACATGGGCAATAGACAGTGGCTTTAATGGCAGTTTCTATCTCGGGGATACAGAGCATACCTTTACCACAGGGTTGGATATTTTCCTGTCGGATCTCAAGACCCGCAGCGCCCTCGGCAGCCAGTACCCGGTGATCAATCTCTATAATCCGGATTACAGCGTATTCCCGGATCAGGAACTCAATAACTTTGGCCCTGAATCAGAAGTGGAAAACCGTATCTTCGGCTTCTATTTCCAGGATCAAATCGACTGGGGTGACCACTGGAGCATGACGCTGGGGGCCAGGGTCGACAGATACAAGCAAGCATCTGTGGATGAATATGAGAATAAGCTCAGTCCACGAGCTGGGCTGAGTTACGCCTTCAACGACGATTGGGTTGCCTTCGCCAGCTACTCGGAAGCCTTCACGCCTCAGTCCTATGTCGATACCAATGGCAAAGTGCTGGATCCGGAAGAGGGCAGTCAGTGGGAAGTTGGCCTCAAGGCCAAGGCGCTCGATGGCGATCTCAATGCTACCTTGTCACTCTATGATCTGACCAAGAAAAATATCGCCATCGCCAATGTGGACGTAGGTGGTAACTTTACCTATCTAGCTTCCGGAGAACTCAACAGTAAAGGGGCTGAACTGGACATGCAGTGGTTGGTCAGCGACTCGCTGCAGTTTATCGGTCATGCGGCTTATACCCATGCGGTGGACGCCGAATACGACAACTGGGTTGCCAATGTGCCCCGTTATGCCTTGGGCGGCTGGCTCAAATACAACATAGATGAGGGTGTGCTTTCCGGCATGAGTATGGCGGCCGGGGTGAATCACTACGGTAAGCAGCAGGGCAACGCCCAGTCGGTATTGAACAGTGGTGATGATTTCTTCCTGCCGGCTTACACTCTGGTGGATCTCAATCTGGGCTACAGCTGGGATGATTATGATCTCAAGTTCATCGTCACCAATCTGCTGGACGAAGATTACTATTCCGGCTCTGACAGCTTATTGCGGGTTATGCCTGGCGAGGGGCGTCAGTTCAAGCTCAGTCTGAGTGTTCACTGGTAAGGAAGTCCTGCTGTTATGCGTAGATTCCTGTGGAAATGGCATGGGCTGCTGGGGCTGATTGTCGCTGTGCCGCTGTTTATCATAGCGCTCAGTGGCAGCCTATTGGTGTTCAAGGCCGAATTGGATGCCTGGCTTAGCCCTGAACAGGTGCTGGCCAGCGCCGATTCCCGGCTGGGCTTCGGACAACTGCTGAAGCATGCGGATCAGGCTCTGCCTGAGCATGAAATACTCGGTTGGGAGTTTGCCGCCAATGGGGAAGCCGATAGTCTCTATGTTGCCAAGATGGGCAGCTATGAGTGGCAAAAGCTGTGGTTGGATCCCGCCACGGGGCAACTGCTCAGCCCGCCCATGTCCATGACACATATGCTGACCGACTGGCTGCTTGAACTGCACTATACCTTGCTGCTGGATCATGCGGGATTACTCTTGTCGGCACTGGTGTCGGTGCTGCTGATCCTGCTTGGGCTCAGCGGCATAGTTCTGCATCGCCATTTTTGGCGCACTCTGTTTACCCTGAGGTTTGGCCGCGGCTTACGCCTGCTGCTCAGTGATGGCCACAAAATGTTGGGAATTCTCGGTGTGCCGGTTTTCCTTATTCTGGGGTTTACCGGAGCCTGGTGGAACATAGATCACTTCATTGATGAAGAGTTCGGAGGCCACGACGACAGCCAGTTTGTGCTGACCAAGCGCTACTACAATGCAGAGTTGGATTTTGATGCCATGCTGGCCGCCACCCAAGAAGCGTTGCCCGGGTTTGTCGCTACCTATGTACGCTTACCCGACCCCAGTTATCCGGGAGTGCACTTCTTTGGTCATCAAAATAACAAGGGGCCACTGCGCAGCCGTTTTGGTTCCATCATCAGTTTCGACGATCAGACCGGCAAGCTCAGCAGCAGTTTTGATGTCCGTACTGCCGGGACGCTATACCAGTTTGTCGATAGTTTCAGACCATTGCACTACGGCACTTTTGGTGGCCTGACAACCCGAATTCTTTGGTGTCTGTTGGGTTTCTTGCCCTGCTTGATGGCGCTGTCCGGTTTTTGGATGTGGCGCAGCCGGGTGCGGGGCCGTAAGCGAACAGCCCGCCGATAAGGCGTGACACCAAAAAGTCTCCCTTCGTTGGGAATAAATCCAAGCCCCCTTGGGATTTGTCTGATAGGCCCCCTAGGGGGCTTTCTTTAGTATCGAGTCTGCAAAGTGGGCTTGGTCCATTCCCCTTTTGCATCCTTTTTACGCACGAGATATCGAGTCTCATTGTTCCGCCGTAGTCTGTTAGTTGGCACACTGCGTCGCTCAGGGAGGAGTGACAGGGAGAAGCTTATGCCAACTAACAGACTACGGCTTTTTTTACATCTTTACGGCTTAACCCTTTCCTCTCGCCGAACACTTTCTATACAGCTTGGTATAATTTCTGTTAGCGTTTACCTTAAACGGAACCGACCTTGGTCAGCCTCCACAGCTTCACATTGAAAGGGAATCGGTAATGAAGATTACAGCATACAGACATGGTGAACCCTGCTGGGTCGAGTTGGGGACGCAGGACTGGAATAGTGCCAAGCACTTTTATTGTCGACTCTTTGGTTGGCAGGCCGAAGATATCCCCATGCCGGAAGGCGCCTATACCATGTTGCAGCAGGCCCATGAGGATATAGGTGCCATGTATCAATTGCCCGCCGAATTGCAGCAGCAGGGTGTTCCCAGCCACTGGGCGGTTTATTTCGCGGTGGAGGATATTAATGCGTGTATCGAAGCTGTCAGCTCCGCCGGAGGCCAGCTTCTGATGGGCCCTCATGAAGTTGGCAGCGCAGGTAAAATGGCCCTGTTTACTGACCCGGAAGGGGCCCATTTTTCGGTTTGGCAAGGTGTCGAACATCCTGGTGCCGGACGTAAATGGGAAGCCAATACTCTGTGCTGGGTAGAGCTCGCCTGTCGGCAATCCGAACTGGCCAAAACTTTTTATCCCAAGGTGTTCAACTGGCAGATGCGCCGCAGTGAGAACGCTGCCGACTTTGAATACACAGAATGGTTACTCAATGGCGAGAGTTGTGATGAAGGCATTGGCGGCATGCTGGAAATGACAGAGCAGTGGGGCGATGTGCCGCCCCACTGGATGATCTATTTCAGTGTTGATGATTGTGATGTGATGGCCAGTCGGGCGGCCGAACTGGGCGGCAAGGTTTGTGTGCCGCCAACAGATATTCCCAATGTGGGGCGCTTTGCGGTGATCAACGACCCACAGGGAGCTGTATTCAGCATTATTCGCCTGACAATGGCACTCTAATCTCTCAGTTGGCGGCATCGATGAGCATATAGTTGCCACAGTTGCCTGGGGCAATTCTGGGCGCCTGCTCCAGCAGCGCCTTCAGGTTGCTGTTATCTATCTTGGCTGGAAGGCTGAGTTGAATTTCGGTCAGCATGCCCTGGTGGCATTTAAGACTCAGCTTGTGGCCGCTCTCTGGGCCGAAGCTCTGCTGAAACGCTTGTCTCAAAGCAGCGGTCGCTATTTTTGTGCCGATATTTTGCTGCAGCAGATTAAGCAAGGGCGTTGCCTGATTCACCTCTGCCGTTAGCCTGAGTGCCAATGAGAAATAAGCTTCGGCACTTTCATCCCGGCAGCTGCCGTGTTTCCACCATTCGTGCCGCTCCAGGCAGCTGCCATAGGCGTGACTGGGCATCACGCGCCCCAGGCGTTGGGATAAGGCTTCACTCAACTCAATGGCGGGATAATCGCAGAAGTTATCGGGCTTGTGTTTGACCTTGCCGCAATAGCCATAGCTGATACCGCAGGAACGCTTATTGGGCCATAAGCCGTGCAAGCTGAAATGATTGGCATCGAAGCGATCGGCGCTCTGGCTGCGACATTCGGCCTTACTTGAACCTCTTGACTCGCAAAAGGCGTTTTGCCACGACAGAGCCAGCAGATGGCTATCGTATTTGTCGGCCAGGTTGCAGGCGTTTTTGGTTTGAGGTTCAGTAGGCAATGCGCCTGCTTGCAGTTGGCCACAATCGGCGGCAATCCAGCGCAGTGGTGATTGCACCGCCGAGGTCTTGACCCTGAACCAAGAGGGAGAGTCTTGGCCGAGGCGCTCAACTATCACCAGTCTCTGCCCTGGGCTGCTGTAAAGCTGCCCGGGGTTAGTGCCCTTGTTCTTCGATTGAAACAGCGGACAAGCCTTGTCTATCAGCAACTCACCGGAAAATGGTGCAGCCATTATGCCTACAGGCAACAGCCACAGCAGTAGTATCAGTAAGCGGGTCATAAGATTCCTCTTGGGTGAAACTGTCATCATGCGGATTTTAGTTTTGCCATGTGACACTTTGTATCCATGCCGGTTTGACGCGCAACTTATGTTAAGAAATGGATCTTTGGTTTTGGGGCCAAGATTCAGATAAAACGCGCCATAGCCGAAATAGTCGATGCTTTGGCAACGAATAAGCCGCGCCAATTTGTATCTTTGTCATTGTTGGTCAAATGAAACGTAATTGTTGCTTGTCGATTAATTGTGTAGTTTGGCAATGACAGCAGAATTTTACAGGAAAAAGTTAATGAAAGGATGTATTCCCGCGGCGGTTATGGTGCTTTGTCTGGGTGCTTGCAGCAGTACTAATGAAACGCAGCAGGCTCAAGCAGATGTGGAGCGCAGTGACGGTTATCGCTGTGAAAAAGTCACAGTGACGGGTTCAAGAATGCCGATCAGAAGATGTACCACCCAGGCACAAAGGGAGCAAGAACGCCAGGAAGCGGAAGAGATGCTAAGTAAGGGAAGAGTGCTTTCGCAGGAGTGAGTATGGATGCCAGTGGCTTGCACCACTGGCATTCAGGGATCAGGCTGACTTGATCAGTCGGCCTTCGGAGTCACGGAAACTACCGATGGCGATACGAACGAAGTCGATCAGAGTCCAGATACCCAGGCCACCCAGAGTCACCAACATCAGCAGACCGGTGCCGATTTTGCCGGTGTAAAAACGGTGTACGCCGAAGCCACCCAGGAAGAAGCACAGCAGCAGAGTAGGAACGAAACCCTTGTCGCTCAGTTGCTCATTTTCGATTGTCATTGTTTGTCCTTAAGTTAACTTTTGTCCCGGGTAAGTGATCAGCTTACCCTGCCCATCTTTGTAGCTTCCCACCAGTAACATAAAAGTGACTATCACAGTGTGGATAATATCGACTGCAAGTACCGCCATTCCAGTGAATACCAACGTAGGTTCGTCGGTTGAAATAAGCGTAATACCTACTATTGCCAGACCGAGATCGAACAGGCCATGGAGTATACGGCCACAGTAAAAGTGATGTATGCCCAAGATGCCGAAAATGCCTGAAAGACACACGGCTACGCCATAACTCTTATCGGATTTGCTGAGAGTCTGCACTTCCTTGTTCCTTTGTTGAAAGCTGAATAATCTGGCCCGGCAGGCATCTCCCTGCACATCTTCGAGCCAAACAGGTGGAGTCTACCCTTTTCAAGGGATTTTTATCAATAACAAAATGTTAAATTGAGATTATTCTGGCGTTTCTGTTTCAAACACTTGGTATTGGATCACATTGATGTACCACTCTTTGACCCCTGATGGCGTTTGCACCTGAACTTCATCGTCAACCTGTTTACCTATGAGGGCCCTGGCCATAGGGGAATCTATAGTGATATAGCCTTTCTTGGTGTCTATCTCGTCCTTGCCGACAATCCGGTAGCGCACCACAGTGCCCTGGTCATTTTCCAGTTCGACCCAAGCACCGAAGAACACCTTTCCTTCCTGCTGCGGTGAGTAGTCAACAATCTTCAACTCTTCCAAGCGTTTAACCAGATAGCGGATTCGGCGATCTATCTGCCGCAACAAGCGTTTGTTGTAGGTGTAATCTGCGTTTTCGGAGCGATCGCCCTGGGCCGCGGCCTCTTGCACTTTTAGGGTTATCTCGGGGCGGTATTCCTTCCACAGATATTTGAGTTCTTTATCCAGGGCTTCCCAGCCCTTACGGGTAATCAAATGGGCTTTCATCGATTTATTCGGTCAACTGCTGATGGCGCCAGGCGCCGATGCCAATAATGCAGAAGATTTACAGAACTCAGGCGTGCTTGCAAGTGCGCCTTCTTGCCAATGGGATAAACAGGATGCCTTTGTTTGTCATTTAACACAGGCGATGAGTGTCTGCCCCGGCTCGAAGCAGGCTTGTAGATGATCGCCCAGAGCCAATGGCAAGCCCTCAATGCTGTCGTTACATACCGAAGCGTAGAGGCGGTCGTTGCCGCCGATATCCAGGGTAATTTCGCTGCGCTGGGTATCGCGTTTGATTTGCAACAACTGGCCTTTGAGGCGGTTGCCACTGCTGAGGGGCTGCTGCAGCGAGTGGATGCTGACGGCGGGAGCCTTGAACAGCAGCAATACCTTCTTGCCGATATGCAACCCCAGTTTGTCAGTGCTGGCATGGGTGATGGCGGCATCTATCTCCTGTCCACCGGCCAACTTGACCCTGACATTGTCATTGAGAGAATCATCCTTGAGCGCAATAACTTCACCGGCCAGTTGATTGCGGGCGCTGGTCTTGAGCGAGAAGTGTGCCATCAGATCCAGCAGGTTATCCATGGGAACGGCCGCATCCAACAGCGCCTTGAGCACCATGTCCTGCATCTGATCCATCAGTTCGTAGAGCTTCAGCAGACGCTCACCAAACTCGGTCAACTTGGCGCCGCCACCGCCTTTACCACCCTTTTCACTGCTGATCACTGGCTGAGGGGCTTGCAGATTCATGTCGTTGACCGCATCCCAGGCCGCCTTGTAACTGATGCCCGCCTGTTTGGCTCCCTGGCTGATGGAGCCGGTAATGCGTATCTGCTTCAACAGCGCAATTCGTTTGGGATTGGCAAACAGTTTATCGGCATTGTTGAGAGTCAACAGGGCTTTGAGATCCATGGCATATTCCTTATCAGTGTCGGGGTTATTCTCCCTTATTGCGCTGATAAAGACCACAGGGATCACTCACTGACGATCACAGGCTTGCTTATCGTTATATAACTATGTATATAACGTTGGCAGTGTCAAATAGTGCATATATCTCATCAAGGAGTCGTTATGAAGTCCCTGTTCCGTCCTGCCCTGAGCCTGGCTCTGGGGCTGTTGTTGGCCTTTAACGTCAGTGCCAAGGAAAAAGTTACCGTTTTTGCCGCCGCCTCACTCACCAATGCCATGAATGAACTGGGCGCCGAATATGACCGCAAGCATGACACTGAAACCGTGTTCTCTTTTGCTTCCTCTTCGACGCTGGCACGCCAGATTGCCCAAGGTGCGCCCGCCGAGCTGTTTCTGTCGGCCAACCAGAAATGGATGGACTATCTCGATGAAAACAAGGCCATCGACGCCGGCAGCCGGGTTACTCTGCTGCGTAACACGCTGGTGCTGATTGCGCCGAAAAGCAGTGCGCTGAACCAGGTTGAAATCTCGGCTTCCTGGGATCTCAAACAGGCATTGGGTAACAGCCGGATGGCGGTTGGCGATCCTGATCATGTGCCGGCCGGTCGCTATGCCAAGCAAGCGCTGGAAAATTTAGCTTTGTGGCAACAGGCCGAACCTCTGCTTGCCAGAGCCAATAGTGTTCGCGGCGCCTTGGCGTTGGTCGAACGTGGCGAGTCATCTCTGGGGATTGTCTATTCCACAGATGCCAAAGTGGCCAAAGGGGTAAAACAGCTGGCGGTATTCCCCCAAGAGACTCACAAACCAATCAGCTATCCCATGGCGCTGGTGGGTAAAGAGCGCAGCAAAGGCGCCGAAGGTTTCTATCAATTCCTGCAGTCCGACGCTGCCAAGGCGGTATTTGCCAAATACGGCTTCGGCGTAAACTGAGATCCTGACTTTGAGCTTGTTGACCGACTATGAAGTGGCCGCCTTGCTGCTCAGTCTCAAGGTGTCCACTGTGGCCGTGCTCTGCAGCCTGCCGCTCGGCATTTTGTGTGCCTGGGTGCTGGCGCGGCTGGAGTTCCCCGGCAAGTCTGTGCTCGATAGCCTGATCCATCTGCCACTGGTGCTGCCACCTGTGGTCATAGGGTATTTGTTGCTGGTCTCCATGGGCCGCAGCGGTTTTCTCGGTGGCTGGCTCTATGACACTTTTGGCTTCAGCTTTAGTTTCAGCTGGCGCGGCGCCGCACTGGCAGCTGCGGTGGTGTCATTCCCGTTAATGGTTCGTGCCATTCGTCAGGCGCTCGAAGGGGTGGATGTGCGTCTGGAGCAGGCGGCGCGCACCTTGGGCGCCGGCCGGCTCAAGGTCTTCTTCACCATTAGCTTGCCGCTGACCGCACCCGGCATAGTCTCGGGCATGGTGCTGGCCTTTGCCCGCAGCCTCGGGGAGTTCGGTTCCACCATTACCTTTGTTTCCAATATACCAGGTGAAACCCGCACCATTCCCTTGGCCATGTACTCCTTTATCGAGACCCCGGGCGCCGAGGCCGAGGCCGCCAGGCTGTGTGTGATTGCGATATTGATTTCACTGGCCTCGCTGATCGCTTCCCAATGGCTCAGCAAGCGGGCGCAACAGAGGACGCTGGGACAATGCTGAAAATCGCTATCAGGCAACAGCTGGGGCAAACCCTGCTGGATGTTGACACAGAATTACCCCTCTCCGGGGTCAGCGCCGTCTTTGGCCGCTCGGGCGCCGGCAAGACCTCGCTGGTCAATATTCTCGGCGGTTTGGCAACGCCGGATGCCGGTGAGATCCGCTTGGGAGAGCGCTGGCTGTTTCATAAAGAGAAGAAGATCAATCTGCCGCCTGAGCGGCGTAACGCCGGCTTTGTGTTTCAGGATGCCAGGTTGTTTCCCCACTATCGGGTGCGCGGCAATCTCAACTATGGCCGCAAGGATAAAGACAGTCGCGAGTTTGATACCGTGGTACAACTCTTGGGGCTGGAGAAACTGCTCGACCGTTTTCCCTTCACTCTTTCCGGCGGGGAAAAGCAGCGGGTCGCCATAGGCCGGGCCTTGCTGACCCGCCCAGAGATCCTTTTGATGGATGAACCGCTGGCATCGCTCGACTTGCCGCGCAAGCGCGAGCTGTTGCCCTACTTACAGAGGCTCACCGCCGAACTTAAGCTGCCGATTATCTATGTCAGCCACAGTCTGGATGAGATCCTGCAACTGGCGGATCAGATGCTGGTGCTGGACAAGGGCCGCTGTGTCCTCAGTGGCCCGCTGGAACAGGTGTGGGACAGTGACGAGCTGAGACCCTGGCTCAGTGCCCAGGAACAAAGCTCCTTGCTGCATGCCACTGTGGCCGAGAGTCATCCCGAATATGCCATGACACGTTTGCAACTCGCCGATGGCAACAGCTTGTGGGTCAATGAACTGTTACCCAAACAGGATAAGCCGATACGGGTGCGGGTTCACAGCAACCAGGTCTCTGTGTGCCTGCAGGTGCCGAGCGGCAGTAGTATTCGCAACATCCTGCCGGTAACCCTGGAAGAGGTGAGCCGGGTCGACAGCCGCGACTATGTGCAGCTAAGACTGAGGCTGGCGGGTATGCCGCTGTGGGCCAATATTACCCGCTGGGCCCTTGAGGAGCTGGCGTTGAAGCCCGGCATGTCGCTCTTCGCCCAGATCAAAGGGGTCAGCCTCACGGCCGCCGATTTGGCCCGTTCTCACTGAGGTGCAACAGAAGATCAACTACTGTTACAAAGTCTCGGGTGATTTTTGGTATCAAAATGGCTAAATTTAAGATATTTGGCCACTTTTTCAGATACTATTGTGCAAGTTTCAGGCTTGGCACTCGAGGAATAGCCCATGGGACAAGAAACCTCCAAGATTCTGGTTGTCGATGATGATATGAGGCTGCGGGCCTTGCTGGAGCGCTATCTGATGGAACAAGGCTATCAGGTACGCAGCGCCGCCAATGCCGAGCAGATGGATCGCTTGCTGGAGCGGGAGAACTTTCACCTGCTGGTGCTTGACCTTATGTTGCCGGGAGAAGATGGCCTGTCCATCTGTCGCCGCCTGCGACAACAGGGCAACCCACTGCCGATAGTGATGCTGACCGCCAAGGGCGATGAAGTCGACCGCATCATAGGCCTGGAGCTTGGCGCCGATGACTATCTGCCAAAACCCTTCAACCCCAGAGAATTACTGGCACGTATCAAGGCGGTAATGCGCCGTCAGGTGCAGGAGATCCCCGGCGCGCCTTCGCAGCAGGAAGAGATGGTCAGTTTCGGCGAGTTCAGCCTCAACCTGGCTACCCGCGAGATGTACCACAATGAAGAGTCCATCGCCCTCACCAGTGGTGAATTTGCCGTGCTCAAGGTGTTGGTGACCCACCCCAGGGAGCCCTTGTCCCGCGACAAGCTGATGAATCTGGCCCGTGGCCGCGACTATTCGGCGTTGGAGCGCTCTATCGACGTTCAGGTTTCCCGGCTTAGGCGGCTGATTGAAAAGGATCCCGCCAACCCGCGCTATATCCAAACGGTTTGGGGACTGGGGTACGTGTTTGTGCCAGATGGTGCCGCCCGTAAATGAAGCTGCGCTGGTGGCAACGCCTGTTGCCCAGGAGTGCCTTCAGCCAAACGGTAATGCTGATAGGCTGCCTGTTGCTGATCAATCAGCTGGTCTCCTATTTGACTGTGACAGTTTATTTCATTAAGCCCAGTTATCAGCAGATCAACCAGCTTATCGCCCGCCAGATCAATCTGTTGTTTGTCGATGGGGTCGAGGTGGGCCGTGAACACCTCACCATAGTGGACGCCCTCAATGCCAAGGTGCGCGACGATGGCATGCATGTCTACAACCAGAAACAGGCCAGGGAAGCCGGTATCGAGCGGGCGACCTACTATGGTTTCCTCTCAGCCCAGATGTCGGAATATCTCGGTGGCCCGGCCGAAGTGCGTATTGCACAGAGCAATCTGCTGCAGATCTGGATCCGCCCGCCTCAGGCTCCCTCCATCTGGATCAAGGTTCCCCTCAATGGCTGGAACGAAAATGCCCTGTCGCCCCTTAACCTCTATCTGTTGGTGATAGGCGCCTTGAGTGTCGCCGGTGGCTGGTGGTTTGCCCGGCAACAGAACCGGCCGCTGAGGCGGCTGCAAAAGGCGGCTATCTCAGTTTCCAGAGGCAATTTCCCTGACCCGCTGCCGTTGACCGGCTCCAGTGAGCTCGTCGAAGTGACCAATGCCTTTAACCGTATGTCCCAGAGTATGAAACAGCTGGAGCAGGACAGGGCGCTGCTGATGGCGGGCATCTCCCATGACCTGCGAACGCCCCTGACCCGAATTCGTCTGGCTTCCGAGATGATGGTGGACGACGATGCCTACCTGCAGGAGGGCATAGTCAAAGACATTGAAGACATGGATGCCATCATCAATCAGTTTATCGCCTATATCCGCCAGGATCAGGAGAGCATTCGCGAGCCGGAACAGATCAACCGTTTAATCCGCGAAGTGGCCCAGGCCGAGAGCAACAGAGTCGGTGAAATAGAGCTGGTACTGGCCGAGTGCCCCGAAGTGCCGATGCAGAGCCTGGCCATCAAGCGGGTGATCGGCAATCTGGTGGAAAACGCCTTCCGCTATGGCCGCGGCTGGATCCGTATCGCTTCCCAAGTGGAAAAACACCGCATAGGTTTTAGTGTGGAAGACAATGGCCCGGGTATTGCCGAGAGCCAGATCCCCAAGCTGTTCCAGCCCTTTACCCAAGGTGACAGTGCCCGCGGCAGCGTCGGCTCAGGGTTGGGACTGGCGATCATCAAACGCATCATAGACAGGCATCAGGGCAAGGTCATTCTCAGCAATCGCCCTCAGGGTGGGCTGCACGCTCAGGTGTGGTTGCCAAGAGATTAACACGCCATACGCTTTATGGCCGATTGTCATTCAACTGTCATGCTCCAGTCATAAACTGCTCTCAGTTCAATCAATTGGGCGCAGTTTGCCATGAAGATTTCCACCCTTTCTCTCGGCGCTTCGGCGTTGTTGCTCTTGTTGGCGGCCTTGCTCGCCTCACTGGTGCTCTGGAGCAGTGAACAGAGACAAGAGGCAGAACTGCAGAGCCAGACGCTGCAAGGCTTGCAGCAAGAATTTTTGGTGGATATCCGTGCCAATCTGGATAAGTATCTCGCCAGTGGCGATGCCGGGCGATTGGAGCAGGCCAGAGCCCAGCTCAATGATATTCATGACCGTTTGCCGGTAGATTCACAGCTGGCACAGGAGCTGGCGCAATTGGTGACGGCTCTGGATGGCAAATACCGCGCCGCCGGCAAGTT
Source organism: Shewanella sp. Iso12 (assembly GCF_012030025.1). Classification (NCBI taxonomy): domain Bacteria; kingdom Pseudomonadati; phylum Pseudomonadota; class Gammaproteobacteria; order Alteromonadales; family Shewanellaceae; genus Shewanella; species Shewanella sp. Iso12. The sequence goes on from NZ_JAAUHW010000010.1 coordinate 65,064, forward strand.
GGCCGGAAATCCCAGGCAGCTGTTGGCCCATGCCGAAACCGAAATGTTGGACAACAACAAGCGCCTGGCGGATTACGGCGATCAAGGGCTGGCAACGGCGCCGCAAGTGGCGCATGAATACCTGCAGCTCAGTCGGGAGCTTCCGCCGCTGGTTTACCAGTTGTCACAGCTGACCCAGGATTACCTGCTCGGACGGGAGCAAAGACTCAAGCCTTACCTCGACAGCACCATAACCCAGTTGGCCGACTGGCATGACAGACTCAGCGCCTTGCCACTACTTGGTCTCTATCGCACAGTAGAGGCCGATGAATTTGCCCTGGGTGACGATGAACCCGAGCGCGAGGAGATAGGCGAGAGCTACCGCGCCGAACTTCTGAGTCTCAGCAGTCGCTACGCCAAGGAAGTGACCAATACCGAGCAGCAACTGTTGGATAACCGTCAGATGCAGGATGCGCTGCGCGCCGATATGCACAAGTTGCAGCAGAACTTGCTGACCATGGCCGCTGAGCAGCAACGGCGTACCGACAAGCTCAAACACGAGCTGCAGCTTTGGCTCTATCTGGCTTTGGGGGTGCTGGCCTTATTTGCCGTGGCTTATTTGATTTTGCAGCAGCTCAGGGTGGTGAAGCCGTTGCAGCTGCTCAACACCGCCTTCAGTCAGCTGAGTGAGTCCAATACCCGCGAGCGCCTCAATATCAGTCGTCGCTGTGAAACCGGCCAGATAGCCGCCCATTTTAATGCTCTGCTGAATCGTTTCGAGTCAGAGGATGAACAGCAGCGGCAGCAATTGGCGCGTATCTCCCAAAGCCTATCGGCCCTGGTGCAAAAAATCAGTGAAATGGCCGGTAGTACCCGTGAGACCCAACAAGTGGTGGATCAGGCTCGGCAGCAAACGCTGGAGCTCAGTGAATTGGCCGGACTGGTGAGTGACAGCTCAGCTTCGCTGGCCACCCGTGCCGGCAATACCGCCGAACAGATGCACCAGAGTGAACTCGAAGCGCAGCAGATGCTGGAGGCCACAGATTCAACCCGCACCGCCGTTGCCGAGTGTCATCAAGCGCTTGCCAGTCTGGATGATTCAGTGGCGGCTGTGGCGGGAATCATCGACGTGATAGGCAATATCGCCGGGCAGACTAATCTGTTGGCGCTCAATGCCGCCATAGAAGCCGCCCGTGCCGGTGAGCAGGGGCGAGGCTTTGCCGTGGTGGCCGATGAGGTGCGCAGCCTTTCCAGTCGCACCCAGAGCTCGCTCGATGAGATAGGTGCCATTCTCAATCGGCTTACCAATGCCAACAAGAGTCTGGGGCAGAGTATGGATGGCATAGCCGAGGCGACCGACAGGCAGAGACAGAGAGCCGAGAGCCTGAAACAGCTGGCGCAGGAGGTGAGACAGCAGGCTTTTGCCATGGCGAGTGGGACTCAGCAGGGTACTGAGTATGCCCAGTCACAGCTGGCGCATCTGCAATCCTTCTCCAGCGCCATGGAACAGCTGCGCAGCCAGGCGATCACCGCCTCAGAGCAGGGGCAGGCAATCGCCTCTCAGGTGGCTGCAGGTGTCGCCGAGATAGAACAGAATCTCGGCATTAAAGCCGCCTGAGTCGCTATTAGAGGCTCGCCAGTATGGTTTCGGCCTTGCTGACTTCGAAAGTCTTGGGCGCTTCCACATTCAACAAAGAAACCACGCCATCGTCTATCACCATGGCATAGCGCTGCGAGCGTAAGCCTCCGAAGGCGCCAGTGTCCATTTCCAGCCCCAGCGCCTTGGTGAAGGCACCATCGCCATCGGCCAACATCATGATCTCACCGGCGTTTTGGGTTTCACCCCAGGCTTTCATCACAAAGGCATCGTTGACCGACACACAGGCAATGATATCGACGCCCTTGGCCTTGAGTTCATCGGCCAGCACCACATAACCCGGCAGGTGAGCCTCGGAGCAGGTGGGGGTAAAGGCACCGGGAACAGCAAATAGCACGGCCTTCTTGCCGGCAAACAGTTCCTTAACCTTGTGGTTGATCATGCCCTCTTTACCTAGTTGGCTCAGAGTGGCATCCGGCAGAGTTTGACCTTGTGCAATCATGGTATTTGTCCTTTCAGTTGGAATTACAAACCATCATAGCCGTTAATGGAGTGGACAAACACAGACATTCTACAGGGGCAATCAGGCGGCAGCCGGCCGGCGCCGAAACAGCGTTCGCAACGCCAGCCAGCATAAGCTGAGCAGCAGTTCGGCCGAGGCTGCGAGCAGCAAGCCACTGAGTAGGCCAATGGCAATGGCATCGCCCTTGAGCAGAATATTGTGGCTGTAGTTGTCCCACACTTCGCGGCGGATATCCGCCTGTGGCGCAAACGCCAGTTGCAGGTAGGGGCTGTAGAGACTCTCGCGGAAGTCGGCCAAGGCCTGCTGCAACTCGGAGCGGCGTTCTACCATGGCGTTGAGCTTGTCGCCGCCGGAGGTAAATACCGGATCTTTGTTGGTCACATAGTGGGCGATAAGTTTATCCAGATCGCCACCGAAGAAACGGTCGGCATCGCGCTGAAACCCGGCCAATTGGGTTTGGATCTCGCTCAGGTGGGCCTGCAGGCTCTTGCCATATTGATCGACAAAGCCGGGGAGCTGGATCCCCGCCAGCACCCCCACAAAGAACAGCAGTAGTCTGAGATAGTCGCGTATGGTTCTAAGCATCATGCCTCCCTGAGTTCCGGCCAAACCAGATTGCCGCAGCCGCCCTGTATCTTAACTGACCGGTTCTGGCTTTGTTGCCGCTCTATCTGTGTCGCCCATAGCACACAGGGCTGCAACCAAAATGGATGCTGACTCAAGCGGGCGGTTTTGACAAGTGCCTACCGCTGAACATAGGCCTGGCATAGCAGAGCCTCCTCAAGCGCAATGATGTGGGTTATTTTTCCACCGGAGGCTTGATCCCATATTGGGACAGGGAATCAATAAATTCCTGCTTTTGGTAGCTGATAGCACGCTTAAGTGCCTTATGGCCTTGCGGAAGTATGTCAGCACCGAGCTTGCTCAAAACATAGTTAAAGTCCTGGATATCACTGGTTCTCACCATCTGCTCCAGCATGGTTTCCCCCGAGTGGCTGACCAGCGTCAAGTCAGCCTTTGACTCAACCAAGGCCTTTACCACCTCAAGATTGCTTTTTTCACCTGCTCCTTGAATCGGATTGGCGGCGTACATCAACGCAGGGCGGCCGTCACTATCTCTGGCATTCACATCGACATTGATGCCGATAAGGTATTTGACCGTGTCCAGGTGTCGGTACATTGATGCCGCCATTAAAGCGGTTTCCTGGCGACTCCCAGAATGCCCGTTAATGTCGGCGCCTCTTTCAACCAGGAGTTTGACCATCTCTACGCTCTCTTTCCCCGCAGCCGAGTACAATAACTCAACCAAGGTTTCAGCCGTGAGAAGGCCTGGCGGCGCGTTGTCGAGTAATTGTCTGGTTATTTCCAGTTGGCTACTCATAACGGCTCTCTCAATATCTTGTTTGGTGATATTGGCGCCGTGGCGTACCAGAGTAGTGACATAATCCAGCCGGCCAAACCAAGCTGCGTAATACAAGGGGCTGTTGCCAGAGCCGTTGGTTTGATTAATGTCGGCACCACTCTCCACCAGATAATTAAAGACTTTGGCATCATCTGTGCCCACGAGTTGATGCAGCAGGGTCTCTTTATAGCTTCCCTTGACGTTTAAATTGGCGCCCTTGGCCACCAAATAGCGCATAACCTCTAGGTTGTCATCTCGCACGGAGTAAGCGAGAGCGGTCACTCCGTCTGTGTCCTGGGTCTCGAGTTTCGCCCCCTTATCCAACAGATACTTAACTATATCCAGGTCGCCCCGATTCGCAGATATCATCAGCGGTGTACTGCTGCGCTCGGCATTTATTACCAGTAGGGCATTGATGTCGGCGCCCTTGGATACCAGGTACTTAACCGAAGCCAGGCTGCCGGCCGATACGGCCGTCTTGAGCATCTGCTCCTTGTTGCCAAGGGTGACTCTTTGCTGTTTTACCAGGTAATCCAAAATCTCTGTGGCACCGTTTTTGAGCGCAATGATGGAAATCTCTTCGGCATATTCCTTGGAGAGCACCTGGCCGGTTTTATTCAATAATGACTTGAAGATATCCAGATGATTATTGTGGGCCGCTATCTCCGGTAACCCCCAGCCGCCGTTATTCTTTTGTTTGAGGTTGGCGCCGTTCTCCAGCAGCAAAGAGATCGCCTGCTGATGGCCAAACTCGACGGCCACCATCAGAGCCGTCCAGCCATATTGGTTTGAGGCGTTAATATCGATATTTTTCTCAAGCAGAAAAGAGATAAGGGCCAGATCCCCCAACTTGGCGGCAACCAGCAGAGAGTTGAAACCATTTTGACTGCTGGCGTGAATATCGGCGCCTTGCTCAATCAGCAGCTTTGCCATCTCAGGAGTGGGTGACATCAACAGCGCATTCCAGCCGGCAGGGTTCTCAAGGTTGATGTCAGCGCCCTGAGCAATCAGCTGCTTTACCGAGTCCAGTTGGCCATCCAATACAGCTCGCATCAGTGGCGACAGACCCTCCTCATCCAAACTGTTCAGCTTGTGCGCCGCAGTTGTGGCTGCAGCTGTCTCGGGCTTAGCGCTTGCGGCCATAGCTGGTTTGCCAAAGAGAAAGATTCCCATCAAAACACATACAAACATCATCCTTAACTGCATTGTGATATTTCCTGAACTCTGTTTATGGGGCTGATCCGATAAGTCTTGCCCAAAAGTGTGGAGCAAAATATGCGGCGAGCCACAAAATGGCGCGGCTCTATGTTCCTTGTCGACTCAGTTCATCGCCGCTTTGACATAGACATCGAAGCGGTTTTTCTTGGTGGCGATAACAGTGCTGGGTTTAACCCCGGCCAGGTCTTCGGCGTAGTCCGGCCGTTTGACCACTACCCGCTTGCTCGCCAGTGCCAACGCCGGGGCCAGCAAGCCGTCGGCATCGGTATCGGCGCCGACCAGGGTCTGAAATACCCGCATCTCTTTTTTTACCAATGCCGACTTGTCTCTGTGGGGATACATGGGGTCCAGATAGACCACATCCGGTTGCGGACTTATCTGGCTCAACGCCTCCAGACTGGAGTCGTGCAGCAGCGTCATTCTTTGCTGCATCCAGGGGCCGATTTCGCTGTCCTGATAACCGCGGCTGAGACCGTCTTCCAGTAGCGCCGCCACCAAGGGGTTACGTTCAATCAGAGTCATTTGGCAGCCAAGGCTTGCCAGCACAAAGGCGTCACGGCCAAGACCGGCCGTGGCATCTACCACTGAGGGGCAGGCGCCTTGCTTGAGACCGACCGCCTTGGCTATGGCCTGGCCACGGCCGCCGCCGAACTTACGTCTGTGGGCCACGGCGCCGCCGATAAAATCGACACAGATACCGCCAAGCTTGGGTTCGTCACGCTTGAACAGGGTCAGCATCTCCTGCTCAAACCCCAAGGCAAACACAGAGTCTTCTGAATGCTTCAGGCCCCAGCGCTCGGCAATGGCGCACAGACGCGGCTCCCGGGTATCAAAATAAATGCTATGGCTTGGCTGCTTCACTGAGTTTGAGTCCTTGGCTGAATTGGCGCCATTATGCCAAATGCCAACCTGACTGAATACGTTCGGCTGCAACTCGCAGGCAGAGCAGCTATAATGCCGCGGTCATTTACCCGTCAGTCATTGGGGAACTCATGCTCAGCTACCGTCACGGTTTTCATGCCGGCAACTATGCCGATGTGCTCAAACATTCCATCTTGTTGCAGGCGCTGAGCTTGTTGCAGAAGAAAGATAAACCTTTGGTTTATATCGATACCCATGCCGGTGCCGGTGGCTATGCACTGGAAGATGATTTCGCCCAAAAGACAGGGGAATATCTGGAAGGTATAGGCAAGCTCTGGCAGGAAACGAGTGTGCCGCAGGCGATGACAGCCTATCTGGAGGCGGTACGCCATTTCAATGAAGGCAACGAGGAGCAGGCCACAGATGAGCTGGCCTGGTATCCCGGATCTCCGGCGATAGTGGATATGCACCTTAGAGAGCAGGACAGAATGCTGCTGCACGAGCTGCATAATACCGATGTCGAACTGCTGCAGGAGTATTTTGAAGGTGCCCGTCAGGTGAAGCTGGTTCACGGCGACGGTCTGCAGGGCCTGTTGGCCGCGGTGCCGCCACTGGAGCGTCGGGCACTGGTGCTGGTGGATCCCAGCTATGAGCTCAAGAGTGACTATCAGGATGTGGCCGATACCCTGATAAAAGCTCATCGCAAGTTTGCCACCGGGGTGTATCTGCTCTGGTATCCGGTCGTCAATCGGGCCCAGACTGAAGCCATGCTGACGAAGCTGAAAGACAGCGGCATTCGGCGCCAGTTACGGATAGAGCAGAGTATCAAGCCTGACTCGGATGAATTCGGTATGACGGCGGCGGGTCTGTGGGTCATCAACCCGCCCTGGCAGTTGGATACCCAGGCCGAAGAGCTGCTGGCCTGGCTTCACCCCAGGCTCAATCAGGGTGACGGCAGCGTCACTGTCTCCTGGGAAGTGGGCGAGTAAGCTTGGTTCCATCATAAAAACTGTTGGCCGGGTCACTGGGTATTAATTGGGTACTAAGTCGGATACCGAGTTGTGTACTAACGGCCCGGCCTGTTAACAGTGGCCTTTACGGCGTCTAAGCGACTGTGGTGACAAGCGGCTGTGGTGAATTATTCCGACAGTGCTTTCAGCTCGGCCAGCGTCGCCTCATCTACGAGCCCTAGCGCCAGCGCCTGCTGCGGATTGGTCTCTATCAAATAGGCACTGATACTCATCATATTGCGCAGTGCCATGCCGTTGGGGCCATCGTAAGCCGGCTGCTCGTTCCACTGATCCTGAGCCCAGGCGGCCCAAGTGGCCTTGAGGCTGTAGCCCGCCTCACAGAAGATGGTGCGGGTCAGTTGGCTGCCCTTATCCAGCATCTCCTCGTCGTTCATGCTGTTGTCTAGCTCGCCCTTGTGGCTTTGCATGACTTGCTTTACTGCCGCTATCGCTTCGGCGGTTGCGGGAACCGGGCCAAGTTGGCTGTCATCACAGGCTATTACGGTGGAAAAGGGCATCAGCAGACAAGCACAAAAGCCGAGGGACTTGAGGTTAAACATCTTCACTTCCTTGTTGTTGCGCCTCTCAGGCGCGGCTCAAATTGCGGTAGCGCTCCAGCAAAATTTTCACCCGTTTCACATAGGCGCGGGTTTCCGGGTAGGGTGGCACGCCGCGATATTGGGTCACTGTGGTAGGGCCGGCATTGTAGGCCGCCAGCGCCCGGGTCATGTCGCCATCGAAACGGGCCAGCATCTGCGCCAGATAGCGGCTACCGGCATCAATGTTCTGTGATACCACAAACGCGTTGCTGACACCAAGCTCTTTGGCGGTATCCGGCATCAACTGCATCAGCCCCATGGCGCCGGTACGGGACAGAGCCTTGGCGTTGAAGGCCGACTCGGCGTGGATCACCGCCCGGATTAGCGCAGGATCCAGATTGTAAGTTTGGGCGGCGAGGGCGATTTCGGCGGCATAGTCACTGTCAAACAGAGGGATTGCCTGCCAGTTTACCTTGGAGTCTGGTCGGCAGGCGAAACAATCATAGAGAATGATCTGATATTCCTGGCTGCCGGGTGGCTTGTCGCTGAACGCCATCACGCCGTTGGCCTGGCGGTACTGATAGACTTTACGCTTCGGCAGACTGCTGTCACTGATGCCGTGTTCGGAGTAACGCGCCACTATACGGGGTTTGGTCGAAGGCTCTTTAGTTACAGCTGAAATTTTTTCACCCATGACTGAAGGCTCTTTACTTATAGCTGAGGGCTTTTTTCCTACGGCTGAGGGCTCTTCACCCATGGCGGCCTTTTCCGAAGGCATAGGTATCTCGGTGCCGGCAAGCGCAGCAAAGGGCAGCGCCGAGCTCAGCAGCCAGAGTAGCAAAGAGATGAGTCCTTGGCCGGAAGTGTGCTTCACGCCTGATAACCCGCCCGTGTTTCCAGTTTCAATATGTCAATGATAGCAAAGAGTTGCTGCATTTCACTGTGGATCTGGCTGAACTCCTTTTCGAAGGTGGCTCCCTCAAAGATGGAGGCGGTCTCGAATCTATCCTTGTTACTGGGAAACAGGATCAACAGCTGCCTGCCGTGGAAGGCGCAGCGCAGATCCCGGCCGAACTTCTTGCTCAAGTCCAGCAAACGCTCCATAAACAAGGGGTTCATCAACACCCGGCCATTGATCTGATTGTCGGCAAAGACATCGAACTCTTTTTCAAACACGGGATCTTCCAGCTTCATCTGCTTCAGCCCCGAATAGCTGGAAGAGAGTTTCCCCAGCAGGCCGCGGTCGCGGATCAATACCGCATGGCAGCCGAAGTTTTGTGGCACGGTAAAGGTCATGGCCAGTCCCTTGAATACCTCGCTGGTACGCTTCTTATTCTTGCTATCCCGATATTCTGACTTCAGCACTAATTCACTGATCCCCAGTTCGACCTGTTTATAGCTACCGGTAATAAAATCACTGGAATGTGCTATGTCGTGCTTGGGCAAAATGCCGGCATCACGAAATGGTCGCAGTGGCAAACCATCGTTGGGACTAAAGGTAAAGTCGTCGCCGAAATAGCGGAAGATCAGCGGGAACAGATCTTTTTTAACCTGTGTTTGAAACGCCTTGATGGGTTTCTTACACCAGAAAAACATCAGCAAAACCGGGGTAAGGGCGAGGGCAAACGAAGCTTCCGGGCCAAGGGAACTGTAGTACATAAGGTCGTACCAATAGTGCCAAACCAGCAGCAGAGTCACCACAAGTGTCAGTACAAACAGGGCTACCCGAGTTCGGCACTGCTTGAGGCTCTTGATCCTCAGTCTTTCATACTTACTGGCCTTGGGCTGTATATGCTGGCGATAGTATTGCTGCAGCTTGGGCAGATCTTCGCTGGGGGCCTGTAAGCCTTTTCCCGGGCGTACCGGGGAAATCTTGGCCCCCATCAGGAAGGTGATAATATTCACGGGTCAATCTTTTACTCTGTCTCAGTTCAAATAGTCGCCGGCATTGACCGGACTTTTGGCGCTTTCATCCGCCTCATAGAAGGGCAGAGCCTGTACCTTGGCCATGGAAGCTATGATTGAACCCGGGAAAATTTCCACCGCATTGTTGAGTTCAGTGACTGCCGAGTTGTAGAAACGCCGAGCCGCAGAAATATGGGCCTCCACTTCGTTATAGGTCTGCATCGCCTGCAACATGGTGTTGTCTGACTTGAGTTCAGGGTAGTTTTCTACCGACACCATCAACTGGCCAACACGGCTGTTGAGCTGGTTGGCCAAATCCAGATGTTGTTTTACCGCATCTGTGTCGGCCGGATTGTAGCTTTGGGTCAGTTGCGTGCGTAATTCGGTGATCTCGGTCAGCAGCTGTTTTTCATGGTCCATGAAGCGCTTGGCTATGGTGAGAATATTGGGCAGCAGATTGGCCCTTTTCTTGAGCTGGACATCTATGCCTGAGAGGGCTTCACGGGCCGTGTTGCGTTTTTTTATCAGGCTGACATACCAGAGATAAATCAGTATCACGGCGATCGCCAGTATCAACAAAAATCCATCCATATTTGCTAAAGTTCCATGCAGTTTTTTCTGAACTGCGCCAGCTAACCATAAAATGGCCGCAAATGCATCTTTGTTGTGATTTTGAACCTATGCTGGCCCCTTTACGGCGAGTCTTGCCAAGTCAATGAAAACCATAACTTATATGGCTTTAAAGATAGATTTAAGCAAAATCCTGTAAATCAAAGGTTTGGACTGTACGTTTTTAGTACATGGAAACATTATCTAAATGATTCATTTGAAATATTTATCTATTTTTGAGTGGTAAAAAAACAGCAGTTTTTGACTCAAGTCTGTCGGAAGCCGCTATAGGCCATGGGAAAACTGTTTACCGTGCGTCAAAGCGAAGAAATTGAATCATACTATTTACAAATAGCTTTTATTATGTTCAGGCAAGGTTCAGACAGCGTATTGTAAATTGTAATGACACAACGTTGGGGCAAAGCGAATTAGTTCAGCGAATTTGCCTTTATGGACCCGCCCTGGGTCCTTTTTTTTGCCTCTAATTTCCCGCCATTCTTCCAGGTTAAGTTTCAGTTAAAAGTGTCACGGCAAAATGGCCGGCCGCTTGTCGTAGATGTTACGGCCATGAAAATAGAACCGGCAGCCGAGCCGGCAGACAGGGAAATCAGATGCAGTCCAATCATTCTCAGCAACCGCTCGAAACCGCCAAGAGTGGCTGGTTTATCCGCTTCCTCAATGTGGTGGAGCGCCTTGGCAACCTTTTGCCACATCCCATCACACTATTTGCGTTGTTTTGCGCAGCCGTCATCCTGATCTCCGGCATTGCCGGTTATTTTGAAGTCACAGTGGTGGACCCTCGTCCCGAAGGCGCCAGTGGCCGCAGCGCCGATGGCCTGATCCATGTGGTCAGCCTGATGAATGCCGAAGGGCTGCGGATGATAGTCTCCAACCTGGTGACCAACTTTACCGGTTTTACGCCGCTGGGCACTGTATTGGTGGCCTTGCTCGGGGTAGGGATTGCCGAACGCTCAGGACTCTTGTCCGCCGGCATGCGGGCGCTGGTGATGGGGGCCTCCAAGCGCCTGGTTACCCTGACTATTGTCTTTGCCGGAATCGTCTCCAATACCGCCGCCGAGCTGGGTTATGTCGTGCTGATCCCCATGGCGGCGATGATCTTCCATTCTCTTGGCAGGCATCCCTTGGCGGGGTTGGCGGCGGCCTTTGCCGGGGTATCCGGTGGTTACAGTGCCAACCTCCTGCTGGGAACCGTGGATCCCCTGTTATCCGGGATCACCGAAGCGGCGGCACAGATGATAGACCCTGACTACACTGTGGGCCCCGAGGTCAACTGGTACTTCATGTTTGTCTCCACCTTTGTGATCTCTTTCCTCGGCGCCTTGGTGACAGAGAAAATCGTTGAACCCAAGCTCGGTCGCTATGATGTCTCTGAAGCCAGTGTCGATTTGGAAGATCAGCGGATGGAAACCGTCACCGAACTGGAGAAAAAGGGGCTGAAAATGGCTGGTTTGGCGGCGCTGCTGCTCGGCGCAGTCTTGGCCTTGACCGTGGTTCCCGAGTGGGGCCCACTGCGTCACCCCGAGACGGGGGAAGTGGCCGGTTCGCCGTTTCTCAAGGGAATCGTGGTGTTTATCTTTGTCTGCTTTGCCATTCCTGGGCTGGTATACGGCAAGGTGGTGGGCACCATGAAAAAAGATACCGATGTGATCAACGCCATGTCCCACAGCATGAGCACCATGGGCATGTATATCGTATTGGTGTTTTTCGCCTCGCAGTTTGTGGCCTTCTTCAAGTGGACCAATCTGGGCGCCGTGTTGGCGGTGACCGGCGCCGATGCCCTCAGTGCCCTGGGGCTGACCGGGCCGATAGTCTTCCTGCTGTTTATCATGATGTGTGGCTTCATCAACTTGATGCTCGGCAGTGCCTCGGCCCAGTGGGCGGTGACGGCGCCGATATTTGTGCCCATGTTGATGTTGGTGGGTTATGCGCCGGAAACCATTCAGGCGGCCTATCGAATAGGTGACTCAGTGACTAACCTGATCACGCCCATGATGAGTTATTTTGGTCTTATCCTGGCGGTCGCCGCGCGCTACAAGAAGGACCTGGGGATAGGTACTCTGGTGGCTACCATGTTGCCATACACGCTGGTATTTTTCGTCGGTTGGACCCTGTTCTTCTTCCTCTGGGTATTCGGCCTGGGGCTGCCGGTTGGCCCAGGTGCGGCTACCTACTATTCACCGGCGGGCTGATGGTCTGTAACAGTGAATGACTGAGGATTTTAGTGGGAAGGGGCTTAGGTGATATACGCTAGCCCCTTTTTTAATCTTTTGGCTTTATTCGGCGCCGCGGCTTAAGGACGGCTAAAGCCAGAGTAAGTCTTGCGCCAGTTGCTGGGGCTCACCCCCAGGGCGCGTTTGAAGGCGTCTCGCAGACCGGCGGCACTGGCAAAACCGCAGCTGGAGGCAATCAGTTCCACCGACATATGGCTCGACTCGAGCAAGGATTGCGCCCGGCGGATCCGCGCCTGCCCCAGCCATGCCATAGGCGCCAGTCCGGTTTGCTCCCGGAACTTACGGTTCAGGCTACGCTGGCTTAAACAGGCTCTTTCTGCCAGTTGTGCCAAGGTCAAAGGCAGGTGCAGATTGTCCATCAACCAGAGTTGCAAATTGGCCAGCTGTTGCTGCTGCGGCAGCCATTGGCGATGAATTCTTTGCGACTGACAACCCTGACGCTCGAGCGGCATCACAAAGAAGTCGGCCGTGGTCTCGGCGGCCTGGGCACCAAAGTCACTGGCTATCATATGCAGACACAGATCCTGGCCCGCGGCCAATCCCGCCGAGGTCAATAGCTGGCCGTTGTCGACAAACAGCATGTCCTCTTCCACCTCTATATTGGGATAACGCTTGGCCAGTTCGGGCGTCAGTTGCCAGTGGGTAGTTGCCCTGAGGTTATCCAACAGGCCTGCGGCGGCCAATACGCAGGCGCCGGTGCAGATAGATGCCAGTCGTACTCCGGCCCTCGCGGCTTGTTGCAGCGCCTGAAGGACTTCGGGCTCGTTGAATGCCAGGGGATTGCGGATGCCGGGGATTATCACAGTATCCACTTGACTCAGCAGCTCAAGCGGGGCGATATCCGAGATGCTCAATGCGCCACTGCAGATGGATTGCTCCGGGCCGCAAAAGCTTACCTGGTAAGGTTTGTGGCCGCCGCTCAGGGAAACCAGAGGAAACATCTGGTAAGGAATGGCGAGATCGAAGGCGACAAAATCCCTCAGTACCAGAATCACAATCCTGTGCTGAGGTTGAGAAAGAGCTGAAGACATGTTTCCTGCCCGGCGCCATTCCGGCGGCCCAATAGCGTATGTGTGCAAGGCAATCTAGTTCAAGCTCAAAACCCTGTACAGCGGCTTGTGGCCAAAGTGACTGCCTGGATCACAGCCTGCCCAAGTTGGCCAGACTCTTGCGGCAATTGGCCGGTAACCGGCTGTTGCAGCCTGCAATAGGTTACTAATCTCAACGGGACTTTCTGACTCAAAGGAGCGTTTATGAACCGTCGAGACTTCACCTTATCCTGCCTGGGAACGCTGGCCGCAGCCTCTCTGGGCGGCGTGGCACCTCAAGTGCTGGCCGCGGGCGCCTCAGGCCAACGGCCGGCAGCAAACTCTTTACCCGCCGGCACCAAAGCCAGCACGAGCGGCAAGCCACATATCGCCTTTGTACTGTATGAGGGCATGACGGCCCTGGATCTCATCGGGCCGGCTGAAGTGCTAGCCGGTGAACAGTTTGATGTGGACTTTGTTTGGTACGACAAGGAGGTGGTCTATGCCGAGAGCCGCGCCAACAAGCGTTTGGGGTTAATGCCAACCGCAACCTTTGCCGAGATTGAGCAGACAAACATTCTCTGCGTTCCGGGAACCAGTAATCCATACACACAGCTGGAGCGCACCGAAATGATTGACTGGGTGGCTCGGGTCGGCGCCAAGGCAGACTGGGTCACCAGCGTCTGTACCGGCTCATTTATTCTCGGGGCCGCCGGTTTGCTCAAGGGATATAAGGCCACCTCTCATTGGGGCGTGTTGCAGGACTTGCGCTACTTTGGCGCCGAGCCTGTAGTCGATAGAGTGGTTCACGACCGCAATCGAGTCACAGGCGCCGGGGTCACTTCAGGGATCGATTTTGGCTTGCTGCTGCTGTCGCTGCTGACAGATGAGCAGACAGCCCGCGGCAAACAGCTGGTGCTTGAATATGATCCCCACCCCCCTTTTAGCAGTGGTTCGCCCAAGCTTGCTTCTCCTGCCTTGTTGGAAGCGGTACGCGGTGGTTATATGGATTACCTGCAAGCGGTTGCCCCCAACTCCCGCAGCCAACTGCAGGCCCTGGCAAGCAACTTGGGGATCAAGCATCCCTGAGACAGGCCTTTACGGTTTAGCTTCAAGGCATTGTAAATGAGGACGAAAATGGTTCCGTTTTTGTTCTAACTATAAGCTATTGTTGAACTTTTTCTATTGTCATACACTATCGGGCCCTTTGGTTTGTTGGTTGGGCCCGCATGCGTTTTTCATCTGCACGTTTGTTGCTGCTAATGGCTTGGTTGGCCACGAGTTTTACCCTGGCCGCCGAGATAGGCGACACGGCCGTGGTCGGTAAACTCTATTTCAGCGGCGCCGAACTGCCCGGGCAATTGACTCCAGAGGGGGCCGGTTGGTGGCCGGAGCCTATTTGGTTGCTGTGGCTCATGGGCCTTGGCAGCTTCTTTTGCCGTTTTCGTTGTTTTGCGCTCTGGCTGCTTGCTTTGCTGGCGTTGCAACTCAAGTTTGCCATTCGGGTCGACGACAGCCTGCTGTGGAGCAGTTGGCTAGTGTTGCTATTGCCGACACAAGTGTTGTTTGGCCTGATTTTGCTGTTGATTGACCGGGGCGAGGGCGCACGAGCCCAGGTAATCACCCTTGACTGACGATAGTCCAATTCCCAAGCCGTATTAAGGGGGAACAATAGATGTCCAGAAAAGCCAGAGCCGCCATGGTCTCGGTCTGCTCCAATATTTCGCTGATCATCATGAAGGTGGCGGCGGGTATTGTCAGTGGTTCGGTCAGTATCATTTCAGAAGCGATTCACTCCGCCATGGATTTGGTGGCGGCCTTGATCGCCCTGTTTGCCGTGCGCCGCGCCGATGTGCCGCCTGACTGGGATCATCCCTACGGCCACGACAAGATAGAGAATGTTTCCGGGGTTATTGAGGCGCTGTTGATTTTGGCGGCGGCCGGCTGGATTATTTTCGAGGCTGTCGGCAAGTTGCTCAGCCCCTCAGAGGTAGAAGGCCTGGGCTGGGGGGTATTAGTGATGCTATTGTCGGCGCTGGTTAACACAGGCGTCAGTGCCTATCTCTACCGGGTGGCCAGGGAAGAACAATCGGTGGCGCTTGAGGCCGATGCCCTGCACCTTAAGGCCGATGTGCTCACCTCCCTCGGGGTAGCCGTGGGGCTGCTGCTCATCTGGGTGGGTGGCTATTTTGGCCATAATCTGGCGCTGCTGGATCCCATAGTGGCCATAGGGGTGGCGCTGTTTATTCTCAAAGAAGCGATAAGCATGCTGGATCAGGCCTTCAAGCCGCTGCTGGATCACAGCATCAGCGAAGAGGAGCTTAACCAGGCCGCCGAGATAATCGCGCACCACTGTCCAAACGAAGGGGGCTTTCACGACTTGCGCGGCCGTCAGGCGGGCCGGCGGCGTCATATCGACTTCCATCTGACCTTGCCCAAGGAGATGAGCGTTGGCCATTCCCATGCCATTTGTGACCGTATCGAGCAGGCCTTGATGGCTGCCATCCCCCATGCGGCGGTGTTTATCCATGTGGAGCCGCTGGAAGAGCAGCCCGAAGAAGAAGGCTTACTGCAACAGGGCGCCTGAAGCGGCGCCCGCGTGGCTGCATCAGAGCCCTTGATGGGGGCCGAACACTTCGTAGTGGATCTGCGCTTCCTCAATACCCAGGGCCAGCAACTGCGCCTTGATGCTCTGCATAAAGCCTATGGGGCCACAGCAGTAGAATTGGCCCTCGGACGGCAGCATGGCCGCTATCGGTTCCAGCACCATGGTGCCATTCAGGTCATAATCCTGTCCCTGAATATCAGTCTCAAGCGGCTGGCGATACCAGGTCAGCGCCTTGAGATTTGTCTGCTCGGCCTGTTTGCGGCGTATCTCTTCGGCAAAAGCGTGCTGGGCGCCATTTTCACAGGCATGCAGCCATAGTGTCTCGGCGCAGTCTTGCTGCAGGCGGCTGTTTAACATGCTCAGCATAGGCGTCAGACCAACTCCGGCAGATAGCAGCACAACCCGGGTGTCAGGCTCAGTATTCAGGAAAAAATCCCCCGCCGGCGGGATCAGCTCAAGCTCGCTGCCGATATTGAATTCATTATGCAGCAGGTTGGAAACCAATCCTTCGTTTTCACGTTTAACGCTGATGCGATAGTTGCGGCCGTTGGGGGCATCCGACAATGAGTATTGGCGGATCTCGGTATGGGCCAGCGCCGGATGGCTGAGTTTGAGGTTCAGGTATTGCCCCGGCTTAAAATCGGCCACAGGGCCGCCATCCTTGGACGTGAGTTCGAAGGAGGTAATGGCGGCAGACTCGCGGCGTTTGTTGCTGACAACAAAGGTGCGGGTGCCGCTCCAACCTCCTTGTTTGCCTGCGGCATCGGCATAAATCTGTGCTTCGCGGCCAATAAAGATATTGGCCAACACCCCATAAGCCTTCTCCCAGGCGCCCAGTACCTCTGGCGTGACGGCATCGCCACCGAGTTCTTCCAGAGTGGCTAGTAGATGCTTGCCGACTATGGCGTATTGCTCGGGTTTGATCAGAAAGCCTGTGTGTTTCTGGGCAATTCTTTCCACGGCTTCACCGAGAACAGCCAGATTGTCGATATGTTGGGCATAGGCGGCGACGGCATTGAACAAGGCTACAGGCTGATCGCCCTTATGCTGATGAGCCAGGTTGAACACATCTTTCAATTCAGGATTGTGGTGGAACATGCGCTGATAGAAGTGTTTGGTCAACTCTGGGCCGGCGGCAACCAGCAGGGGAATAGTACTCTTGACCACTTGGATAGTGTGTTGATCCAACATAAAGACAACCTCAAAGATTCATTTAAGTTATATGTTCCGCGATAAAATAAACATGCATTTGATTTAGATCAATAAAAATCCTGACTGGATCTGTCAGGCATTCAGCATGGTTCGCAAAAACACTCGTGTGCGTGATGTATATCTATGTTTTATCGTATCTGGATCCTGATTCTGGCTTGTTCGTATCTCTGGTTTGCTTCTTTGGTTCGTTTCTCTGCTGCCGGTGCCAAGTTACCTTCAGTGGCCAACAGTCTTGGCCAACAATGACTTTTGCCGCTAAAAAGCGGATAATTCCCCCAATTTTGCTCAATTTGACCCAGATCACAGCCGGTCGCCGGTTTTACCGCTGCGGCGAGTGTCATCGGGCGAGCGGGAAACCCCGCCGGAACTCGGAACTATCCAATGGAAATCAAAGTAAATTTTCTCGACAACCTCAGACTCGAAGCCAAGTTTGATGACTTCAGTGTTATTGCCGACCAGCCAATCCGCTACAAGGGTGATGGCTCGGCACCGAGCCCGTTCGACTACTTTCTGGCTTCATCAGCGCTGTGCGCCGCCTATTTTGTGAAGGTGTACTGTGTCGCCCGCGATATTCCTACCGAAGGCATTCGCCTGTCGCAAAACAACATAGTCGACCCGGAAAACCGTTATAACCAGATCTTCAAGATTCAGGTGGAACTGCCGGACACCATCTCTGACAAAGACCGTGAAGGCATAGTGCGTTCCATCGACCGCTGCACTGTGAAGAAAGTGGTTCAGACCGGCCCCGAGTTCCAGTTGGAAACCGTGGATAACCTGGATCAGGACGCCCAGGCGATGCTGATGCTTAAGCCGGATGACAGCCACAGCACCTTTATTCTGGGTAAGGATCTGCCGTTGGAGCAGACCATAGCCAACATGACCAACACCTTGGCCGAACTGGGGATGAAGATAGAGATCTCCTCCTGGCGTAACCTGGTGCCCAACGTTTGGTCGCTGCATATCCGTGACGCCGCTTCGCCCAAGTGTTTTACCAACGGCAAGGGCGCAACCAAAGAGAGCGCGCTCTGCTCGGCTCTGGGCGAGTTTATCGAGCGTCTCAGCTGCAACTTTTTCTACAACGACCAGTATTTCGGCCCCGAGATCGCCAACGCCGAATTTGTTCATTATCCCAATGAGAAGTGGTTCCAGCCCGGCCCCAACGATGAGCTGCCAGCCGGGATCCTCGATGACTATTGCCTGGAAATCTACAACCCGGATGGTGAGCTCTGCGGCTCCAACCTTATCGACACCAACTCGGGCAATGTCGAACGCGGCATCTGCGCCATTCCCTATGTGCGTCAGTCCGATGGCGAGACAGTGTATTTCCCCTCAAACCTGATTGAAAACCTGTATCTCAGCAACGGCATGAGCGCAGGTAACAATCTGGATGAGGCCAAGGTGCAGTGTCTGTCCGAGATCTTCGAGCGGGCGGTGAAGCGCCGCATCATAGAAGAGGAGCTGGTTCTGCCTGAGGTGCCGAAAGCCGTGCTGGCCAAGTATCCTTCGATAGTGGCCGGCATAGAGGCGCTGGAGGCGCAGGGCTTTCCGCTGGTGATCAAGGATGCCTCCCTCGGTGGCCAGTTCCCCGTCATGTGTGTGACCCTGATGAACCCCCGCACCGGCGGCGTATTTGCCTCCTTCGGCGCCCACCCCAGTTTTGAGGTGGCGCTGGAGCGCAGCCTCACCGAACTGCTGCAGGGCCGCAGTTTCGAGGGCCTAAACGATGTGCAAAAGCCTACTTTCAACAGCATGGCGGTGCAGGAGCCGGAGAACTTTGTTGAACACTTTATCGACTCCAGCGGGGTGATCTCCTGGCGCTTCTTCAGCAGCAAGCCGGACTATGAGTTTGTCGAATGGGACTTCTCCGGCAGCAACGCCGAAGAGAGCCAGAGCCTGTTCGGGATTCTTGAAGAGATGGGCAAAGAGGTCTATATCGCCGAGTTTACCGAGATAGGCAATGCCTGCCGGATCCTGGTGCCAGACTTCTCCGAGGTGTATCCGGTATCGGATCTGATTTGGGACAACACCAATAAAGCGCTGGACTACCGAGAAGATATTCTTAACCTGCATCGCCTCAGCGACAGCCAACTGCAAAGCCTGTCCGAGCGCCTCGAAGACAGCCAATTGGATATCTACACGGATATCATCACCCTGATAGGCATAGAGTTTGATGAAAACACCGTCTGGGGCCAACTGACGATACTCGAACTCAGATTACTGATCTGCCTGGCCATAGGTGAGCTGGAAGAAGCGCTGGAGCTGACCGAAACCTTCCTGCAGTACAACAACAATACCGTCGCTCGTGGCCTCTTCTATCAATGCCTGCAGGCGGTGTTGGAGATCAGCCTGGACGATGAACTCGAGCTGGACGACTACCGGTACAACTTAGGGCGTATGTTCGGCCAGGAAACCCTGGATGCCGCCATTGGTTCGGTCAATGGCACAGTGCGCTTCTACGGCCTGACCCCAACCAATATGCAGCTCGAAGGCCTGGAAAAACACCAGCGGCTGATCGAAAGCTACAAGAAGCTGCATGCTGCAAGGGCTAAGCTGGCCGCCAAGAAGTAGTTTAAGTTCAAGGGGCGTGTTTGCCCCTTGATAATCCTTATTTGCACTGAATCGAAAGCCAATCCTCATGGATTGGCTTTTTTCTTTGGCTTATGCCAACCCAGATAAATGCTTCATTAGCTGTTAGCACAGTAATAGTTGCGGTTGCCGCATAGCGGGAAGTTGGTTGTGTTAGCCGCTGTGCCAGCGGCCTCAAATCGTGGGGCTTCGCCCCACACCCGAGGAAAGGGGGCTGTATCGACTCGCCCCCTTTCCAAACCCCCAGCGACCCGCGACGCAGCGGAAATCCCCGCTGGCTTATGAAGCCAATTGGCTACACTCAGGACTCGCATCCTTGCTCGACCTTCGAGCCTCAACATCCCTGTCTCGGCTACGCCAATTTGCAACAACACCAGCAGCGGCTCCGAAGGGGTAGCGGTGCAATTCTGTAATGATAGCGTTGCTTGAAGTTGCAGATAGACCCACA
Source organism: Shewanella sp. Iso12 (assembly GCF_012030025.1). Classification (NCBI taxonomy): domain Bacteria; kingdom Pseudomonadati; phylum Pseudomonadota; class Gammaproteobacteria; order Alteromonadales; family Shewanellaceae; genus Shewanella; species Shewanella sp. Iso12. The sequence continues at coordinate 84,841 of NZ_JAAUHW010000010.1, forward strand.
GGCATACGCCTAATTCCAGGCACAGGCGGAACTGTGACCTTCCGAGTCAGGGATGGCGAGGCAGAGCTTACACGGACGTACTTGTAGCGTGTCACAGGATCGCCTGTGCGAAAAGCGCACCGCAGGTGATGGGTTACATCGTGGCCGGAAATTCGGCCAATACGAGCTTAGACACTTTTAGCTGGAAGCTATGATAGCCGCTGTGCCAGCGGCCTCAAGTCGTGGTGTTCCACACCACACCGGGCAAGGGGCTTTGCTTGTCCAAAGCCCCTTGCATCCCCAAGGACACCCCGACGTAGCCGAAATCCCCGCTGGCTTATGAAGCCAATTGGCTACACTCAGGACTCGCATCCTTGCTCGACCTTCGAGCCTCGACATCCCTGTCTCGGCTACGCAAATTTGCAACAACGCCAGCGGCGGCTCCGAAGGGGTAGCGGTGCAATTCTGTAATGATAGCGTTGCTTGAAGTTGCAGATAGACCCACAGGCATACGCCTAATTCCAGGCACAGGCGGAACTGTGACCTTCCGAGCCAGGGATGGCGAGGCAGAGCTTACAAGGATGTACTCGCAGCGTGTCGCAGGATCGCCTGTGCGAGAGCGCACCGCAGGTGATCGGCTGCATCATGGCCGGAAGCTCGGCTAATACTAACTTAGATACTTTTAGCTGGAAGCTATGTTAACCGCTGTGCCAGCGGCCTAAAGTCGTGGAGCTTCGCCCCACACCCGACCAAGAAGGGATCAACAGCAATCCCCTCTTGGATCTCCCTTGCCGCCCCACACGGTGTCGAAAGCCCCTCGGCCTAATGGCGCAAATAACTACCGCTTCAGACGCTCATCCCTGATTCGACTGTCGCTGCTTCGGCATCCATGCCTCAGCCACGTTATTTGCGCCAACGGCTTTCGGCGACACCGAGGGGGAGTCGGTGCAATTCCTCATCCCAAAGTGTCGTATTCAGCTGCAGATATACGCCTAATTCCAGGCACAGGCGGAACTGTGACCTTCCGAGCCAGGGATGGCGAGGCAGAGCTTACAAGGATGTACTCGCAGCGTGTCGCAGGATCGCCTGTGCGAGAGCGCACCGCAGGTGATGGGCTGCAATTTTGCGAGCAGCTAAGACCAAGTTTATTGGTGATTTTTGGCTTAAAGCCATGATAGCCGCTGTGCCAGCGGCCTAAAGTCGTGGAGCTTCGCCCCACACCCGAGAAAAGGGGGCTGTATCGACTCGCCCCCTTTCCAAACCCCCAGCGACCCCCGACGTAGCCGAAATCCCCGCTGGCTTATGAAGCAAATTGGCTACACTCAGGACTCGCATCCGTGCTCGACCTTCGAGCCTCGACATCCCTGCCTCGGCTACGCCAATTTGCAACAACACCAGCGGCGGCTCCGAAGGGGGATTGGTGCAACTCTGTTAGCACTGAGTGGTTTGAAACATTTGATAAATCTGCAGATATACGCCTCATTTCCAGGCACAGGCGGAACTGTGACCTTCCGAGCCAGGGATGGCGAGGCAGAGCTTACACGGACGTACTTGTAGCGTGTCACAGGATCGCCTGTGCGAGAGCGCACCGCAGGTGATGGGCTACACCGTGGCCGGAAGCTAGGGCAGTACTAACTTAGGAACTTTTAGCTAGAAGCGAAGCTATGATAGCCGCTGTGCCAGCGGCCTAAAGTCGTGGAGCTTCGCCCCACACCCGACCAAGAAGGGATCAACAGCAATCCCCTCTTGGATCTCCCTTGCCGCCCCACACGGTGTCGAAAGCCCCTCGGCCTAATGGCGCAAATAACTACCGCTTCAGACGCTCATCCCTGATTCGACTGTCGCTGCTTCGGCATCCATGCCTCAGCCACGTTATTTGCGCCAACGGCTTTCGGCGACACCGAGGGGGGAATTGGTGCAATTCTATTAGCACTGAGTAGTTGGGGAAAGACAGGACAGCCAAATCTTTTCTGTCGTTACTTGTCAGAGACTGGCCCCTGCAACGAGCTTCCTTGCAGCTCAGAAAGTATTTAGGATGTCCTGTATGTTTTTTGTATCTAACATATCAGCGCTTGTTCCTAAGTTGGTTGCGCCTAAATTCCTTAGCCGATTCCAGCCACTGGGGTTGCTTTAAGTTGTCTACAAACCATCTGATGAATTTTTCAGAATAGCGAGGCCTTCCATCAATCACCCAACGCATATCGGACTTTGTCTGATTATTAATTTTGTGTTTATTCAACACGGCCTGAAAAGCGCCACTCTTAATTGAAATGGTTGCCTGCCGTTTGTTTATTTCGTCAATGGCCTTGCTCATATGATAGGGGTGAGTAGCATCTGGATCTTTAGTCTTCGTGATGATAATAGCCCCTTCACCGGTATCACCAACACTAAGCGACAGATCACTGTCATCTTCTCGTTTAACGAGAGCAAGCCTGTAATCAACAGGGATTGAGAACTCTGTAGAATCAATTTTCTTCGTTGTTTCGTCAAAACGTTGAATGAATTTGGCTACTGATTGAGCAGCATGTTTACCATACAACTTTTGAATTAATGCTACTTCTGGAGCGGGGCCATCTACTACCAAACTCAGCATACCCACACTTTGTCCAGCAAGAGGCGCATTCCCCATTTCGTTTCTATAACGTGTTTGATAGTTCAGAACAGTTGCTTGAAAAAGTCGGGATAATTGTGGTTGTAACTCTGGTATCAGCAAATGGATGGCGTGGTCACGTAAATCAATAATCGTCTCTAAATTGATTCTGACGGGATCTTTTTCTTGCAGCCTCCGTTTAACCGCATCTGAAATGGATATACTTTTATCCCCATCGTAAAAGATTCTTTCATACCCTTCAGCCTTGAGGATTTCTGCTTTAAGTAGTAGTTCCCAAGCATTGACCATCATGATTGCAAAGGCTTCAACACGATTTTTCATACTTGGGCGGTTATATACCTCCAGCGCCAAAGTGAATGCATCGAGGCTCCGACTAACCAGTTTGTCGTGAAAGTACTCTTCAGGTGTTTTCTGCTTAACCTTTGCTGACTGACTCATTACCGCAAGGAATGCGTCATTTGATAAGGCGCTTATCCCTTCAATACGGTATTTGGTACGAGAACCAGCATGAAAAATGTACTTATCAAGCAACTTCTCATTAATGTACTTGTTGATGGAGTTTTTACTATACGTGGTGCGTTGGGCTACCATCTCAGCGGTAAAGGTAGTGCCGTTGTCTTCAAACTCCCTTAAAACATCAGCCAACGCGATCTGGTTATTATTCCTTGCCAATTTATTCACATCCTTCTGTAGATTTTGATAGAAGCAAGTTATTGGTAAGCCCCTAGAACAATAGACACTTTTCAGCATTACTAAAATTTGGTCAATCTTTGCATGCCAGATTTAGCCCAAAATCACACTGATGAATCACAATGGGGCAGAACCAATCTCGAGCAATCTGTCAGCTATTGTCACGTCAAGGAAACGAAACTGACAGATTGGATTCAGATTAGTCCAGTTAAAACTGATGAGGTTGAGCTGTGCAGCTATTCCCTGGCGCTGGGATGTCGGTGCGCAAGCCGATAGCAGGTCGGTGACCTGCCATCCAATCACTTGCCAAACTTATTGATGAATAAGTTTGCCCCCCTTGATGACATCCACCAACGGATTCACGCCGTAGCTGTAGGCGAGTTCGGCTGGAGTTGAGATCCGCCACAGGCAGAAGTCGGCATCCATTCCCTGGCGCAGCATGCCTATGCGCTGTTCGCGACCCAGAGCGCGGGCGGCGTTGCGGGTGACACCGGCCAAGGCTTCTTCCGGCGTCAGGCGGAACAGGGTGCAGCCCAGGTTGAGCATCAACAGGGTTGAGCAGATGGGGGAAGTCCCTGGGTTGAAGTCGCTGGCCAGCACCATGGGCACCTGATATTGGCGCAACAAGGCTATCGGTGGCATCTGGGTTTCCCGCAAGAAGTAAAAGGCGCCGGGCAACAAGGTGGCGCAGGTGCCGCTCTCGGCCAGGGCCTTGACCCCGGCTTCATCCAGATACTCGATATGATCCACAGACTTGGCCCCCAGACGGGCGGCCAGTATTGAGCCGCCCATGTTGGAGAGCTGCTCGGCGTGCAACTTGATATCCAGCCCTTTGGCCTTGGCGGCGCTGAGAATGGCTTTTGTCTGTTGCAGGTCGAAGGCGATATTTTCACAAAACACATCGACGGCATCGGCGAGATCTTCCGCCAATACCTGAGGCAGCATCTCCTCGATTACCAGTTGCACATATTCCTGCTCCCGGCCTTGATATTCTGGAGGGAAGGCGTGGGCGCCCAGGAAGGTGGTGACCACATCCACATGGTGGTGTTTACCCAGCTCGCGGGCGACCCTGAGCAACTTGAGTTCGGTGGCGGTTTCCAGCCCGTAGCCCGACTTTATCTCCACCGTAGTAACCCCTTCCTTGGCCAGGGCGTTGAGACGGCGACGAGCCTCGTCGAACAGTTCGGCCTCGCTGGCCTCTCGGCAGGCCTTGACCGTGCTGATAATGCCGCCACCGGCACGGGCGATTTCTTCATAGCTGGCGCCCTTGAGACGCAGCTCGAACTCGTTGGCGCGGTTACCGGCAAACACCAGATGGGTATGGGCATCTATCAACCCGGGCGTCAGCCAGCCGCCTTTGCCCTTGTAAACCGGAGTTGCCAGCACGTCGAAGGCAGGCAGTTCGCTGCGCTTGCCAATCCAGGCTATTTTACCATCTTTTACTGCCAGGGCTGCGTCGGTGATGGCACCATAAGCCTCTGATACAGAAGGGTCCATAGTGGCAATATTGATATCTATCCAAACCTGATCCCAGGACATGCTTGCTCCTTGTTGTTTGCCTTAAAGCCGGCCGCGGTGGCGGCAACCGCCGTGATTTTGTGAGCTAACTTGTATTTACTTGTATATACAAGCTAGGATTATAGCCGAGTTTTTCAGCAGATTGAAACCAACACAGAGTCGATTCGATGAGCACAGCCAAGTTCGCCCGCATTAAACAGTACATCTCAGACCGCATTGAGTCAGGCGAATGGGTGGAGCACTCCAGGGTGCCTTCCGAAAACCAACTGGCGGAGCTGTTTGAGTGCAGCCGGATGACGGCCAGACGGGCATTGACCGAGCTGGTGGACAACGGCGTGCTGGAGCGCAGTCAGGGGCTGGGTACCTTTGTGGCCGAGTTCAAGTCGCAGTCATCCATGTTGTCTATCCGTAATATCGCCGATGAGATCAAGGCCCGCGGCCATGGTTACAGCGTGCAGGTGTTGGAGCTGACCGCCATAGAGGCCCTGGCGCCTATCGCCATCGCCCTGGGACTGGAGACCGGCAGCCGGGTGTTTTACTCGGTGCTGGTGCATTGTGAAGAGGGGTTGCCGCTACAGCTCGAAGAGCGCTTCGTGAATCCCCAGTTAATCCCCGACTATCTGCAGCAGGATTTCAATTTGCAGACCCCTCATGAATATCTGTCGCAGGTGGCGCCTTTGACCGAAGCACGCCACACCATAGAGGCGATAGTCGCCAATGAACAGATACGCGCCCGCTTGGCGATTCCCGCCAGCGAGCCCTGTTTACAGATACTGCGCCGCACCTGGTCACGCCAGGGGGTGGTGAGTTTTGCCCGGCTGATCCATCCAGGCAGCCGCTTCCGTCTCGGAGGGCATTTGACCTTCAGAGGCGAACATAAACCTAAATAAAAACAACAAAATAAACCACAAGACAAGCAACAGAGGAATGGAAGTTTATGGATAAGAGACATGATCCGGCGCGCAAAATCATTGCGCCGACCGGCACCACTCTGAACTGCAAGAGCTGGCAGACCGAAGCGCCGCTCAGAATGCTGATGAACAACCTGCATCCGGATGTGGCCGAGCGCCCCGAGGATCTGGTGGTTTACGGCGGCATAGGTCGCGCCGCCCGCGATTGGCAGTGCTTCGACAAAATCGTCGAGGTGCTCAAGCGTCTGGAAGAGGATGAAACCTTGCTGGTGCAATCCGGCAAGCCGGTGGGAGTATTCAAGACCCATAGCGATGCCCCCAGGGTGCTGATCGCCAACTCCAACCTGGTACCCCACTGGGCCAACTGGGAACACTTCAACGAGTTGGACAAGCAAGGGTTGGCTATGTACGGCCAGATGACCGCCGGCTCCTGGATCTACATAGGTACCCAAGGCATAGTCCAGGGCACCTACGAAACCTTTGTGGCCGTGGCCAAGCAGCATTTCGACGGTGACGCCAAGGGCCGCTGGATCCTGACCGGTGGCCTGGGCGGTATGGGCGGTGCCCAGCCTCTGGCCGGTACCATGGCCGGTTTCTCTGTGCTGGCCTGTGAAGTAGACGAGACCCGTATCGATTTTCGTCTGCGTACCCGTTATCTGGACAAGAAGGCCCATAGCCTGGACGAAGCACTGGCGATGCTGGAAGCCGCCAAGGCCGAGGGCAAGCCGGTTTCCGTGGGTTTGCTGGGCAATGCCGCCGATATCTTCAGTGAGCTGGTTGAGCGCGGCATTACTCCGGATGTGGTGACAGACCAAACTTCGGCGCACGATCCGCTGAATGGCTATCTGCCTCAGGGCTGGACGCTGGAGCAGGCCAAGGAGATGCGCCTCAAAGACGAGGCCGTTGTGGTCAAGGCCGCCAAGGCTTCCATGGCGGTGCAGGTTCAGGCCATGCTTGCGCTGCAAAGCCGCGGCGCCGCGACCCTGGACTATGGCAATAACATCCGCCAGATGGCGTTTGACGAAGGCGTGGCCAACGCCTTCGATTTCCCCGGTTTTGTTCCCGCCTATATCAGGCCGCTGTTCTGTGAAGGCATTGGCCCGTTCCGCTGGGCGGCGCTCAGTGGTGACCCTGAGGATATCTACAAGACAGATCAGAAGGTGAAAGAGCTGATCCCGGACGACCCACACCTGCACAACTGGCTGGATATGGCCCGTGAACGTATCGCCTTCCAGGGGCTGCCGGCCCGTATTTGCTGGGTTGGCCTCAAAGACCGCGCCCGTCTGGCGCTGGCCTTCAACGAAATGGTGAAAAACGGCGAGCTGTCGGCGCCTGTGGTCATAGGCAGGGATCATCTGGATTCCGGCTCTGTGGCCAGTCCCAACCGGGAAACCGAATCCATGCTCGACGGCTCGGATGCAGTCTCCGACTGGCCGCTGCTCAATGCGCTGCTCAATACCGCCGGTGGCGCCACCTGGGTGTCGCTGCACCATGGTGGGGGTGTCGGCATGGGCTTCAGTCAGCACTCCGGGGTAGTGATCCTCTGTGACGGCAGCGACGCCGCCGCCAAGCGGGTCTCCCGGGTATTGTGGAACGATCCGGCCACGGGCGTGATGCGTCACGCCGATGCCGGCTATGAGATTGCCAAGCGCTGCGCCAAAGAGCAGGGCCTGGATCTGCCTATGTTGGAGGACTGATGATGACCACTCAAATCACTCTGACACCGGGAAGCCTGACACTGTCTGAACTGCGCAGCATCAGTCGCGCGCCAACCCAGCTGCAATTGCACCCGGAATCGCTGGCGGCCATCAACAGCAGCGCCGCCGTGGTGCAAAAAGTCTTGGATGAGGGCCGCACGGTTTACGGCATCAACACCGGCTTTGGCCTGTTGGCCAACACCAAGATTGCCCCGGCGGATCTGGAATTGCTGCAGCGCTCTATCGTGTTGTCCCACGCCGCCGGTACCGGCCAATTGATGCGGGATGAAACCGTGCGGCTGATGATGGTGTTGAAGATCAACTCACTGTCCCGCGGTTTTTCCGGGATCCGTCTCGAGGTGATCAACTTCCTGATCGCCCTGGTCAATGCCGGTGTCTACCCTTGTGTTCCCGAGAAGGGCTCAGTGGGAGCCTCGGGCGACTTGGCGCCGCTGTCGCACATGTGTCTGCCCATCATAGGCGAGGGCGAAGTGCGTTATCAGGGGCGTATCATGCCCGCCATCGAGGGCTTGAGCATCGCCGGGCTGAAACAGATTGAATTGGCCGCCAAAGAGGGCCTGGCCCTGCTCAACGGCACCCAGGCCTCGACGGCGCTGGCACTGGAAGGCTTGTTCCATGCCGAGGACCTGTTTGCCGCCGGCTCTGTGGTCGGCGCCATGAGTGTCGAGGCGGCCATGGGCAGTCGCAGCCCGTTCGACCCGAGAATTCATGCGGTGCGTGGTCAAAAGGGCCAGATAGACTCGGCGGCAGTATTCCGTCATCTGCTGGGGAGCGGCTCTGAGATTGCCGAGTCACACGCCAATTGTGAAAAGGTGCAGGATCCCTACTCCCTGCGCTGTCAGCCACAGGTGATGGGCGCTTGCCTGACGCAGATCCGTCAAGCGGCCGAAGTGCTGGAAATTGAAGCTAACGGCGTGACAGATAACCCGCTGGTGTTTGAAGATACCGGCGAGATCATCTCAGGCGGTAACTTCCATGCCGAACCTGTGGCCATGGCGGCGGATAATCTGGCGCTGGCGATTGCCGAGCTGGGGGCCATCAGTGAGCGCCGTATTGCGCTGCTGATCGATTCCAATCTTTCCAAGCTGCCGCCATTCTTGGTGGAAAACGGTGGAGTTAACTCGGGCTTTATGATTGCCCAAGTGACAGCTGCGGCACTGGCCAGTGAAAACAAGACCTTTGCTCATCCGGCCTCTGTCGACAGCTTGCCGACCTCGGCCAACCAGGAAGATCATGTTTCCATGGCGACCTTTGCCGCCCGCAGGCTCAAGGATATGGCGGAAAACACCCGCGGAGTACTGGCAGTGGAACTGCTGGCTGCGGCCCAAGGGCTGGATTTCCGGGCACCGCTGCAGCCAAGCCCGGCTGTAGCCAAGGCCAAGGCTGAACTGCGCGAGCGGGTTACCTTCTATGACAAGGACAGGTACTTCGGTCCGGATATCACCAAGGCTACTGAGCTGCTGGCTAGTGGGCGCTATAACGCCTATCTGCCAAAGGAACTGCTGCCAAGCAGCCTCTGAGCCGGGAAGCGCCGAAAGGGCCAGCAGGCCCTTTGGCATCTGACGGTAAAAGAGTCCGTATAAGAAACACAAAGAGCGCCATTTGGCGCTCTTTGTTTATTGAAAAAAGACAATATACCCGGCGCTACCAGGTATCCAATTCTGTGATCTTCAGATTCAGCAGCTGCTTCTGCCACTGGTTTTTATCTACTCCTTCAACCCAGATCACCGAGGATTGCCGCTGCTGGCCCTTGCGCAGATAGGTTTCCGGCATACGTTTGATGGCACGCCAGACCTGCAGCTCCTCTTCTTTCATCTTGCGCCCCTGATCGTTATAGAAGCTGGCACTGATCAGGACCTCGACCATATCTTCACTGCTGTTGCTGTCAAGCTCGAAGGTCAGGCCCAGTTTGTCGCCTTTCCACTGCACTTGCTGTAGTGAAACGCTGATCCCTTCTCTGGCTGTCTTGCCGAGCAGTCCGGGAGTGGTCATGGCGCTCTGGGTCAGTTGCTCGACGACTGCGGTTTTGCTTGGATCTGGTTTGGCGGCCATTTCCACTGCTGCCGCTGTGGCGGCTGTGGTATGGGCAGCCGTATTCGGCATCTCGGCAACCACTTCTTCAGTGGTCGCTTCGGGTTCGGCGGCGCTGATCACCGCCTCCGTGAGCACATACTCCCAGGTGAAGTCATCTTTGAGTATGACTCTGGCACCGTTTTCAAGAGTGACTTCGGCCACCTGAGCCGGCTCGGCGATGGCAAAGCTTGAGCTCAGTATCAGTGCCAGGGCGCTGACGGCAAAGCTGGGTTTGAAAAGATTTTGTTTCGACATGAAAAAATTCGCTTGGCTGAATCCTGGGTCAACAATAACCGGGCTAACCTGGCCTGGCAATGACGAAAAACACAAACTTGGTTGCTTGGCATACAGTAAGCTGGGGCTGTATGTTCGAGTGCCTGTGCTTGGGGAAGGTGCGAACAAGTCTCATGTGTGCTCTGCGTTGACTTACCGGCTTGGATACCAGGCTTGGTTCGCAGCAAATGACCCAGTCCTTTGCAATAAGGTGAGGTTGTTGCCCGCTAATGTGTCAGCCTTGACTGCAAAGGGTGTCAGAATTCTCTTGTCGGCGACTTTGGCTCTGGGTATGCCTGAAGGGTAAGGGCATTATGATCTCTTATGCTTTGGCTGCGGTAGAGAGTCCTATGACACATCCACCCGGCTTTGTGGTGAATTAAACCATTCAATGAAACAATCGCCAGGTTTGTAACTCTTTGGTCAGCGTTTACTTACAGCATACCCCCCTATATGATCCCACTCTTAGTCTATTTGATAGTTTGGAGAGGGTATGCCGTCGAATACCAAGGCCTGGTTGTCGAAGGCACTGCAATTTGGCGGGGGATGCTTTTACCTGTTGCTGGCCTCATGGAGTCTGTTCCATGTGGCAGGTTGGGTGGGCACACTACCTGACCATAGCGAGCACTGTCAGGAATCGATATTACTGAGTAGTTGGTCGCCGGATAAAGATTGGCAGGCCGACATCAGTTTTTCCAACTGCAGCCTGCACGGGCACGGACATTGGCAGAGCCATCTGGACTTGATTGATCTTGAGTCGGGTGAGCATTTTCCGAGTTTGCTGGTGGTATCCGGTCGTCACGATGAGTTGAAGCTCGACTGGCACAATCACAGAGAGTTATTGATTTCCGGGCTTCCCATAGATCACCTGGAGCACTTCCAGCAGCCATTGGGTGCCGAAGTGGTGCTCGCCCTAAAAGGTGATTGAGCGCACGTTTTCCTGTGCGGACGGGATCGACTGTTCAGCCAAAGTTAACACCTGTATGTTACTCTGCAACCTGACTCAGGTTTGAGTCGGGATGAGTGATTTTTCTCTGAGAGGTTAATTTTGGATAACTTGGACAAAGACTTGAGATTCGAACTGTCACACTGGTTATCGCAGCTGGGTATCGATAGCCAGCCAGCCGACGGTTTGTCCACTTCGCTCATGGTGCTTGCCTGCCTGTTGTTGGCGGGACTGGCTTATTTCATTGTTCGTCGCGGCGTAGTGCGGGCGATGAACCTGGTGATTCAACGTTCCAAGGTCACCTGGGACGACATCTTTATGCGCCACAGAGTGTTGGAAAAGCTGGCCATGCTGGTGCCGGCACTGGTGCTCAACCTGCTGATCCCCATAGCACTGACAGACCATAAACTGCTGGCCAGTCTGGTCGACAGGCTGCTGAGTGTCTGGCTGGTCGTCTTGCTGATCCGCGCCGCCTATTCGGCATTGGATGCGGTCAACGAGGTGGCGGACGTTAAGCTGATTAGCCGTCGTCTACCGGTGAAGAGCTTTGTGCAGTTGATAAAGCTGTTCCTGTTCTTCGTTGCCATCATTATTTCCATCTCTGTGCTCGCCAACCAGTCTCCTGTCTACTTCCTCAGCGGCTTGGGTGTCGCCACAGGTTTGGTGATGTTGGTGTTCAAGGACACCATTCTGGGGTTTGTTGCCGGTATTCAGTTGGCGGCTAACCGCATGGTCAGCACCGGCGACTGGATCCAGATGGATAAATACGGCGCCGATGGCGCGGTGGAAGAGGTGTCGCTGACCACGGTCAAGGTTCGCAACTGGGACAAGACCATCACAATGATCCCGGCCTATGCGCTGGTATCAGACGCCTTCCGTAACTGGCGTGGTATGTCTGAGTCCGGCGGCCGCCGAATCAAGCGCTCGGTCAACATAGATATCAACAGCATACGTTTTCTGACCGAAGAGGACAGGAAGAAGCTGGAGAAGATTAACCTGTTGAAAGAGTACCTGCCGAAGAAGATCCATGAGATCACTGAATGTAATGCCAAGGTGTCGGATATCGAAATGCCGGTCAATGGCCGCAGGCTGACCAATGTGGGAACCTTCAGAGCCTACCTGCTGGAGTATCTCAAGCACCACGACAAGGTGCATAAGGAGATGACCCTGATGGTGCGGCAGTTGGCACCCACCACCGAAGGTCTGCCGATCGAGTTATATATCTTCACCAATGATACCCGCTGGGCATATTATGAAGATATTCAGTCAGATATCTTCGATCATATCTTTGCCATCTTGCCACAATTCGATCTGCGTGCTTTCCAGGGCCCAACCGGCAATGATATTCGCAGCTTAAAAGATAATGGAGCCGGTGCAAATAAACCCACGTAGGCTTATTTACACCTTCCCTAAAGCCCTTCCTTAATCTTTAACGGCCAATACAGTGGCGAGGGTGACAAACACCCCGCCACTGACGCGATCCAACCAATGCAGCCGTTGGCTGCGCTTAAGCCATGAGGCCAGCACACTGGCCATAGAGGCGTAAATCATCACAAAGCTGAAGTCTACCAAGGCCCAGGTGGAAGCCAATACTGCCAACTGAGGTCCCTGGGGGGCGCTTACATCGATAAACTGTGGAAACAGGGCGGCGAAAAACAGCAGATCCTTGGGATTGCTGATCCCCACCAGAAATGCCTGTCGAAACAGACTGAAAGGATGGCCATGTCCCTTGGGGCCGACACTTTGCTCGGCCGCATGGGGCTTGGTGAGCAGCAGTTTAATCCCCAGATACATAAGGTAAGCGGCACCGCACCATTTGAGCAGGGTAAAGCCGTATTCGCTGGCATGCAGCAGGGCGCTCAGTCCGGCGATGGAAGCCAACATCAATAGCAAGGCCGCACTGACACTCCCCAAGGCCGTGGCCAGACTGCGGCGTTTACCAAAGTGGATCCCGTGAGAGATAGATAACATGGCGATCGGGCCGGGGGAGATGGCTATCAGTAAGATCGCAAACAGGTATAGCAGGAAGGTCTGGTGATCCATAATTTTGTATACAAAGTTTCCGGGTAAGCGTCACTATAGTCCCGTGACGCCTGCCGGACAAGACTCACTTGTCCGCTGAATAGTCCGGAATCGCCTTGGGGAAGCGGCCGCGAATACCGCGGTAGAAGGCGATAAGCTGATCCATGTCTTGCTGAATGTCCGCACTCGGTATCAAAGGCTGATTAATCACTACCGCCTTCTGGCTGAAGTCCAGCCCCACGGCCACAATCGGTACCCCTGCCTTGGAGGCGATATGGTAGAAACCTGTCTTCCAACGCTTCACCGGGCTGCGGGTGCCTTCCGGAGCCAGGGCCAGCTTGAAGTTGGGATCCTGACGATACAACTCGCTGACCGCATCGACCAGATTGTTGTTTTTGCGTCTGTCTACCGGGCTGCCGCCTATGGCTCTGAAAAACCAGCCCCAGGGAGGAATGAAGAGTTGATGCTTGCCGAGAAAGTGGATCTTGGCCGCCAGAGCGCCACGGGCGAGCACACCGAGAATAAAATCCCAGTTACTGGTGTGGGGGGCCACTATCACCAGATATTGCGGGGAGTCGGGCAGTTGTCCGCGAATTTGCCAGCCGAACAGAGAAAGCAGCCATTGGCAGATTTTTTTAAACATAGAGAGATGCCAAACCTTGGGTTGATTAAAGGTATAGTCCAAAAGTGGTTAGGGAGACGTCAGTCCTGTGCTTGGCGAAGACTTTCATTGACTTAACATAAACCTTCACTTAAGCAGTGGCCGAGGGAAAACATGATTTCAGCATTATCCTGTTTGTGCAAGCCTGGGTTCTTCTTTCTGAACACAGCCTGGCCGTCCACATCATACCAAGACGATGATTTACCTATACTACAAACTACAAGGAAAGATGCGAACGAATCTCATATGTGCTCTGCGTCGGCTTACAGGACTGGATGCAAGGCATGGTTCGTAGCAAATGGCCCTGATCCTTTGCAAGAAGCACTTCCCAAACAGATAGGTTAGTATCATACATAGAAGCCCAGTGATTGTGGCGACACAGTTTCCGGGTCTTGTTCAGGGAGGTGCAAAGGAGGGAGTATGAAAAAATTAATCTTTGGGCTCCTGTCTTTACTGCTGCTTGCGATCGCCCCGGCCAAAGCGGTACCGACAGATGAAATTACCGAGTTGCTTAATCGTCAGCAACAAGCCTGGAATCAAGGCGACATCAATGCCTATATGTTGGGCTACTGGCACGATCCCAAGCTGAGATTTGTCTCCAAAGGCGAGTTCAGATATGGCTGGGACAAAATGCTGGCCGCCTATCAGCGCAGCTATCCGGATCGCGCGACTATGGGCCAGCTCAAGCTGGAGCTCAAGGATGTGCAGATGTTGAGTAACTATTCCGCCTTGGTGGCCGGTCGTTGGGTACTGCTAAGGCAAAAGGATAGTCCATCCGGGGTCTTTACCCTGTTGCTGGAGAAGAAAGACGACCACTGGGTAATCACTCACGATCACTCATCATGACTTGCATAGGGAATTAGATTTATCTAATATCTATCCATTAAAAAAATCTAATGGAGTGCCCTATGTTGAAACCTACACTTATCGCCTTGCTGGCCTTCGCCTTGGTGAATCAAGCCATAGCCGAGCCGGCAACGGCAGAATTTAAAACCGAGGCAGCCGCACTGGCCAAGCGCTTTGCCCAAACACTCAAGCCGCAACTGCAGCAAGCTCTGGCCGAAGGTGGCCCGGTGGCAGCCATCGAGGTTTGTTCCCATAAGGCGCCGGAAATTGCCCGCCAGCTCTCGGCCGAGAGTGGTTGGCAGGTGAAACGTGTCAGTCTGAAACCCCGTAATCCGGCGGCCGAGCCGGAGGCCTGGCAGCGACAGGTTTTGCTGTCATTTGATACGCGGGCCGCAGCCGGTGAAGACCCGCAGACTCTGAGCCAGGTTGCCCAGACAGAGTCACAGCTGCGTTTTATGAAGGCCCAGGGCGTAGCACCGCTTTGCCTCACCTGCCACGGCAGCCAATTGGCGCCCGAGGTCAAAACTGCATTGGATGAGCACTACCCGAATGATAGCGCCAGAGGTTATCAGCCGGGGCAGATCCGCGGCGCTATCAGCATAGTGGCTCCGCGTTTGTCAGCGCAAAACTGAACTGCTCCAACCCCAATTGCCGCCCTTTGCCATCATACCTGGCTTCGTAAAAGTTCAGCTGACCCTCGCGGGAGAGGAATATCAGGCTGGTGGCCCGGGTGCCGTATTCCGGGTGGCGAATATAGATGGACGACAGGCGCCGCTCCCATTCCAGGCTGACACCTGTGATTGGCAGGCTGGTGTCCGGCGCCGGGGTCTCATCACGCATTATTGCCAGCAGCTTATCTATATCCGGCTTGGCCGATTGGCTTATCAATCGCTCCAACGCCTGTTCGCCGCGGGCCATCTTGGGCCAGATATCATCCAAGGCACCATTGCTGATGGCGTGAAAGCCCCTGTTCAAGCGGCGCAATGACTTATCCGGACTGTGATAACACCAAAAGTGCTTGCCCTGGCCGAAAACCAGATTAAAGGGATTATAGTTGTCGCTGTGCTCTCTGAGCCATTGCGGCTCTATTGGGGTTTGGCTATCGAGCGCCTTGAGTACCAGTTCCCCGCGGCTACGCATACCATCCGGCTGAGTGATCGGCTGACGGATATTGGTGAGGCCGGCCACCATTCCCAGGCGATTACAGCCAAGCCAGGTACCCCCTGCCTGCAGATCCTTACCCGCCAGCAGTTGCTGCTGTGGTGGCCAAAAGTGTGCCGGGGCCGTGGGCCTGTGATGAAACTCATCGCGGTTGGCGCAGAGGATCAGCGGATAATCCGGGTGCTGATCCAGCGCCAGAAACAGAATGCACATGGGCTGTCCTTATGCCTGGTCTAAATGCGGGCTTATCCCACAAGTTAGCCAACAAAGGCGCCAATTGACAGGGTTAAATCAGTGAGAGCCTTTATCTTGATGCTCATGGCCATTATGGTGAGCATGGCTGTGTGAGTCATGGCTGCTCGAACCGTGGCTATGTGAACCATGGCTATGTGAACCATGGTTGTGGCCTGAGTCATTGCGTTGTCCCGAGCCATGATCATGGCTGTGGCCTTTGGCCAGCCACATCCCCCGTAAAAACTTGCGTGGCCCCTGACGCAGCAAGCTGCTGGAGTAGAGCAGACACAGCAGCGTCAGCGCCGGGTAGCTTATCTCTTTCGGCAGATCGCCCAGCTCACGCCACTGTGGTTGCCACCAGGCAATGCCGCTAAGCAAAATGAGTAACAGCAGCAACATACCGAGCCGTTGGCTCCAGCTCATCAACTTGAGTTGTGACAGGTTAAGCACAGGTGCGGCTATCAGGGTCAATGCTACCGCCAAGGGGCTCCAGCCGCTGTAGGCCAGCGACATAGCCAATACGGCGGCGCCCAGATTACAGAAACGCAGCGGCAGAAACAGCAAGGCCAGCACCAGCACTTGCGCCACCGGATGCGACAGCGGCACTGACGGATGGCCTATCAGATTGGCGAGGATCAGACTGAGCAAGATCCAGGGCGCGCTTCTATCCACCAGATGGGTGAAACCGAAATGCCAGGGCGACTGCGGCACCTTGGCGTGGGGATCGGTCAATTCGACGTGGGCACGGCTCAAAAACAGTCCCAACGCGACAAGAGCGAGTGCTTGCAGCAGGGCAAACTGCCAGCCCAGCAGTACCAAGGTCAGCAACAAGGCTTCGGGGCCGGCGAGACGTTGCAGCCAGCGCCCCGGTAGCGAGGCTTGAGTGGGAGACAGCCCCGCGGCAAAGCGTATGCTGGCCAGGGCGTAGGCCGCCAGCAATACCGGGGCCAGTAACAACAGCCAGTGCAGCAGTTGATCTGTGCTGTGGTCATGATGGGCGTGTTGGTGGCCGCCGGAATCCATCATCAGCAGCAATGCCAGCAGGCCTATCCCCAGCAGGCTGCCTATGCCGGCATGGTATTCATATTTGCTGCTAGGGGTCTGCTGCCCATGGCCATGGGGCTGATGCAGCACCACATGCAAAATAGAACCTGTGACAAAGGCTTGCAGGTAAACGGTATTATCCAGGCTCAGATGGCTGAGCAGCTGCTCACCGGCGAAGTAGCCCACAGAAGTCAGCGCCATCATGGCCAACAAAACCAGGCTGGCCCAACGGGTGCCGACCTGGGGTTTGAGTAACCACCAAATCGCCAGGCCCACAGGCAGCCTGTGCATGATTACCCCAAGCGCCAACAGGCTGGAGTTGCCTTCCTGTTGTGCCAGCACCATGGCGCCACCATCTGTGATGGTGTGCAGCAACAAGCCGCCTATCCCCAGTGTGAGGGTTAGGTTATGGGTGATCTCTGAATAGCGATGAAACAACTTCTCGCTGGCACTCGGTCCCCAAAGGCCGAGGATTACGAAGATGATCGCCAGTATGCCGCCGTGTTCCAGCAGTTCCGGCAGGATATGGATCAGTACCAGGCCGCCGAGGGAAACAAAAATAAAGCCGTCCAGCCCCTTCTGCAAACCGCTTCCTGAAGAGAAGTAGCGATAAAACAGTGGGCCCAGGAGCAGGGCGATACAACTGGCGACGAGATAGAGCATGAATTTCACGGCTGAAGTTTAGAGAACGCCATAGTATACCAGCAGCTGCGCAAATGAGCAGTGCCGTTACCTGGAATTTACCTTGAAGGATTTTCCACCCGAGACCAAGGATAAAAGTCCACTGCCGGTGACCAAAAAGTTATACAATAGTCGACTCTATGTTGTTTTGTTGGTGAATGGATATTTATGGATACTCTGTCGGCTGCCGTAATGCTGTTTCTCATTATGGATCCCTTGGGCAACTTGCCTATCTTTGCCTCTATATTGCGTCATATAGAGCCCAAGAAACGCCGCCGAGTGCTGATCAGAGAGCTGATTTTTGCCTTGTTGATCATGCTGTTGTTTCTTTACGCCGGTGAAGCCATCCTGAGTTTCCTCAACCTCAAGTCAGAATCGGTCAGTATTGCCGGTGGCATTATCCTGTTTCTGATAGCCATCAGGATGATCTTCCCCCAACCCGGTGGGGTGGTGGGCCTGGCCGCCGGTGAAGAGCCTTTCATTGTGCCGATGGCGATTCCCTTGATGGCGGGCCCTTCGATTCTGGCGGCGCTGATACTGCTGGCCCATACGGATAGCAGCCGTATGACGGACTGGACCATAGCCCTGGTAGCGGCTTGGGGCGCCAGTGTGGTTATCCTGATGTTCTATAAGCTATTTACCCGGGTGTTGGGTGACAAGGGGCTCACGGCGGTCGAGCGCTTGATGGGCATGGTGCTGGTGATGATTTCGGTGCAGATGTTCCTCGATGGTGTCTCCCGATATTTGAATCCCTGAGTTGTTAACCGTTTTGTTGAGTCGAGGTAGAAGTGCTTAGTTGTGCCCTGATCTGTGCTTTGAGTCTGGCCGCCGGAGATTATGACAATCTCTTGCCCTATCAAGGCACGCCGCAACAAGCACAGGAGCGGGATGTCGCCGGGAATCTGAAGATCCCCGCTGTCTACATGGATATGGGCGCCTGGCATGGATACCACCTGCCGGATGATCCTGCATTTTATGGCAGCTTCACCGGCCCCTTGATCATCGCCCAGGAATACAGCCTGCATCTGGCGCCCAGCTTGCAGCACCTCAGCGTATTGGAGTTGAGCACAGGGCAGGCTAAGAGTTTTGCCGAAGCGGAGAGACGCCTGTTCAGTCGCCCGGATGGCCTGTATCAGGAATATCGTTGGAAAGATCTCAGCCTCAGCACCAGGCTCTATTTTGCCGATGAGCGCAGCTCACTGATTGAGACTGTGCTGGAAAATACCGGCTCCCAAGCCGGTCAGTGGCAGTTGCAGTGGCAGGGAGAGCCCTTCGACAAGGCGGTAGGCAAGCCCTGGATTGCCGGCAGACAATTTGCGACCAATCAACTGGAGTGGCAGTTTCGGCCACTGAGAAAAACCTGGTCGCTGCTGCTCGATGATGCCAAATTCCGCATAAGCTTCCGTGAACCCACCTTCCTGGAAGAGCGGGGGGCTCGGGGGTACCGAGCCAGTTCTGAAGTGCTGAACCTGGCCCCCTCTGAGCGGCGCAGTTTTCTCAGTGCCCAACAATATTTTCACACCGCAGCTGAGGCAAAGCCGCTGCAGTGGCCTAAGTTGTTGCAGAGCGCCGAGCGCAACCATAGTCGCTGGGGTTGGCGTCTGGCCAAGTTAGCCGATGGCGACTTGGGACAAAAGCGCATGGCGGCCAGGGCCATCAGCACCCTGGCACATAACTGGCGCAGCCCGGCCGGGGCCCTGCGTCACCACGGGGTAACGCCTTCGGTCACCTATCAATGGTTCAATGGTCTCTGGGCCTGGGATAGCTGGAAACAGGCGGTGGCCTTGGCGCGAGTCGAGCCCTGGCTTGCCAAGTCCAATGTGCGGGCGATGTTTGACTATCAATTTGATGAGCAGGATCCCGTCAGGCCCCAGGATGCCGGCAGCATGCCGGATGCGGTGTTTTACAACCAAGATGCAGCCCGCGGCGGTGACGGCGGCAACTGGAATGAGCGGAATGGAAAACCGCCGTTAGCGGCCTGGGCTGTATGGGAGATCTACCTTCAGGACGGTGACAAGGCATTTGTCGCCGAGCTTTACCCAAGACTGATGGCCCTGCATGCCTGGTGGTATCGCAACCGGGATCATGACGGCAATGGCCTAGCGGAATATGGTGCCAATCTGCATCCGTTGCACGGTGAGCCCGGGGCGCTTAATCGTGATGCCATCATTCAGGCGGCAGCCTGGGAGTCCGGGATGGACAATGCGCCTAGATTCGATGCCGATAACAGCCTGCAGGTACTGGAAAACCGCGACGCCAAGGGGCGTTTGCTCGGCTACTCACTCAATCAGGAGAGTGTCGATCTCAATGCATTTCTCTATGCCGATAAGCAGTATCTGGCGCAAATGGCCAGTCTGCTGGGGCGGGAAGCCGAAGCAATGCAACTGCGGCAACAGGCCCAGCGACTGGGACAAGCGATTCGGCAGACGTTTTACGACCCTGCCAGCGGTTTCTTCTATGATGTACGCTTCGATGCCGAGGGCAAGCGGCGATTGCTCAGCGACAATAAGGGCACTGAAGGTTGGATCCCGCTGTGGGCCAGTGTCGCTTCGCCTGAGCAGGCCAAAGCGTTGGTAAAGCGGCAACTTAGGCCAGAAAGCTTCGGCACCCGGGTGCCGTTTCCGACAGTGAGCCGCGACAGCCCAGAGTTTGCCCCCGACAGATACTGGCGTGGGCCGGTATGGCTGGATCAGGCCTTCTTTGCCATCAAGGGGTTGCAGCATTACGGTTACCGGCAACAGGCAAGTGCAATGTCGCGGCGTTTGCTGGTGGCCACTGCCGCCGATAGCCGGGATCTGCCGATACGGGAAAATTACCATCCGCTCAGTGGTGAAGGACTGCATTGCACCAACTTCAGCTGGTTAGCTTCGGTCTTGTTGTTGCTTTATAGTGAAGGTTTGTTGTCTGAGGCTGAATAATCCCTGAATGAGGCGAATTGGTCGCGACTTTCTGCTGTGCAATCTCATGTGCTGCTGTTAATCTTCTGTACTATCTCTGTTAAAGATAAGGTGCGACCGGTGCGACTGCCATCAACTCTTGCTATCTGTTTGTTTCTGGGTGCCTGTCAGGCCGGGGACGGCACGGGAACCGACGTCGTTCAGGAAGGAAACCGAGAGGTTAAACCTTTGTTGCCCTGTGGCAGTGGGGCACCTGTAGTAAATCGGGCTAAAATTAAAGCCAGTCTGATAGAGCGCAACATCATCACTCCGCAAATGAGTGAGCAAGAGGCCGAAGCCAAGGTCTCTGAGTATATTCAGCAGCGCAATCAGAAGTTTGAAAAGTGTATTAAGGAGCCCAAGTCATGAGTTTGAAGTCGTTACTGGCCCTGGCCTTGGGGGCATCTTGCCTATTTGGGGCAACGAATGTTTTAGCCGCTACGGCTCCGGCGGATCCCGGAGTGATCAATAAAGAGCAGATCCTCTATTGGCTGGTGAAACGCGGTGAACTCGATGCCGAGGCCTCTGAAGAGGAACGGCAGCAGGCGCTGGCGGCTTATACGGCCAAATCTACCGGTGCAGGCAGCAAGGCCGCACAAGTGCTCAAGGCCAGAGAACAGCAACTGCTGCAACAGGCACGAAGTAATAGCCTGCGTCAAAGCAAGTTAATGCGGGCACAGTCGCGGGTGGCCGATACCGATGTAACCAAGCGGGTCAAGGTGTTGGCCGTGCTGGTGGATTTTCCCGACTTGCCCTATAACAACAATCGCCTGAGTCCAGGCGATACCGAGATGTATTACGCCAACTATTCGGTAGCCCATTACCGAGGTCTATTGTTTTCCGATGCAGGTTTCCCTGGGCCCCAGGGGCAAACACTGCCCTCAGCCTATCAGTACTATCAAGCGGTTTCCGGCCAGAGCTTTTTCTTCAACGGTGATGTGAAAGGTTGGTTCAGAGCCAGCCAGAATGCCGCCTACTATGGTGCCAACGACCCGAATAACAACAATGACGACAAGGCTGCCACCGAATTGGTGGAAGAGGCGGTCGCGGCTGCAGTTGCTACCATGAGCGCCGATGAGCTGGCGCAGTATGATATTGAAGATCCTTATGATATCGACGGTGACGGCAACCTGGATGAACCCGATGGGATTTTGGATCATGTGATGATCTTCCATTCCAGCATAGGTGAAGAGGCCGGTGGCGGCGTGCTCGGTGATGATGCCATCTGGTCACACAGATTCTTTGTTCCCTCGGCGCCAGGTCAATATGGCCAGGCTATCCCGGGCAGCAATATGCGTCTGTTCGGTTACACCATTCAGCCGCTGGATGCCGGAACCGGTGTCTGTACCCATGAGTTTGGTCACGACCTCGGTTTACCGGATGAGTATGACACCAGTACCGAAGCCAGCGACGGTTCACCTGTGGGCCTCTGGTCTCTGATGTCCGGCGGCAGCTGGGCAGGTTCTCCGAGAGGCTCGCAGCCAAGTGGTTTCAGCCCCTATGCCCGCTCATTCCTGCAGGACAGATACAAGGGCCGCTGGGTCAACGAACAATCCCTGGATTATCAGGCGCTGGATAGCAACGGTACTCAAGTGACGCTGGAGCATGCCAATAGCAGTGGCGTAAACCAGTTGGCCATCAAGCTGCCGTCTGATTCCATCGCCTTCACCCCTGCCTATCAGGGGCAATACCAGTACTATTCGAATCAGGGCGATCAGCTCAACAATGCATTGTCGTTCGAGCTGCAACTACCCATGAGTACCAGTTTGACCCTGAAGATGAAGGCCCATTGGCAGATAGAGCAGGACTACGACTATGTGCAGCTGCTGGTGGATGGGGTGCCATTGGCGGGAAGCCATACCAAGAGCAGCAACAGCATCAACAATGCCGCCAATATTATCAGTGGTGACTCGGCGGCCTTGCCCGGTGGTGAGGGGGAACAGGGCTGGCAGGAGATAAGCTTTGATCTCAGCGCCTATGCCGGTATGAGCAAGCAGATAAGCCTGGTGTATCGTACCGATGAGGCGGTCGGTGGCTATGGCTTTGTTGTCGACGATATACGTCTTGAGAGTGACGGCAATCTGGTCTACAGCGATGATGCCGAGACGGCTCTGGAGACTGTGGTGCTTTCCGGTTTTGTTCGCACCGACGATACTCGCCCAGGCGCGCCGCGGCGTTATCTGCTGCAACTGCGCAACTATCAGGGCGTTGATGCCGGACTGCAGCAGGATAGCTATGAGCCGGGGCTCTTGGTTTGGTATGAAAACTTGGCCTATAGCGATAACAAGGTGGCTGAGCATCCTGGATACGGCCTCATTGGGGTGGTAGATGCGGATCAAAACCTGATAGGTAACCGGGACTCTGAGGTGCAGGTCCGTGATGCCAGTTTCAGTCTCTATCCACAGTCGGCTTTCTTCGGTGATACCCATCTTGGTAACAATAGTCTGTTTGATGACAGCGATGACTATAGCGCACCACTCAAGCCTCAGGCTGGCCTGGTGCTGCCCAAGCTGGGTCTTATGGTGCAGCTTTTGACCCAGGAGCAAGACAGCAGTCAGGCGCAGCTGTTGGTGAGTAAACGCGGCGACAGCAACGGCACAGAACTCAGCGCCAGCATTTCGGCCCAGCAGGAAGGTGGCGATGTCAGTTTCAGCGCCAATCTCAGTGGCGGTACTGCACCTTACACTTATCAGTGGGACTTTGGTGTCGGCGGCGTTGGCAGTACTCAAGCGACGCCTCAATACAGCTACAGTGAGTCCGGCACCTACACAGTCACACTGACGGTGACAGACGCCAATAACCGGCAGACCGTGACCAGCTTGCAACTGACTGTCAGCATTCCTCTGTCGGCGCTGTTCGATATCAGTGGTACAGGTTTAACCGTGCAGTTCAATAACCTCAGCCGCGGTGGCAGCGGAGAACTCAGTTATCAGTGGGACTTTGGTGATGGCCAGAGCAGCACAGTTGCTTCTCCCTCGCATACCTACAGTGCGGCGGGCAGCTACAGTGTGCGCTTGGTTGTGACTGACTCACAGAATAATCAGAGCAGTAATAGTCGCACCTTGGTGGTCTCCAACCCGGTTGTGCCCAATACTACACAAAGCAGTTCCGGCGGTGGTGGTGGCAGTCTCGGTGGCCTGAGCCTATTGGGGCTGGCGCTAATCGCCTGGCGGCGCAGGCGTTGACAGATTAAGGGACGCTTTGGCGTCCCTTATGTTTTGGGGAGTTCAGTAAAGGCTTTGTTTGATTAGGGGGCTAGTGGGCCTTGGTTAATGGCGGCAACCGCCGCCGGCAGGAAAATTTCACCGACAATCAGCTGTTGCTCCTGGAAGTGAAAATAACGTCTTCTGCCCCATATTGCCTCAGTGGTGGGTTGTGACAGTGAATCGGCGAGGGAGGCAATCCTGGATTGGCTGTCGAAACTGGCGACTTCTATGGCGCCGGATTCAAAGCCGATATCGCCGAACAACAACTCTCCCAGTGGGCGGGTGCCCAACTTGCCCAGTCTCTGCTGTTGCTCCAGCAGCTTTGCCGGGATCAGGGTGCGGCCAAAGACCCAGGGTGTACCGTCCAGGCAGAGCAATACTTCCCTGATCCAGATGGCTTTATGTTCCTTACCCTGCCACTCCCGAGTGGATGAGGGCAGCATGGCTTCGCCGAGCAGTTTGACCTCAAAGTGGTTGCAGCAACTCTTGAGTCTCTTGGTGAGACTGCCGGTCGCCAGCAGCCAATCGTGCAATGGCGCTGCGGGAAGTTGCTGTGATTGCTCTGGCGAAAACCACTGAATTGATTCACCATAAGGAAAGCTTAAACTGGTCACACTCATCGGATACCCGGTACAATATTACAACCCGGGAGTCTATCACGCTTGCCCACAGGCAGATAGATCGCAAGGGGCGTCGGCACAAGTCACGGGAGCTTGATACTCAATATGAAACGCGTTTTGACACTGTTGTTTTTTATGCTGGCAGGCATGTTGCAGCCTGTGATGGCGGCCGATGAAAAGCCCGCCGAAGATACTTATGCTTACTATGGCTTTGAGCCTGAAATAGTGACCAACTATATCTCCAACCGCAAGAAGTTGGGGTTTGTGCGCATCAGTGTTGAGCTTATGGTGAAAGACCCCCAGGACCTGGTGGCCTTGCAACACCATGATCCCCTGCTGCGGGCCGCGATAGTGGAGATTCTCGGTAACCAACCCGAGGACAGGGTCAAGTCGCTTACCGGCAGAGAAGAGATCCGCCGTGAGTGTTACGACACAGTCAATCGTTTGCTGGAGCAGGAAACCGGTCGGGCGCTGGTGGTGAATCTGCTGTTTACCAAATACCTGTATGACTGAGGTAAAAAAGCATCGGCTCAACGCCTCGAAAGGCAAGGCCAGGGCCGAGATAAAGGTTAGGACAAGAGTAAAGAAAAAGACCCAAGAGACGACGGCCGGCAAAACCTCGGTTAAAACGGGCGGAAAAGCCAAGGACAAGGGCCTCCATCCGCGTAACCTGCACCGCCAGGGCTATGATTTTACCGCCCTGGTCGCCAGTTTTCCTGCGCTTGCGCCTCACCTTATCACCACAGACTATGGCCAGGTTTCTATTCCCTTTGCCGAGCCGCAAGCTGTCTTGGCCCTCAATGCCGCCTTGTTGCAGCACCATTATCATATCCAGGGTTGGCAGTTGCCCGAGGGCTATCTGTGCCCGCCCATCCCGGGGCGGGTGGACTATCTGCATCATATCGCCGACCTGCTGGCCGAAGGCGGTAAAATCCCCCAAGGCCGGCGTATTCGCGGCTTGGATATAGGCACGGGAGCCAACGGCGTCTACCCCTTGCTTGGCTCAAGTGTCTATGGCTGGCAGTTTGTCGGGGCCGATATCAACCCTGTCGCACTGGATAATGTCGCCGGAGTTTTACAGCACAATTCCAAGCTGGCTGGTGCCATTGAACTGCGGCTACAGCCCGAACCGGAACAGATATTTCATGGTCTTTTGCAGACCGGGGAGTGTTTTGATTTCAGCCTCTGTAACCCGCCGTTTCATGCCTCGGCCGCCGATGCCCTTAGCGGCAGTGAACGCAAACAGCGCAATTTGGCGGCAAGTCGCGGTGAGCAACATCAGCGTCAGGAGCACAAGCTGAACTTCGGCGGCTGTCAGGCCGAGCTTTGGTGCGATGGCGGTGAGCTGGGGTTCCTGCTGCGGATGATTCACGAAAGCCGCGACTATGGCGGACAAGTGCTGTGGTTTTCTTCGCTGGTGTCCAAGGGCGACAACCTCAAACCTTGTCAGCAGGCGTTAAAGCAACTTGGCGCCAAAGAGGTCAAGATACTGGAGATGCAGCAGGGCAATAAGCAGACCCGGGTGTTGGCCTGGAGTTTCTTTGATGCCGCCGCCAGACGCCAATGGTGGAAGTTCAAGGCTTGAGGCCCGCCGCTGGCAGGCCTCAAAGTGGATTGAAAATCCGAGTTACTCCGGACTCCAAAGCAACTGACCACAGTCGGTGAGGTCATAGCCGCCGAGCAGGGCTGCCATCTGCCGGGTGTGGCTGCCGCCGAGCATCTTGAACAGTTGCTGCAACTGGCGGCGGAAGTAGATCCCCTGTGGCATGACGAAGTCGAAAGACTCAGTCACCAATGGCACAAAGCTCAGGCCGCTTTCCATGGCAACAGCCTGACAGCCGAAACCTATATCGGCATCGCCTCGGGCAATATAACCGGCCAACTCCCGCTCACTGAAGGCGGTGAGTACTGAGTTGAGCTGCTCAAGCTTGGCGCCCTGTTTCAACAGCCAATGTTCCAGATGTTGCTGGCTGCCGGCGCCGCCTTGGCGGGTAACCCAACGCCAGGAGAGTTGCAGTACCTTGCTTTCTTCCTGACATCTGTGGTGCATATCCGGCCGCACAATTAGCCCCTGCTGGCGGTTATAGCCGTGAACCATGATCCATTGCTGGTGGTTGGGATACCCCTTCAGC
The DNA here is from genome assembly GCF_012030025.1 of Shewanella sp. Iso12. Lineage (NCBI taxonomy): Bacteria > Pseudomonadati > Pseudomonadota > Gammaproteobacteria > Alteromonadales > Shewanellaceae > Shewanella > Shewanella sp. Iso12. The sequence continues at coordinate 111,103 of NZ_JAAUHW010000010.1, forward strand.
AACGCCGTATGGCGGATATTGCGCTCTTCCAAACTGCCCCAATGCAGGGTACAGACATCGGCGTAGCCCTTGGACAAGAGCTCCAGCCCCAGGCGGGAACCTGTGGCACTGTAGCTGATCAGTTCTCGACTGCCTACCTGGGCCATCAACCTGGCCACCTGCATCGACAGCAAGGGGTCATCACTGCCGGTGATCAACAGTCGGTCGGTTAACATGCCACTGTGGCAGGAGTCCATGATCCAACGGTCGATTAATATTTTTGGAAACAGCCATTTACCTGTGATTTTGGTCGCCGGCAGCATACGCTCGTTGGCCATGGCATAGACCTTCTTTTCGTTGAGGTCCAGATACTCGGCCACCTGCTTGGCGCTCATATAGACAAGTTCGCTGGGCTCCGTCATCACATCTCCTTGGTATCTTGGGTATCAGCGTGGATTGCTGGCATCAAACTCGATATTGTCGGCACCATTGTACACCAGGAAATGGCGCCCTTTAGCGCGGGCGACCATGGTGATCCCCAGCTTTTGTGCCAGTTCCAGGCCCATTTGGGTGACACCGCTGCGGGACAAGAGCACAGGGATCCCCATCTTGGCGACCTTGATAACCATCTCGGATGTGAGCCGCCCCGTGGTGTAGAAAATCTTGTTGTCGCCTCTGTCCTGCTCCAGCCACATCTCACCGGCCAGGGTATCCACCGCATTGTGGCGGCCAACATCTTCGACAAAGGACTTTATCTTATCCGCTTCACACAGACCACAGCCGTGAACTGCGCCGGCATTCTTGTAGGTCTGGTTGTATTCACTGATGTTTTTCAACAGGGAGTAGAGCATGCTCTGCTTCAGTTTCGGTTGCGACAGGACTATGTCGTCCAATCCTTCCATAAAGCCGCCGAAGACAGTGCCCTGGCCACAGCCTGTGGTAACTGTCTTGTCGGCCAGCTTGGCGTCCAGATTCTCAGTCTGCTCACGGGTGATCACGGCAGCGGAAGCCACGTCCCAGTCGACAATCACAGATTCCAGTTGCGATACATCATTGATAAAGCCTTGATTCTTAAGGTAACCCAGTGCCAGGGCCTCGGCTCTTGCACCCAAGGTCATCAGGGTGACTATCGGTCGCCAGTTGAGGTAGACAGTCAGCGGTCTTTCACAGGCGACATACTTCTCCTGCAGTTGGCCATTTTCATCGACCGCAGTCACGGCAATGGTCAAAGGCACCTGGGTATTGGTCTTGATCAATTGGGGTTTGGCACTGGTCATTATCGAACCTTCACAGAGAGCATGGGCCACAGCATAGCAATATTTATACCGTCACAGGATTCAGGCTGCAAAATGCGTGATCCGCAGCAAGCGCCGGCGGCACTCAGGTCATGAATGTCCCAAACCAGATTGCATATTGGACAAAATGTCCTATTTTTAGCCTTAAATAGATGATCAAGTTCAAACTTATTTCTCAAATGGCAACTGGCACTAAAATTGCATAGTCTTGGGGATCTTACTTATGCCCGAAAATAATCCTATCGGGAGGGAGAGTCAGTATGCAACATTCCGAAAGCGTATGGCCCATGTACGTTTCACTGAAAAAAGTGGAGAAACAGGTCGGTCGTTGGACATCCATCAGCTGGGAGCTGGATCAAATCGTGCCCGCCACCCATGAGGCGCCGCCGGGAGCCAAGCTGGTCCTGCTGGAGTTGTTTCGTGATGAGCGTGCCAGTTACCGCCTTAATCTGGATATGGACAATCCCATGCTTTACATAGTTTGCGACGAAGATGTCGAGGGCAACTGGATCCCAGCCGCCATCTCCGCCGACCAAAATGTCGCAGCCGGTTGTCTCGAAGGGGATACCCCAGTACTGAACATGCCGATGCCGGAGGCCATTGCCTGCTGGATTGAAGCCTTCATTACCCGCCACGGTGAAGTGGAAATCACCGCCCACAGACGTAAACATGTTAACCGCCGCAAGGAATTGGCCGAAGACAACATTCGGAGGCACTGATGGCCGAAAAGAGTGGATTCCTCAGCCGCTGGGCACTGCGTAAGCAGCAAGTACAGGACGGTGAAACCCCTATCGATGAACCGCTGCAAGACGTTCCTCCCCAAGCGGAAGTTGTTGCAGAGGCAGAGCCGGAAACTCAGGCCGCGCTCGAAACTCTGCCAGAGACTGAGTCGCTGGAAGAAAAATTGCTGACAGCCGAAGACTTGCCCGACCCCAGCGGTATCGAGGTTGGCGGCAGTTTCGCCAGCTTTATGGCCAAGAATGTCGACCCGGCAGTCAAGACCGCTGCACTGCGTACCCTGTGGAAACAACCTCACTTCAATGAAATCGACGGCTTACTCGAGTACGCACTCGATTACAGCAATCAACCCAAGCTAACCGCTGAAGCTTCGGCTGAATTGGCCAAGAAAGTTTTCCGTCACGTACTGGAAAAAGAGGAGCCGGAAGAGGCAGAAGAAGCACTGGCCGAAACCGATGCTTCCCAAGGGGATGCCGAGGTCGGCATGCCACAGTTGGCCGAGCAATCTGCGCCACAGTCGCCAACGGACAATTTGGACGGGGATGTGACTGCAGAGGCCCAAAATGCCACAGATGCAGTGGCCGAAACTCATAAGCCGGTTGTTTGACGTCAGTTTAACAGCCTTTAATGCCCATAATTTTGGTATGTGAATTGCTGTGTTCAGGCTATAGCAAGCTGTAAATCAATAATAAAAGCAGCAAGATAAAGAATACGGCCACCGCCATAAACTGTTCAGGAACGCAAAGTGAACAATAGTGTGAGCAATAATCCCGCCCAGCAAGCGCTGCGGCAGGTGCGTCGTGAGGTCAGCCAGCAGACTCAGATTCTGCAAAACCTGATCCCGCCGACCGTAAGTTACACCACAGAGGGGAATGTCCTGGTAATAGGCCCCGAGGATCTGGCTCGGCTGGCGGCAGACAAACTGTCTGCCATGGCCGGTAGAGTGATCTTGGCCAACGAGCCTATCACCAGCCAGGAAGAGGCCCATCTCGAAGCCGTAATGGCTGCCGCCGAAGATGTCGAGAGCTACTACAACAAGCTGATTGGTATCAAAGGTTTCCTCGGTCAATTCCAGGTGAGTGTCGAACATGACAATGGCGCCGCCGAGCTCAGTGTGGTTGCACTGCGCAAGCCGCATTTTGACCTGATCCTCGACCTGAGCCGCGAGCCGCAAATTCAGCTGGAAATGCTGCCACCCGGCTATTTCTATGTGGGTCAGGACCCGCAGAAACTGGCCGAAGCCTTGCAAGAGCTGCCCCAGATGATCGGCCAGTTTGACAAGCCTCGCTATGTCAAGGTCAACGCCGATCTCTGTGCCCATAACCGCAACGGCAATAATGGTTGTAACCGCTGCCTCAACTTCTGTCCGGCCGATGCTATCAAGAGCGTGGCCAAGCAGATTGAGATAGACCCCTATCTGTGCCACGGCGCCGGCAGCTGTACCAATGCCTGTCCAACCGGGGCCATTGCCTATGACCAGCCAACCCCTCAGGCGCTGCATTCATACCTGAACAAGTTGATTTCCCGCTTCCGCGAGCAGGCCCAAACCGCGCCTGTGGTGCTGTTCCACGACATGGGACAGGGCGGCGCCCTGATCAGCGACGAGTTGCCGGGTGAGGTTCTGCCGGTAGCACTAGAAGAAGTCACGGTTGCCAGCATGGATCATTGGATGGCTTCTTTGGCCTGGGGGGCGCGCCAGGTGTTGATCCTCAACACCAGTGCCACAGCACCGACTCTGACTCAGATGCTCAAGGGTGAACTGGGATTGGCCAATGCCATTTTGGATGAGATGGGGCAGCCACAAAGGATTCGGGTTATCGACGAAGCCGAGCTTGCCAATCTCTGGCCTATACTGGATGTAAGTCTGGACTGGCCTGTGATAGTGCCTGCGGCGCTCACTGAGGGTAACAAGCGCACCCAGCTGTATGCCGCTATCGATCACCTCAATGAGCAGGCAGCCAATGTTGATACCCAACTGGCCATGGGCAATGTTCCTTATGGCTTGGTGAATATCAATGCCGACAAGTGCACCTTGTGTATGTCTTGTGTCGCGACCTGTCCTACCCAGGCGCTGACCGACGGTGGCGACACTCCGGCACTGTATTTTGTCGAGCAGGATTGTGTGCAGTGTGGTCTGTGTGAGGCCGCCTGTCCGGAGAAGGTGATCAGCCTGACTCCTCAGGTCAATCTGGATAAGGCTGCACGGCAGCAGCGCCGGATCCTGAAAGAAGAAGCTCCGTTCGAATGTATTCGTTGTGGAGCGCCGTTCGCGACCCAGTCTATGGTGCACCGGATGCTGGATATGGTCGGAAGCCACAGCGCCTTCAGCGCCAACATTGAGCGTTTGAAGATGTGTGGTGATTGCCGGGTTAAGGATATGTTTGAAGACATACTCCAGGATCCGGAAAAGCAACTGAGATAAGAGATCCGCTATGACCGAAACAGTAAGAGAAGTATCAGAAAACGATCAGCTTAGAGCAGATATCTATCAGCTGCTGGCGGCGCTGCTGAGGCGTCACCCCAGCCCGGAATTGCTGAGTTTTCTTGGCGACCTCGAAGTCGACGCCAATGACGACAGTGATATGACCAAGGCCTGGTTGGCGCTCAAGTTGGCGGCCGTCCAGTTCGACAGTAATCAGTTGGAAGATGAGTATTTCAACATCTTCCTCGGCGTGGGCTCGGGGGAAATCCTGCCCTATGGCAGCTGGTTTATGACAGGTTCGCTGATGGACAAGCCCTTGGCTTTGCTGCGTCAGGATCTGATGCAGCTGGGCTTCGAGCGCGAAGAAAACGTCAAGGAGCCGGAAGATCATGTTGCCGCCCTGTGCGAGGTGATGAGCGTATTGCTGCTGGAAGCTCCGGCCCATCAGCAACTGGCCTTCTACCGCCGCCATATCGGCAGCTGGATCATACGTTTCTTCGATACCTTGTCCCGTTGTCCCTCCGCCGCGTTTTACGCCGTGGTGGCACAACTCGGCCGGGCCTTCTTTGAAACCGAAATCAATGAGTTTGAACAGCTGGTGCTGAGCACGCCCGTGGTGGAAACCCCGGCGGTACAGATCCAGCCCAAGGCCAGCGAGTTGGCCTGAGAATTTGCCCGTGGCAACACGGGCTAAAGCATGCGGGGGAGTTTCCCCCGTCTACCTTCAACACGAGGAGACACTATGAAGAAGCAAGCTTCCGACATGGGTCGTCGTCAACTGCTCAAGGCATTGGCGATCGGCAGTGCGGCAGGCGCGGTTGCGACTGTCAGTGGTCAAGCCTTGGCGGCCAAGCCTGAAGCACCAGAAGTGCCAAAGGGTGAGGGCTACCGTGAGACTGACCATGTGCGCAATTATTACGCCTCACTGCGTAACAAATAACGATAAGGAGAGTGTGTGATGCGATTAACCCGCAAAACAGACCAGGTCGCAGTGGCTGAAAAGCCCGCTCTGGGTCTGAATCGTCGTCAGTTCCTTAAGTCTGCCGGTTTGGCTACCGGTGGGATTGCTGCAGCATCTATGCTGGGCGCAGGAATGATGCGTAAAGCCGAAGCCAAAGATGTTCCTCACGATGCACCCACTGAAGTGAAGCGTACTATCTGCTCTCACTGCTCAGTAGGTTGTGGTATCTACGCCGAAGTGCAAAACGGTGTTTGGACCGGGCAGGAGCCTGCCGTGGACCATCCATTCAACCGTGGTGGTCACTGTGCCAAGGGCGCGTCACTGCGTGAGCACGGCCATGGTGAGAAACGTCTCAAGTATCCAATGAAACTCGAAGGCGGTAAGTGGAAGCGTCTCAGCTGGGAGCAGGCTATCAATGAAGTCGGCGACAAGATGCTGAAGATCCGCGAAGAATCCGGCCCTGACTCTGTGTACTTCATGGGTAGTGCCAAGTTCTCCAACGAACAGTCTTACCTGTACCGCAAACTCGCAGCCATGTGGGGCACCAACAACGTCGACCACTCGGCGCGTATTTGTCACTCTACCACTGTAGCCGGTGTGGCCAACACCTGGGGCTATGGTGCGCAAACCAACTCCTTCAACGATATGCACAATGCCAAGTGCATGCTGTTTATCGGCTCCAACCCCAGTGAAGCTCACCCTGTGGCGATGCAACACATTCTGGTAGGTAAAGAGCGCGGTGCCAAAGTCATAGTGGTTGATCCACGTTTCACCCGTACTGCAGCCAAGTCTGACGAGTACGTGCATATCCGTCCCGGTACCGACATTCCTTTCATCTACGGTCTGCTGTGGCATATCTTCGAAAATGGCTGGGAAGATCAGAGCTTTATCGATCAGCGTGTGTACGGCATGGAACGTATCCGCGAAGAGGTGAAGAAGTACAATCCTGCCGAGGTTGAGCATGTTGCCGGTGTCGGTGAGGCTCAAATGCGTCGCGTCGCCAAGATGATGGCCGAGCACAAGCCCGGCACTATCGTTTGGTGTATGGGTGGTACTCAGCACCACGTAGGTAACGCCAATACCCGTGCTTACTGTATCCTGCAGTTGGCCCTGGGCAACATGGGTGTTTCCGGTGGTGGTACCAACATCTTCCGTGGTCACGACAACGTACAGGGCGCCACTGACTTTGGTCTGCTGTTCGATAACCTGCCTGGTTACTATGGTCTGACTTCCGGCGCCTGGGCGCACTGGAGCAATGTGTGGGATCTGGATCCCGCCTGGGTCAGCAGCCGTTTCGACCAAGGCGAGTATCTGGGCCAGAAGCCACAGACTTCAGCCGGTATCCCTTGTTCCCGCTGGCACGACGGTGTGCTGGAAGACAAGAACAAGATTGCCCAGAAAGACAATATTCGTCTGGCCTTCTTCTGGGGTCAGTCTGTCAACACCGAAACCCGTGGCCGTGAGGTGCGTGAAGCACTGAACAAGATGGACACTGTGGTCGTCGTTGACCCATTCCCAACCATGGCCGGTGTTATGCACCAGCGCAAAGATGGCGTTTACCTGCTGCCGGCAGCGACTCAGTTCGAAACCTATGGTTCTGTGTCAGCTTCCAACCGTTCACTGCAGTGGCGTTCTCAGGTCATCGACCCTCTGTTCGAGTCGCTGCCTGACCATGTGATCATGTACAAGCTGGCCAAGAAGTGGGGCGTTGAGAAAGAGTTCTGTAAGCACATCAAGGTCAACGGTGAAGAGCCGCTGGTTGAAGATGTCACCCGCGAGTTCAACCGCGGTATGTGGACCATAGGTTACACAGGTCAGAGCCCTGAGCGTCTGAAGATGCACCAGGAAAACTGGGGTACCTTCGACTTTGATACCCTCGAAGCACCCGGCGGCCCAGCCAAGGGTGAAACTTATGGTCTGCCATGGCCATGTTGGGGCACGCCTGAGATGAAACATCCAGGTACCCAAATCCTCTATCGTACCGACCGTGAAGTCCGCTACGGCGGTGGTAACTTCCGTGCCCGTTACGGTGTTGAGCACAATGGCAACAACATACTTGCCGAAGGTTCCTTCTCCAAAGGCAGTGAGATTCAGGATGGTTACCCTGAGTTTACCGACAAGATGCTCAAGCAGCTGGGTTGGTGGGATGACCTGACCGAAGAAGAGAAGAAACACGCCGAAGGCAAAAACTGGAAAACCGATATTTCCGGTGGTATTCAGCGTGTGGCCATAGCTCACGGCTGTATCCCTTATGGTAACGCCAAGGCTCGTTGTATCGTATGGAACTTCCCGGACGACATTCCGTTGCACCGTGAACCTCTGTACACGCCTCGTCGTGACCTGGTCGCCAAGTACCCCACCTACGAAGACCGTATGGTGGCGCGTCTGCCGACCCTGTACAAGTCAATTCAGGACAAAGACTTCGCCAAAGACTTCCCGCTGGCACTGACCTCTGGTCGTCTGGTGGAATATGAAGGCGGCGGTGAAGAAACCCGTTCCAACCCCTGGCTGGCCGAGTTGCAGCAGGAGATGTTTATTGAGATCAGCCCAGGCGATGCAGCCGACCGCGGTCTACGCGATGGCGACGATGTTTGGGTACACAGCCCAGAAGGCGCCAAGATCAAGGTCAAGGCCATGGTAACGCCAAGGGTGATCAACGGTGAATGTTTCATGCCGTACCACTTCGCCGGTATCTTCGAAGGCGAGAGCCTGGTGAAGAACTATCCGGAAGGTACTGTACCTTACGTTCAGGGTGAATCGGCCAACACGGTTCTGACTTACGGCTATGATGTGGTGACACAGATGCAGGAAACCAAATCCAGCCTGTGCCAGATCACCAAAGCCTAACCGTACTTGATGAGGAGATAAGCCATTATGGCAGTCATGAAATTCTTATGTGACACCAAGCGCTGCATCGAGTGTAACGGTTGCGTCACAGCCTGTAAAAACGAAAACGACTCCGCGCTCGAGTGGGGTATCCAGCGTCGCCGCGTGGTGACCATCAATGATGGTCAGCCCGGTGAAGCGTCCATTTCAGTTGCCTGTATGCACTGTACCGACGCGCCTTGTATGGCCGTTTGTCCTGCAGACTGTTTCTACCGCACTGACGATGGCATAGTGCTGCACAACAAAGATACCTGTATCGGTTGTGGCTACTGCTTCTATGCCTGTCCTTTCGGGGCGCCTCAGTTCCCGAAAAAGACCGCCTTCGGCAGTCGCGGCAAGATGGATAAGTGTACTTTCTGTGCCGGTGGTCCAGAGGAAAACTTCTCTGAAGCCGAGCGTAAGAAGTACGGTGCCAACCGTATCGCCGAAGGTAAGTTGCCTATGTGTGCCGAGCTTTGCTCCACCAAGGCACTGCTGGCCGGTGACGCGGAAGTGGTATCCAACATCTATCGTGAGCGGATGGCCGCCCGGGGTAACCCCAATGTGATTTGGGGCTACAATCCCAAGACCGGTGAGATCAACTGAGACAGAGCGGGGGTGGCTAAGGCCCACCCTGACGAGGAGTGACTATGTTAATCAAATCACTGCGCAGTCTGTTCGCTCTGCTGGTATTGGTTGCCGGGCTGGGGTTTGCTTCCACAGCCATGGCCGCCGATGAACAGTCGAGCCAGCAACAGGCGCAGGCGCAAACCAGTGAGGCCGATCTTTGGCGCGCGGTAAAATCCGGTGAATCCGGCTATACCACAGCCAAGGGGGTTGAAACCGGCGTGCTGATCAACGTGGCCGGTAATCAGGGCAAGGAGCTGCGCAATCAGTACCTGACACCCATTATGGCGATTGCCGTAGTCGGCGTGTTTGGGGCGTTCGTGCTCTTTTACCTGGTGAATGGACCATCCAAGCTGCACCACGGTTTTTCCGGCAAGTTGGTGTTCCGTTGGAGTAAGGCGGACCTGATCATCCACTGGGTAGTGGCAATCAGTTGTCTTATCTTGATCTTCACCGGGCTCAACATCATGTTGGGTAAGCATGTGCTGCAACCCTATGTCAGTGGCGATATTTGGGCGGCACTGATCTATGGCTCCAAGACGATCCACGATTGGGTCGGGCCACTGTTTATCGCCTCCTGGGCGGTACTTGTGGTGAAATGGATGCCGGATCAGCTGTTCAAGAGCTATGACCTCAAGTGGTTCATGCTGGTGGGTGGCTACATCAACTTCGGCCCCTTCAAGGGTAAGCACCCGGATTCGGGTTTTGCCAACGCCGGTGAGAAGATGTGGTTCTGGACCCTGGCCATTTTCGGTCTGTTTATCAGCATTTCCGGCATCATGATGGTGCTGCCCAACCTGGATTTGCCCCGTGAAGCCTCAATGGCGGCGTTGTTGGTGCATGGTGTCAGTGCCACGCTCATTATCGCCTTCACCATAGTGCATATCTGGATGGCAACCGTACTGTCTGAGGGCGGTATGGAGTGTATGAAGTCCGGTTACTGTGATGAGAACTGGGCGATGCAGCATCACAATGTCTGGTATGACGAAATCAAGGCCAACGGTACGCTCAAATATCGAGATAATTGAGCCCCGACCTGATTAAAGACTGCAAACACCCCGGCCTGCCGGGGTGTTTTTTTATGATCTGTTTTTTAACATTGTTTACTTCAAAATCCGCGCGTCACTGATACTTTCGCTATTTTCCTTTTATTGAAAGTTTGAAGCAGTTAACGCTTTGAACAGCCGTTCCCATGGGGCTTACATTCAAACTGTCCCAGATCAAAATCCATCCAGTTGCAAAGCCTTATATTGCCCACGCTTATAGAAGGACTCTATTCATATGTAACGGAATTTTTACCTTTTTTGTACATGAGTGCAGCTTGAGTTGTTAAAGGGCTGGAGTGCACAAAAGAGAGTCGTGTCACCCGCAACGCGGGTGAAAATTATCAGGAGCGAAGATGAAAGACCAGAAGCCAGATCTGAACCGCAGATCCCTGCTGAAGGCTATCACCATAGGCAGTGCCGCGGGTGCCGCGATTGCTGCTACAGGGGTGAGCGCCGCTCAGGCCAATGAGCCTGTTGAAGCGAAGTCCGCGAAAAAGGGCTATCACGAAACAGCGCATATCCGCAGCTATTACAACAGCCTGCGTAGCTAATCCAGGAGATCTCAAGCGATGAAGTTAACTCGCACATCCAATGTCGCCCCTAAGGCTGACAAACCAAAACTGGGGATCAGCCGTCGTCAGTTTATGAAGAATGCCGGTATTACTGCCGGTGGTATCGCTGCCGCCTCCATGCTGGGTGCCGGCATGATGCGTCGTGCCGAAGCCAAAGATGTACCTCATGATGCGCCTATCGAAGTCAAGCGTACTATTTGTAGTGCCTGTGCCGTAGGTTGTGGTCTGTATGCCGAAGTACAAAACGGTGTTTGGACTGGTCAGGAGCCTGCCTTCGATCACCCATTCAACGCCGGTGGTCACTGTGCCAAAGGTGCTGCACTGCGCGAGCACGGCCATGGTGAGAAGCGTCTCAAGTATCCAATGAAGCTTGAAGGCGGTAAGTGGAAGCGTATCAGCTGGGATCAGGCCATCAACGAAGTTGGTGACAAGATGCTGAAGATCCGCCAGGAATCGGGTCCGGATTCTGTTTACTTTATGGGTAGTGCCAAGTTCTCCAACGAAGGCTGCTACATGTATCGTAAGCTGGCCGCCATGTGGGGTACCAACAACGTCGACCACTCTGCCCGTATTTGTCACTCTACCACTGTAGCCGGTGTGGCCAACACCTGGGGCTATGGTGCGCAAACCAACTCTTTCAACGACATTCAGAATGCCCGCGCCATCTTCTTCATTGGTGCCAACCCTGCAGAAGCACACCCTGTTTCCATGCAGCACATTCTGATCGCCAAAGAGAAGAACAATGCCAAGCTGATCGTGGTTGATCCACGTTTCTCCCGCACCGCGGCTCATGCCGATCTGCATTGCTCTATCCGTCCGGGTACCGACATTCCGTTTATCTACGGTATGTTGTGGCATATCTTCGAAAACGGCTGGGAAGACAAGACTTTCATCAAAGAACGTGTGTTCGAGATGGAAACCATCCGTGCAGAAGCCAAGAAGTTCCCACCTAAAGAAGTGGCCAACATCACTGGCTGTAGCGAAGAGTACCTGTACCAGGCCGCCAAGATGATGGCCGATAACCGTCCAGGCACTGTGGTTTGGTGTATGGGTGGTACCCAGCACCACGTAGGTAATGCCAACACCCGTGCTTACTGTATCCTGCAGTTGGCTCTGGGTAACATGGGTGTTTCCGGTGGTGGTACCAACATCTTCCGTGGTCACGATAACGTACAGGGCGCTACCGACCTGGGTCTGCTGTTCGATAACCTGCCAGGTTACTACGGCCTGACCTCTGCGGCATGGCAACACTGGACCCACGTATGGGATCTGGATATGGAGTGGATGAAGAGCCGCTTCGACCAGGGTACCTACCTGGGCCGCGAACCTATGACGACTCCGGGTATTCCTTGTTCCCGTTGGCACGACGGTGTGTTGGAAGACAAGCAGAAGCTGGCACAGAAAGACAACGTGCGCCTGGCCTTCTTCTGGGGTCAGTCTGTCAACACTGAAACCCGTCAGCGTGACGTGCGTGATGCACTGGACAAGATGGATACAGTCGTTGTTGTTGACCCATTCCCAACTATGGCCGGTGTTATGCACCGTCGTAAGGATGGCGTCTACCTGCTGCCTGCCGCGACTCAGTTTGAGACCCGTGGTTCCATCTCCAACTCAGGCCGTTCTATCCAATGGCGTGAGCAGGTTATCGAGCCGCTGTTTGAGTCCAAGACAGATATCGAAATCATGTATCGTCTGGCACAGAAACTGGGCTTCGCCGAGCAGTACACCAAGCGTATCAAGAAAGAGAATGGTCTGCCTCTGATTGAAGACATCACTCGCGAAATCAACCGCGGTATGTGGACTATCGGTATGTCCGGCCAAAGCCCTGAGCGTTTGAAGCAACACACAATGAACTGGGGCACTTTCTCCAACAAGACTCTGGAAGCCGAAGGTGGCCCATGCAAGGGCGAAACCTATGGTCTGCCTTGGCCATGTTGGGGTACACCTGAGATGAAGCATCCAGGTACCCAGATCCTCTATAACACAAGCAAGCACGTCAAAGACGGTGGCGGTAACTTCCGTGCCCGTTACGGTGTGGAATATCAAGGCAAGAACCTGCTGGCCGAAGGTTCCTTCTCCAAAGGTGCTGAAATCCAGGACGGTTATCCTGAGTTCTCCGACAAGCTGCTCAAGCAATTGGGCTGGTGGGACGAGCTGACTGCTGAAGAGAAAGCCGAAGCCGAAGGCAAGAACTGGAAGACCGACCTTTCAGGCGGTATTGTCCGGGTTGCCATTAAGCACGGTTGTATCCCATTCGGTAACGCCAAGGCCCGTTGTATCGTGTGGACCTTCCCTGATCAGGTGCCAGTACACCGCGAGCCGCTGTACACAGCCCGTCGCGATCTGGTAGCCAAGTACCCAACTTATGACGACATGCAGGTACATCGTCTGCCGACTCTGTACAAGTCTATCCAGGAGAAAGATGTCAGTGGCAAGTACCCACTGGTACTGACTTCCGGTCGTCTGGTGGAATACGAGGGTGGTGGTGAAGAATCACGCTCCAACCCATGGCTGGCCGAGCTGCAGCAGGAGATGTTCGTTGAGATCAACCCTGGTGATGCTGCCGACCGCGGTATCCGTGACGGTGAGAAGGTATGGCTGGAAGGCGCCGAAGGCGGCCGAATTCTGGTTCAAGCCATGGTGACCCCAAGGGTTAAACCTGGTGTGACCTGGATGCCTTACCACTTTGCCGGGATCATGCACGGCGAGAGCCTGGAACCCAACTATCCGGAAGGCACAGTGCCTTACGTATTGGGCGAATCCTGTAACACTGCGCTGACCTATGGTTATGACCCAGTGACTCAGATGCAGGAAACCAAGGCGTCGCTTTGTCAGATCGTCAAAGCATAAGTGCAGCTTAAGCGAGGAGAATTGCCACTATGGCTACAATGAAATTTCTGTGTGATACCAAGCGCTGCATTGAATGTAATGGCTGTGTCACCGCTTGTAAAAACGAAAACGACTCCGCTCTCGAGTGGGGTATCCAACGTCGCCGTGTAGTGACCATCAAAGATGGTCAGCCCGGCGAGGCCTCTATCTCTGTGGCTTGTATGCATTGCAGCGACGCGCCTTGTATGGCCGTTTGTCCTGCCAACTGCTTCTACCGCACCGAAGACGGCATAGTACTGCACAACAAAGATACCTGTATCGGTTGTGGATACTGCCTCTATGCCTGCCCATTCGGCGCACCTCAGTTCCCGAAATCAGGTGCCTTCGGCTCCCGCGGCAAGATGGACAAATGTACCTTCTGTGCCGGTGGTCCTGAAGAAAACCATTCGGATGCCGAGCGTCAGAAATACGGTGCCAACCGTATTGCAGAAGGCAAGCTGCCTATGTGTGCCGAACTCTGTGCAACCAAGGCCCTGCTGGCCGGTGATGCGGAAGTGGTTTCCGGAATCTACCGCGAGCGTGTGGCTTATCGCGGTGCCGAAAACGGCGCCTGGAAGTAACAGACGGCACGAATATCCGACCCGGTACTACCGGGTCGGTGAGAGAGGTTAATATGAACAAATGGTTCAAACACATAGGCTTGGCTATTGCGCTCTTGTTCAGTGCGGTTTGCTTTGCCAATGGTGCCGATGCACCTGTGGAACCACAAGCGAGCGACGCCCAGATCTGGGCACAACTCAAGGATGGGGCAACGGGTTACACCACGTCCCAGAGCCAGTTCCACAACCAGCCGATCAACACCTATGATCTGCGGGTACTGGAGCTGCGCAGCGACTGGCTGGCCCCCGGGTTGATGCTGGCCCTGTTCGGCATGATCATCATTTTTGCCCTGTTTATCATGGTTAACGGTATTTCCAAACTGCACCATGGTTTCTCCGGCAAGATGGTACATCGTTGGTCCAAGTTTGATGTGAGCATTCACTGGCTGGGGGCGATTCCCTGCTTGCTGCTGATCCTCACCGGCTTGGTGCTGTTGGCCGGGCGTTTCTTCTTCCAGCCTTATCTGGGTGAAGGCTTCTGGGCATCCATGGTCAATGGTGCCAAGCAAGTGCACGACGTGATGGCGATTCCCTTCATGTTCGGCTGGGCGCTGATGACTCTGTTGTGGGCCAAGAACCAGTTACCCAAGATGTATGACGTCAAGTGGTTCATGGTCGTGGGCGGGTACATCAACTTCGGTCCTTTCAAGGGCAAACACCCTGATGCCGGCTTTGCCAACGCCGGTGAGAAGATGTGGTTCTGGGCCTTTGCCTTCTTTGGGCTGATCATCTCTGCCTCAGGCATGCTGCTGCTGTTCCCCAACCTGTTTGAACCCAGCCGTACCCTGAGCCTGATAGCTCTGGTGTTGCACTCAATCAGTGCCATCATCATCTGCGCCTTCTCCATAGTGCATATCTTTATGGCAACTGTTATGTCTGAAGGTGGTATGGAGTGTATGGTTTCCGGTTACTGTGATGAAAACTGGGCAACTCAACACCACAACCTGTGGTATGACGAGATCAAGGCCAACGGTACTCTGAAATACAGAGACTGAGGCCAGCCCTTTGCAGAAAAGCCGTGTCAGTCGACACGGCTTTTTTTATCAATAATGAAAAATAAAGCGGTGATTATTTTATTTATGGCACTTATACCTCTAAATAGGTGGTCAAAGTGCCATTTTCTTGAGTGATTGGCATTAATTAACTGTTTTTAATCATTAAATTATTTTAATCCTTAGCTTAATTCTTCTGCTGTTTAACTGTTTTTGTAACAAAATTTCTGATTTGATCCGTAAAATAGTTAACGATTTGACTGCCAAAGTGTAAAAAAGACAATTCAAATAAAACAACGTCATGTTTATTAATAGTTATTTCAATTTTTAATGACATTGTGATGGATTGCTTATTTAATCACCAATATGTAAAATGGTTCTACAAACGTAACAAAGTTACGAGTCTTTTTCTTCATTCAATCAGATACCATCATGATCAACAATACCAGAACCAGTGTGTTATCCATGCTGCCGTCTTTGCTGTCCAGTGTGCTACTGATAGTGATCGGCATCTTTGCTTATCGTGCTTTTTTCCAACTCAATGACGTCAGCGAACGTCTGGTGAACAACAACAATCTGACCGAGACTTTCGCCGGGATCCGTGAAGAGTTCTATCAACTGCGACTGGCTTCCCTGGTGCACAACACTCAAGGGGTACGCCAGCATCAAGACAGAGTGCATGACCTGATAGCCCGCCTGAGTAAATTCGACACTGCCTTTATGAAGAATGGTGGTGCGCGAATCGCCGTTCTCAAACCTGGAATCGACAGATACACCCGTCTCTATTTCGATGAGCTGGCGCTGGCCGAGCGAACCGGCACAGAGCCGGTTCTCACTCCGGTAAGACGAGATCTGGGCCCTGAGGTGAGTGCCGAGATCAATCTGCTGGTGGCGCAGATAACCGAGCGTAACCAGGAATTGGGGCAGATGACGGTTTCCGAGGTGGATAATGCCGAAGCTATTCTGCTCGGTCTGATCCTGTTTGCCATAGTGGCTTCCTTGCTGATGGCACTCCTTATGAGCCGCCATCTGGTGGCCATTGTCAGCCGGATCCAACAATCTGTCGCCAAGCTGGCGGTCGGCGACCTGACCCACAAGATAGGGATCCAGGGCAAGAATGAACTCTGCACTCTGGCGGCCGATCTGGATCAGCTCAGCGACAGATTACAAGTCATGATCCGTGAAATCGCCCAAGCCTCGGAACATATGGCGCAGCAGGTCGGTGAGCTCAATGTTCAGTCTGAGTCCAACTCGGCGGCATTGCAGGCCCACGCCTTGGAAACCGACCAGGTTGTCACCGCGGTTGAAGAGATGAGCGCTACCGCTCAAGGGGTTGCCAACGATGCTGCCTCCGCCGCACAGTTGACCGATAAGGCCAGAGCTCAAGGGGATGAGTCCCGTCAGGCGGTCGAACAGGCTTCCAACAATGTGATGGCGCTGGTCAGCGAAGTCGACAGTGCCTCCCAGACCATTGCCGAGATGGATGAAAGCACCCGTAGAATTGCCGGTGTGCTGGATGTGATAGGTGAGATTGCCGAGCAAACCAACCTGCTGGCGCTGAATGCGGCCATCGAAGCGGCCCGAGCCGGTGAGCAGGGACGTGGCTTTGCCGTGGTGGCAGACGAAGTCAGGGCGTTGGCGGCACGCACCCAGGCCAGCACTTCAGAGATCAACAATATGTTGGAACAGCTGCGTCAGGGAGCCGATTCGGCGGTGAACGCCATGAATCGTACCCGCCAGAGCTGTCAGGCAACGGCCGATACCACGACTCTGGTGGCCGAAAGTTTGCAGGGGCTGACCGAGCATGTATTTGATATCAATGGCCTCAGTAGCCAGATAGCCACGGCTGCCGAAGAGCAGAGCTCGGTTTCTGAAGAGATTACCCGCAACCTCAGTGTCATTCGCGAAATGGTGGAAGAGCTGAATCAGAGTGGCAAGGCGACACTCGGCAGCACCGCGGCACTGGCCGCTGCCAAAGATCAGCTCTCCAGTGTGGTCAGACAGTTTAAGCTCAGCTGAAAATAAGGGGTCTGCGGACCCCTTTTTGCTGCCTGGTGTAAAGGCACCCCTCGAAAGGTTGATTTTTCATCCGTTAATGCTAAAACATGATCTGCTTAACAAAACGCCACTCTCGATACTGATAGGTATTGTTAACTTCTAGCCAGTTCACGTTTTGACTCCTGTGCAGGAGGTAGTCTACAAACAGCTGGCAGTACCTTGGAAATCACCTAACTGTTTGTGGTATCTAAGGATTAGCAAAACTAACAGGAAGCCTTATGTCATCAATTATCCAAACTCTCGATCGCCAACTGGTCACTCCATACCAAGCCAATATCACAGTACCCAACTGGATGCTGGGGGCCATGGAGCGGGTGATGCAGTACTATGTTGACAAGAACCTGAGGCTGGACACTATTTCTGCTGATGTGATGCCGGCTCCGGTAGAGGGCAAGAAATACATGCTCTATGCCCATGTGCCTTTCTGCCACACGCTTTGCTCTTACTGTACCTTCCACCGCTTCCTGTTCAAGGAAGACAAGGCTCGTGCCTATTTTGTGGCGCTGCGTAAAGAGATGGATATGGTCAAGCAGTTGGGCTATGACTTCGAGTCCATGTACATAGGCGGCGGCACTACGACTGTGCTGGAAGATGAACTGGCGCGCACTATCGAGTATGCCAAGACCCTGTTCCCTTCCATCAAGGAAGTCTCCTGTGAATCGGATCCCCAACACTTGGACAGCCCGGGCTTTAAACAGCTCAAGGGATTGGTTGACCGCATGTCCATCGGGGTGCAGAGCTTTAATGATGACATCCTCAAGATGACAGACAGGTTGGAAAAGTTTGGCACCGGCCAGCAAACATTCGACAAGATCATGGCTGCCAAAGAGCTGTTTCCTATTATCAATGTCGATTTGATCTTCGGTTTCCGCGGTCAGACAGACGAAGTGATCCAGCATGACTTGGATATGGCTTCCAGACTGGATCCGCGTCAGATCACCACTTATCCCCTGATGATCACCCACCAGACCCGCAAGAGCGTCAAAGGGAAACTGGCTGCGCCTCAGGCCGATATGGCCAACCAGTACCGGATGATCCTCAATACCCTCAATGGCCAGTACAACCAGTTGTCGGCCTGGGCCTTTGGTAAGGCCAACGATGAGGGCTTTGACGAGTACGTTATCGATTACGACGAATACTTGGGTGTGGGTTCAGGCTCATTCAGTTTCCTCAACGATACCCTGCATGTGAATACTTTCTCGCTGCGCAAGTATCAGGAGCGGATCGCCAGCGGCAAGATGGGTGTTGAGCAGCAAAAGCAGTACAGCAAGAAAGATGTGATGCAGTATCGTTTCCTGCTGGGGATGTTCTCCGGTCGTCTGTCGCGCAAATATTTCCGCGACACCTTCGGCGTTAATCTGGACACGGCCCTGTTCAAAGAGATGAGCTCGATGAAGCTGATTGGCGCCATCAAGAATGATCCCAGCAACCCGGATGAGCTGATCATTACAGACAACGGCAAGATGATGGGCCTGCTGATGATGAAAGAGTTTTATGCCGGTATGGATAATGTCCGGGCGCAGCTGCGTAAGCCGCTGAAGCCTTGTGATATGTAATCTTTGGTTCAATGAATGACAAAAAATCCGCCACAGGGCGGATTTTTTATTGCGCAATAACGCTTCTGCCGTCGGCTAGTCGCCTTGACTGCGATTACCGGGATAACGGGGGTAGTCGTCGCTAATCTCCAGCCAGGCGGGTTTGTCGGCGCAGTAGATATGATATCTGGGTGCCACCCTGTCTGGGTCATCCAAAGAAGCAATACTCAAGCTGATAAATTCGGGATGGTCGAGACTGCGATAACTCAGGCTGGTGCCACAGTTTGGGCAAAAGCCGCGGCGGATCTTGGCCGAAGAGGCGTATTCCCGCACGGCTTCACCCTGCCAAGTGAGTTGCTCCAGTTTGAAGTCCATCCAACTGCCCACTACAGCCCCTGTGCTCTTACGGCATTGACTGCAGTAACAGTGGTCGGCATCGAACGGTTCACCCTCGAGGCGATAACGTATGGCGCCGCATAGGCAGCCTCCCTGTAACTCATCCTGCTGCTTCATCGCTCGACTCCTGGATAGCTTATTGTCAGGGCCTATCTGGCGCGATAAACGGGATAAGCCTGGTAAGCCTTGTCATAGTAAGGGCTGCGCTCGTAGAACCAACGCAACCTAGCCTTGGCATCTGCGGCAAAGGCCGGGTCTTTGAGCGCCTGGTCAAATTCGGCCTGGAGCGCTTTGGAGTTGGCCAGCATCTGTTGTGCCAAAGGTTCAACCGCGTAGTCCTCAATATACTCGGTGCGGGTGAATATGGTGTTGAACAGGCCCCACTGCAGCAGTGAGTCGGGCGATTGCGGCTCCAGCAGTATCATCGCCAGATCGCCAAGCGGCTGCTCAGTGCTTATTTTGACGGTACCGGTGGGCAAGGTGAGTTCAACCTTTTCCAGTTTGGCTTTGGCACTGACTCTCTGGCGGCCTTCATAGTCACTGGCGGCAAACTGGGGTTCGCTGAGGCGATACTGTTGCAGCTTCAGTGTTTGAGGTTGCTCCAGGCGGCTCATACGAATGCCGTGCAGCGATAGCTTGGCAATCGCCTCCTGCCACTGGGGCGGAATATAGTAAGCGGCCGGGCGGCTGACCCGGATATCCGCCTCTGTGTTGCCTATTACCGGCAGGTTGGGATAAAGCTTGGGCTCACCGGTCCAGCGCACCACTTGTTTGCCCGAAATAGGGCTCTGTTCCAGTTGATAGTCTATGCCTTTGAAATCCCAGCCCTGCTGCTGCTTTTGTGACTTCCAGGTCAGGGTCACCAGCCGTGGATAGCGGTACTTGTCTTTCTCTATCGCTGCGCGCAGCTTGGTCGCTTTGGCCCCCACAGTCTTAAGGGTTTGCTCCAGCATCACATAAGTGCCCAGTACCCGTTGCCGAAACGGCTTGAGGCTATGGTTTTCAATCAATATGGTCGGCAGGTGTCTGGCATCGCCGTAACCGTTGGAGTAGCGGGCCGAGGCATTCCACAGTGACATGCCCTTGCTCAAATCGGTATTGTCCAAGGCGAAGACCAGAGGCCCCGGGATATGACCTGCCTGGGTCAGCGCCTGTTCTATCGCCGGGCGATATTCCTGCTGCAGCCAGTTGTAGCCGGCGGGGCTCAGCCCCTGAGACAGGTTGTAACCAAAGGTCACATCATATTGGTAGTCGATACCGTCGGTGACATGCACATCGATATACAGCTGCGGCTGCCAGTCGTTGATGGCGGTCAGCATGTGTTGCATCTCCATGCTGTCGGCCTTGGCGTAGTCACGATTGAGGTTGATGTTTTGGCTGGTGGTTCGCCAGCCCATGTTCAGAGGGCCGCGTTGGTTAACCCGGTTGCTTTGGCTGGAGCGCTCGTGCGCATCGACACTGAAAATCGGCACAAACAGCAGGTTGACCTGTTCCAACAGCCCGGCCTTGTCGCCGACTATGATATCCCGCAATAACATCATGCCGGCATCTTTGCCGTCAATTTCACCCGAGTGGATCCCGGCTTGCACCAGAACATTGGGCTTGTGGTTACGTCTCAGCTGTGCCGGGGTGGCAGCACCTTCGGCGCTGGCCACTATCATCCAGATATCCCGCCCCTGGGGGCTCTTGCCCAGGCTCACCTTGTTAAGCTTGTTGCTTTGGGTCATCAGCCTATCCAGCCAGGCAAAGGTCTGCTGATAACTTGGGCTTTCAATACCGCCGGATTGCTCAAAAGGTGTGGCCCAGCCGTCGTCGGCTGCACGCATTAAGGCCTCGCTGGCACCACTCCAGGGTTTGAGCGGCGGCAAAATGGCATCATTGATATAGGTGTTGGCTTGGGTGGCTGGTTCGGCAAGAGCGGCGCCAGGTAACGTCGCGACAGCGAGCCAGAGCAGGGACAGCATGCGCATGAAAGGCTCCGGGTACAGGATAATTGTTATTGTTGAAGCGCTCTATCTTTCACCAATTTGCCGAGCCCTGCAAGTCACCCGGAGTGACTCTCCCTTTCTGTTGTGGTTATAGCAATGAAAGCAAACTGCACCTCCCTAAATTTTGTTTTGTCAAAGTAATGTCAAAAAACGGCACTCAAGGGCAGTAATTTACATATTTGCAATCCAGTCTGAATAAATACCCAATCTCGCTTTTTAAGTTATTTTCTGTGTTGTAATTTCCTAACTGAGTTAATTAAAAAAGAATTTTATATTTATACCAGTTTTTATTAGCTGCTGGATAAATAACTTATATAAGTAAAGTAGTGCTTTAATGTGGCAGCCATTTAAATTATCAATAGTGCTTTTGGCGTTCACATTAATAAGTTCTGATTAAGTCGTTTTATTCTTGGAGAACAGTGTTGATGAGAGGCTTATCCAATATATTGATAGTTTCGGCAGTGGCTTTACCCCTGGGGTGCGCTTCTGCGGCAGAGGTGATTACCCTGGATGGTCAGTCACTCAAGATAGAGCAGCTACTGCAGCTGAAAGATAAACAAGTGCAGGTGGCTCTCAGCAAAGAAGCGCAAAAGACAATTCATGCAAGCCATGAACTCCTGATAGATTCTGCCCGTAAAGGCACTCCCGTATACGGGCTCACCGTTGGGGTGGGCAAGAACAAGGATACCCCGGTATTTGGTAAAGACGGTTCTTTGAGTGCCGAAGCCCGCAAACTGTCGGAAGATTTTAACCGCAATATGCTGTTTACCCACTCGGCGGCCAGTGGCCAACCCATAGCGCCGGAAACCGTGAAAATGGCGATGACGATTCGCCTGAATCAGATAGCCACGGGGCATGTGGGTGTGCAGCCGGACGTGGCCCGCATTTACCAGGAGTTTATCAACGAAGACATTATCCCCGTGGTGCCGGAAGATGGCTCTGTGGGGTTGAGTGATATCCTGTTGGCCTCACACATAGGCGCCGCCATGATGGGCGAGTGGGATGTGTTCTACAAAGGCCAGCGGATGTCTGCCGCCAAGGCGATGAAGCAGGCCGGGATCAAGCCGCTGGTGCCCTTTGGCAAGGACTCACTCTCGATTCTGTCCAACAACGCCCTGGCAACGGCACAGGTGGTCAACGCCATTGGTGATGCCCGCCAGATCATTCAATTCTCTCCCAGACTCATTGCCGCGGCCCTTGAGGGGATCAACGGCAATATCAGCCCTCTGCTACCTCATACCCTGGCGGCCAGACCTATGCCGAATGTCGAGAAGGTAGGTCAAGAGATTTTGGCCAATCTGGAGGGGGGATATCTATTCCAGCGTGACGAGAAGCGGCCGTTGCAGGATGCGCTATCCTATCGTGGTGCTCACTGGCCTGTGGCCCATGCCATGTCGCAGTTGCAGCAGTTGGAAACCTTGGTGAATATTCAGATTAACAGCTCTGATGATAATCCTACGGTTTACATCAATGCCAAACCCGGACGTTACGCCGATGCCCCTCAAGTGGCACAGTATTTTACCCAAGGGACGGTATCTGGGGCGATTAACTCCTCGGCCAACTTCGATACCATCCAATTGGCGTCCCAGACCGAGGCCTTTATCAATGCCATGGCGCAGTTGGGCAAATACTCCAGTAATCGCCAGATCAAGTTGATTGACCCTTACTTCACGGGTTTGCCAAGAGCCTTGGTCGACCCTGATGATGCCAATGGTCAGGCTTTCTATACCCTGCAGAATGGCTTCACCGCCCTGTTTGTCGAGATAGCCCATGCGGCCAATCCCGTATCCTTCTATGGTATAGCCAACCAAGGCGGTATCGAGGATAACTTCAGCAACTACTTCCAGGCCGGCAAGAACCTCAGCAAGGTGGTGGATGGCGTGGCACGCATCTATGGTTTTGAGCTGATGCAGGTGGCCCAGGCGATGGATCTGCAGAAGAAAGTGAACCACAGGCAGTTGTCACCCCAGAATGAGCAACTGTTAAAGGCGCTGCGCAAACAGGTGGCTTACTACGACAAGGACAGGTTGTTTACCCCGGATGTCGAGGCCTCGACTCAGTTCCTGATGAAGTTCTAAGGAAACCAAGCCCCGGTAGGATTAACCACCGGGGCTCTTTGTTTAGGGAATCGGGAATAGCCTTTGCTCACTGGGTTTTCGAGCCACATTCGCGGCTTGGACACACCGTCTCGGCGGAAATGCTCCAGGCTCCGGAGAAGTCATTGTAGATAAATCTCTGCTCTGAACCGCGGGCGCTGAAGTGCACCACGAACGGAGTGAATTGGGGCACACCTGCCTGCGCCGCCAGTTGAGTAATGGCCAACTGGGCTATCGGTGAGTCTGGCTCTCCCAATTCAGCCAGCTGTTCTGTACTGAGTTCCAGATGTCTGGGGCTGTCACTGAGTGAGGCGTTTTGAACTACCTTGGCAATGGGGATCTCATGCAGCCTGGCATTCAGCCGTGAATAGGCAGCATATTGCGCAACCCTCTGTTGCAGCGCCGCTTCGCTCACCCCCAGGCTCTTGGCCATATTGGCTCTACGCGCCTGAACCAGCTCCCTGAGTTCGCTTCGTTGCTGACTGGAAAGAGCCGAGAAGGCCATTCCGGCCCCCAGAGTTTGGCTGTAAGTGGTTGAAGACAGTATCGGCTCGCCCAGTGTCTTGTCACCGGCCATCAGCCGGTTCAGTTCGGCGGAGAAGTGAAGGTAGGCTTGCGGATCTTGAAAGCCAAAATATTCCGCATGGGCTTCAATGCGTTGCAGCGTACCCGAGACAGGTTCTGCGATTGCGGTAGATGAAGTATAACCTGCTGAAAAGCATGCTAATAATATCCATTTGTTCATCTTGTATATCCTTATACTTTACTGAGTACGAATATAATTAACAGCCTTGGCTTTCAGGGTCAACGGTTTCATTGTTCGGAAATTCAACAGCAAACAGACAGGGGTTCAGTGAGCTCGAGGCCACTATCGCTGCCATTGGCGGCAGGCATGCGCTATAAACAGCGGCTCGAAGCTGGCCTTATCAGCATAGTGGAGGTGACGTGAAAATAACGTCAAAAACTCCGTAGTTTTTACATGGGGTTACATTTTTGCAGCCTATTCTAAATATCTGTTTCAACTGTCTTTGTTCAATTCGTAGCCTGAGTTATGTTGGCTTTGATTCTTATTCTTGAGGAGTAATCGCATGAGTACAGTATTGAATCAGGCTGCACTCACGGAAGCACAGAGCAGTTTCAGACAAGTACTGCAAACCGTCGGCCCGCTGATCGCCAGGCTGGGGTTCCAGGGGTTCTGGTTTCAGGGGCTGCCAAGCAATGCCAGGGAGTATTTGGAACACCCGGAAAATCAAGGCTTGTTCGCCCCTGTGTGGCTGCGAAGGCCAATAGCCTCACTGGCTTCCTCCGGTAGGATAGCGACCCTGCAACAGTATTATCTGGAACATTTTGCCCGCAGCGACAGTAACTTTGCCGAGTCTTTAAGCGCAGATAAAGCCTGGCGGTATCGCTGGCAAGAGCACGACCCGGTAAAAACTCTGTTTGCCAAACATGGTTACGACACTGTTCTGAGCTTTCCTGTCCCCAGCTATGCCAACCCGACCTGGTTTGGTCGTTTCATATTGCTGGCATCGGGCCGTCCCGAGCCGGATCCGGAACGGGTACAGCAGACCTTGATCTTGGTGCAAAGTCTGCTGTTTGAACATGACAGACAGAGGTTCAACCCCTTTCTGCAGAGCCGGATCTTCAAGGCCAATGCCAGAAAAGTGCTGCGAATGGCCGCAACCGGACTACAAAATCATGAGATCTCTGATCGACTGCACATTAGTGTTCGTGGGGTTGAATACCATATGGAGTCAATGCGCAAGAAACTGGGTGCCAGCAACAGGGCAAATCTGATCCATCTGGCCCATCAATTTGAGTTGATCTGACATGTTAATTCTGCTGGTCGAAGATAATCGTCTGTTGGCAAACAATATTATTCAGTACCTGGCGATAAAAGGCATTGAATGTGACTATGCCGAAACCCTGGCTCAGGCCAATGAACTGCTGAGACAGCAGCATTTCGATGTGGTGGTGCTGGATCTCAACTTGCCCGACGGGGACGGTGTTCGAGCATGCCAGGGCTGGAAGGCCCAGTGTATGACCACGCCGGTGATCATGCTGACCGCCCGCAGCGGTTTGGATGATAGGTTGAGCGGCTTCGATGCCGGCGCCGATGATTATCTGATCAAACCCTTCGCCATGGAGGAGCTGGTGGCCCGCCTAAGAGTCGTGGCTCAGCGCCGTCCGGCACCACCAAGATTACAACTGGGTGAGCTGGAGATGGACTTTGGCAAACACGAGGCCTATCGCCAAGGGCAGTTGTTGTCCCTGAGCCGCACCGGCTGGCAGATACTGGCCTTGCTGGCTCGCCGCAGCCCGGAAACCGTGGAGCGGGAAGAGATAGAGCGTATGCTCTGGCCCGACTGCCCACCTGACAGCGACAGCCTGCGCAGCCATCTGCATCTGTTGCGGCGGGTGGTGGATAAGCCGTTCGACAGTCAACTGATCCACACCATTCGCGGGGTAGGACTCTGCCTGAGGAGTGACTGAAGATGATGCCCAAGTTCAGCCTCAAGCGCAGCTATCAAATTTACGGGCTTATTTTTCTGGCGGTCACTCTGGCCATCAATAGCATCATCCCCCTTTGCATGATGTGCACCGGCATGTTTTCCATGCATGAGATCACTCTGCGTAACGCAGGGCAGGCGGCTGAAGCGGTATTCCTTCAGGGCAGCACAGAGCTGGATACCGACAACATCAGCGTGTTTGCCGACTGGCAGCGGGTGCCGGATAAGATCAAAGCCATCAATGACTTTCAGCCTCCCACTGCAGAAACGGGTATTCGTTATCAGCATCTTGATGGCCCCTATATCGATGCCCTGAGTGTGCATTACACGGCTTCAGGCCAGCCGCTGTATCTGTGGCTGCATTATGATGCCACCCATGATCTTGTTTTTGCGCCCAAGAACATGACCGCCATTTTATTGCTGATAGTGATGACCTTCGGGGTGGTGGCCAGCCTGGCGTTTCATATGCAAAAGCAAGTGATCACCCCGGTGCACAAAATCAGTCAGGCGATCAAACAGCACGACTGGCAAAGCATGAATGGCTTCAGTTTTCCCAAACAAGGCTATGCCGAGCTGCAATCGATAGTGGATGCGCTCAATACTTCGCTGCAGCAGCTACAAAAGGCCCAGCAGCGGGAACTCAACTTCCTGCGTTTTGCCAGCCACGAACTGCGCACTCCTGTGGCTATCTGCCAGTCATCCTTTGAGCTGCTCACCTTGCAAAAGGGCAAGTTGACCGGGCCAGTACTGGCTGCCAGCCAGGCGACGGCGCAGATGAAGTCCATCATAGAAACCCTGTTGTGGCTCACCAACAAGAGCAGCACCAGGCTGGAAAAACAGCGCTTGGCTCCGGCCGAGTTGTTGCGGCAGCTGGCAACTGAGCAGGAGCACGCCCAGGGCAAGCAGGGGGTTATTCAATTGGATTGTGACGATACCCAACTACTGGTGCTGAAAGAGCCTCTGTGCATCATGCTCAATAATCTGCTGCGCAATGCGCTCGAGCATGGCACCGGCGAAGTCAAGGTGGAGCAGCGGGGCAAGTGCATCCGAGTCAGCAACTCAAGCTTACAGGATGGCATGGGAGGTTTTGGTCTGGGGCTGATGTTGGTCAAGCGACTGGCGAAACAGCTGGGTTGGCAGTTCAAGGAATATCGGCCACCGCAGATGTTTATTGCCGAGATAGAAATTACAGATTAAAGGAAAGTGTGAGCTTAGGCTTATATTTATAGATTGGCTATTAATATTTTAAAAAGAGATAGCTTGGTCTGTCTCTTTTTAATTTGTTTGACGGAATTTTCACTTAACTTGTGGTCTCCTGTTATCTACTTCCTTAAACCACAGAGTTTATTTTTTTAAGGATTGTAATCGACCAAGATCACAGCTGCTATTGGTGGCAATTAATTATTATTTTCTCGTCCAATTCATGTGTTTAAAGTTTTCAATTACTTGGCATTGTATTTGTCTGAGGAAATATTATGAGCTCAAAATGGTTGTTGAGTGGGGTGGCACTGGCTATGACATTTTCTGCCAATGTGCAGGCCGATGTAACCAAAACAAGTCTGGATCTTGGTTATAAGTTTTATACCAGTGATACCAAGGATGATAACCCTGGCGTCTTTAACCAACCCTTTCTCAAGCTGAATCATTTGGGTTTGGCCGATTGGGGCAGTTATTTCGCCAATATCAAGCTGGAAAACCCGGGTGAAGTCGCGGAAAACCAGAAGAATGAAGATGGTAAAACCACTTTAAAATCATTGGCAATCATAGAGCATAAGCTGGGTGAAAGCGGTTTTAACTTTTGGGCCCAGAACTTTATCTCTGCCAGTGAGACTCTGGTCGAAGACAACCTGTATCTGGGGGTTACGCACAACAGTAAGTTTGGCGATTTGGCGCTGAACTACGGGGTTGGTTTCAACTATACCTTTGGTCATTTCTCACCAACAGATGAGAACTTCAATGACATTTCAGGTTATGCCCTGGTGCTCAATGCCAAATACCCGCTGAGTTTTGCCGGATTGAAGCACAACTTGTCCGTCAACTACGAAGCGCAGATAGACAGGGATGAAGACCACCAAAAGCTGTTCAGTTACGACAGCTATGGGCACCAGATCATTCTGGGTTGGCAGACCCAATTTACCGATGCCTTCTACGGCAAGTTGCACCTGACTCAGTACGACAGTTGGGGTGCACAGTACAACGACGGTATCGAGTATGGGTTGGCTTTTGGATACCAGTTTTAACAATGGAGCCAGGCTCCCTTTTTTAATCGACAGGAACTGAATATGCAGTTGAACAAATCCGTTTTGGGCGTGGCCGTATCCACTGCCGTGGTGATTACCGGCTGTCAGGTGACCCATGAGATCATCAAGAGTCAGGGGACTGCCCAGGGCAAGCATGGTGAGATCCAGGTAGAAACCAGCATTCAGGATGGCCGTATTGTGGCTATCGATGTGCTGAAGCAGAAAGAAAACCCTGTGTTGGCCGCCGCCGCATTCAAAGATGTGAAACAGGCGATCATAGACAACAACTCTGTAGATGTTGACGGGGTTTCCGGTGCGACCGTGACTTCCAATGCCCTCAAAAAAGCCGTGGCTGCCAGTGTTGAAGCCGCAGGTGTGACTCTGGTTGCCGCCACGGCCACCGCCAAGCATGGTGAAGCCCTGACTCCGGCCGAATACACCTATGATGTGGTTGTGATAGGTTCAGGTGGTGCCGGTTTCAGTGCCGGTCTGGAGGCCATGGAAGCCGGTGCTTCTGCCGTCATCATTGAAAAGATGCCTATCATAGGTGGTAACTCGCTGATCTCCGGCGCCGAGATGAACGTAGCCGGTAGCTGGGTACAGAAGAGCATGGGAATTACTGACTCCAAAGAGCTGTTTATCCAGGACACACTCAAAGGGGGCGACTTCAAGGGTGATCCTGAGATGGTCAAGGTGATGGTAGACAATGCCGTCGATGCCGCCGAATGGCTGCGTGACTATGTCAAGGTTGAGTACTATCCCAACCAGCTGTTCCAGTTTGGTGGTCACAGCGTCAAGCGCGCCCTGATCCCCAAAGGACACACGGGTGCCGAAGTGATTGGCAAATTTGCCAAGAAAGCCGAAGAAGTCGGTCTGCCTATTCACACCAACACTACCGCCGAGCGTCTGCTGATGGACAACAATGGTCGGGTCGTCGGTGTTGAAGCGACCAAAAACGGCAAGAAGATCACTTATCATGCCAAGCGCGGTGTTGTGGTAGCTACCGGTGGCTTCTCTGCCAACGTGGCTATGCGTAAGCAATACAACCCAGAGCTGGATGAGCGTTACGGTACTACGGGTATTGCAGGTGGCACAGGTGACGGTATTGTCATGGGTGAGAAGATCCACGCCGACACCCGCAACCTGGGCTATATCCAAACCTATCCTATCTGTAACCCAGAGACTGGCGCCATTGCCCTGATCGCCGACTCCCGTTTCTTCGGTGCGATTCTGGTCAACCAAAACGGTGAGCGCTTTGTGGAAGAGCTGGAACGTCGCGATGTGATCTCCCATGCGATTCTGGAACAACCCGGTCGTTACACCTATGTGCTGTGGAACAAGGACATCGACGATGTGGCCGGTACCATTGGTATGCACCAAGGTGAATACAAAGACTTCACCAGCCGTGGTCTGATGTATGAAGTGAACAGCATTGAAGAAGCCGCCAAGGTGTTCAACATTCCGCTGGAAAACCTCAAGAAGACCATCAAAGATGTGAACCACTATGCGAAAACCGGTAAGGATGAAGCCTTCAATCACAGAGCCGGGCTGGTGGACTTGAGCAAGGGCCCATATTGGATCCTGAAAGCCACGCCATCAGTACACCACACCATGGGTGGTTTGGTAACAGATACCAAGACCCACGTACTGAATGAACAAGGCAAGGTGATCCCAGGTCTGTTTGCCGCCGGTGAAGTGACAGGTTTGACTCACGGTACCAACCGCCTGGGTGGCAACGCCTATACAGACATCATTGTCTTTGGCCGTATCGCCGGTCAGCAGGCTGCCGCCAACTAAGCCTCCGAGCTACTCATAATCTCCCCTGAAGACAAAAACGGCCCGCAAGGGCCGTTTTTTTATCACCAATCTCTGGGGGAGATGGCTTGTTCGATATCCAGACTGTCGAAGCCATAAGCACGGCTGATGATGTAAAACTCATCGGCGAGGCAATCCCGGGCGACTGTCTCCAGTTCACTGCCGTTGGCTTCAAACTCATCTTGCAGCTCATTGATGGCCAGGGTAGCGGCGTGAGTCAGTTGCAGCAAGGCGCCTTCATCCTCGGGCTTAAGGGCTTCTATCTCGCTGCACAGTTGCAGCAATACGCCTTTGAGTTTATCAACCAGAAAATCCGGAAAATAGCCGTCCAGATACATAGGTGCCAACAATTGCCGCTGCTGGATGACGGGGTTGGTAACAGACATTAGTCTTCCTCATTACTTGCTCAATTGGCCTGCGCCAGTTGTTTCAGATGTTGATACAGGGAATCGCTGAAGCTTTGCTCGTAGGTGAGTCGCAATTGCTGCCTGCCGGCATCGAAATCAAAGGCGCGGTAAATATTCACTTCAATGAGTTGGTCACCTTGGATCAGATATTGGCTGGGCAGAACCTTGTCGGCCAGCTCTGGATTGTCCAGCAGCTCTGTGATCTGCAACAAAGGCGCACCACTCGGGCTTTGGATTAGCTGCCACTCGTAGCTTTCAGGGGTATCGCCAAAGTTCAGCGTGAAACGCTGCTCGCCATCCAGGGTAATTTCATCCTCTGTTGCTATAGGCCAGAAGAGGGTAATCAGCGCCCTGGAGTCGAGATCTTCGGCGTTGGCAACCGGCATCTCCCAGGAAACAAACTCTTCATTCCGGCACATTACATCGGCTTGCTGCGCCGTCCAGATGCGGTAAACCTGCCCAGGCCATTCTAGCTTGGCCAACTGCAGCGCGGCCGGGGTACCTGCCAGCAAGGTTTGCCAGTCTTCGGCGCCGGCCTGGTACTTGTCCACCTGCATAGTGATTGGTACCTGAGTACCATCATAGAAGGTATGTAGTTGATTGCCTTCGATAACCGGCGCGCTTGGGCTATAGCCCTGATCCTTGCGATCGGCATTTATCCAGCGCTCCATTTGAGTATTCCAGCACTCGTTGGCGACCTCATCTCCCAGAGTGACATCCTGGGCCAGAACCTTGCCTTGGTTGACACTTCCGGTCAGAAACTTGGAGGGGTCGCCATATTGCAGGGTGAACACCTCCGCTCCGCCAGTCAGCCCCAGATCAAGCAGATGAGCTTGCTCATCATCTTCCATCAAGCCATTGAGTACTATCACCCAATCATTGTCGTTCATGGTTTTGTCATCAAGAGGTTCCAGGTAACCCAGGGCAACCATGGCGTTGTTTACCTTGTTACGCACCTCTTGGGGATCTGTGGCCAGGAATGTCGCCGCTGTTTGACCACTGGCGGCGATCAACTGTCGCAGCTCATTCAGGGTCATGGCGAGGGTCTGCTCGGCCGCCAGAATGGCCTCATGATTGCCTTCACCGAGTAGCTTTTCTATCTGAGCTTCAGTCAAAGCGTGAATGTGCTGCAGTAACAAAAATGCCTCGGCAAAGGCCGGCGCAGCTGTGACTTCGGCAGCAAGCTGGTAAGGGTTCTCGCTCTCCGGGGCGAACAGCTGGGAATATAGCTGCCTGAGTTCCTGAAGCAGGTTATCGCGCTGGGCATCACCAATGCCCGCTTGCAACATCTGCTGTAAACGACTGAATTCCAAATGGGTCACTAGGTTGATGGCACCCGTATGCTGGTTCAGGGCAAAGAGTACCAGGCTGCCGTCATCAGCAGTCTGGGCAGCGACACTCTGCTTGTTGTGTTGCTGTTTGGCTGAGGTATTGTCACTGGCCTGCGGTAACCAGCTGGCCAGCAGATAATAGTCGGGCGTTGGGTCATCGCTGCGCCAATCGAGCTGATACTTGCCATCGTTGTCGGTAGTTGTTGTGGGCTCATCAGCATCGCAAGACAGGTTACGATTGAGATCGGCGCAGACATCGGCCCCCGGCACAGCACCCAAATAACTAACCTGGCCCTGAGCACTAATATCAGTCGTAACAGGTGGTTGATTGTCATCTGAATCGGAGCCGCCACAGGCAGAGAGCAGCGTAGCACTGAGTGCTACCGACAGGAGGGAAAGTTTACGCATATTGATTCATCCTTGAGTTAAGTTCGTCAAAACGGGTTAAGGCAACTTGGAAAGAAACCAGCCTTTATCGGTTTGGAGAAATTTGCAGCTGACAGAAGAACGGTAGTTTTCTCCTTCTATCAGTAGCTTAACCCGCGCTTCCTGAAGCGCACCTTTCTGTTGCTTGCTTTTGCTGGGTTCGCTGTAACTCACATCTTGGGGCGTAATGGTGCCGAGAGTCTTATCTTGATACCAACGCTTGTGTGAACGGGCCAGTATTTGGGCTGCATGCTCTTGTTCCTTGGCACTCGCTTCGTAGGGCATTAGTGCCACAAAGGCTTGTACATCCTGGTTTTTGATGATTTCAAAACTATCCAAGCACTGTTGAGTCAGCTTCTCATTTGGTTTGGCCGCCACTGGCAGCGTGAAAAGGGTTACTCCAAGTGAAAGATATGCAAATGGAATTTTCATTATTCAACTCCTTGAAACAGGGAAGAGCCTTACGGCTCTTCCCTTGATTTTATTCCTGCTGCAGATTGCGCAACGGCTGATATTGACTACGAGCCTTCTGTTGGGGAGTTCCGACTTCGACCTGGAATTGTTTGACGCTATCTTTCAATAGGTCACGGCCTTCCAATTCATCCCCCGAGACAGAGAGAACATCGCCTTCAAACTGGATGTAATAGGTGCCTATCTCATCTTCAGCCCGGATCCCTACCAGTTTTACTGTGTGGGTGCCTGAGGTAAGCGGTATTGATAAGGGGCCAACCTGGCGTTGCGGGCTACTGCCATCGGTCAGTACTTTATCATCGACAACCAGTTTAAAGATATCGTCGTTGAAGTTGCCGTTATCACCGAAAGTGATTTCCAGTAGATGGGGTACTTCAAACTTGAGTCCATTGCTGAGCTCGTTATCTACTTCCACAGTGACATTACCCGAGACAACATTATTGGGGACTTTCACCGTTAGTTTCCCTGGCTCGACCTTGTTGATAAAGGCAACGATACGTTCACCATTCTTACCGGCGAATGTGACTCTATTATCTGCTTTGGTTTGGCTGAATCCCAAGCCTTCGATGACGACTAAGTCACCGGGTTGGCCGCTACTTGCTTTCAAACGTATGATCTCAAGGCCATCACCAATCTTGATTTTTACAGGTGACTCAGCGCGCTGCCCTCTGTGCTCAACAGCAACGGCGATAGGACCGACAGCGTTTTTCAACATAGAGCCTGGAACGCTTATTTTCAGCAGAGTGCCATCCTCGGAGACAGATTCATATTCACGCTCTTCATAAGCATTGTTGCCCTCATCTTTCAGTTCGGTTAAGGGTTCTTCATCAAACCAATACCAACGTTCGTTAATGCCAAACCCTGTGCCGATGATAGACAACGGCTTGTCTATAGGCTCGGCTTTCATAATGGCAGGGTCTATGTCGACAATTTGCATCCCCCAAGTGAGGGTAAAGTCAGACTTCACCGGTACGCCGACCATATCTGTAATGGTCTTGAGCTGGTCGATCAGTATGTCTGCTACCTGGGCGCCAGTTTTTATCGCTTCCATTTGGCCAATAAAAGGAGCCCATTTGCGTAACGCGGCTCCGGCTGCCAAGGCTGCCAGGTCTTCGGGCTTTACTCCCATACTTTGCAGCACTGCTGTAGTGATGGGGCCCAATTTGCCTCTATTGGCAGGATCGTAGAAGACTTCTATTTCATTTTTATAGAATTCTATCGCAAGCTGTTCCAGGAAGTTGGCAAGGTCAGTTCCAGTAACATTGTCATCCTTATAAAGTTTTTCAGTTTCCTCTATCAGCTTGGGTGAGTACTGGATCACTAACTTGGTGATGACCACGGGGTCGAATCCTGCCGGTTCATAACCTACCCCGATTAAAATAAGGTCAAAAAACTTAAGCAAGATACCGTCTATGACGGTGCGAATTGCCAAGTATTGGCGAGCTTTGAGGTTGGCCTCATCATAGGCAGACTGATTACGAAAGCTAAATGGTGAAGGCCCCAAAGGAGTATCTACACCCGGAGCGAGAACTTGGTAAAGGCAATCTTGATAGGGACAAACATTGTAGTACTGATCTTTGGACCAAAACTCCAGACCAAAGTATGTTCCAGATTGCGGTCCTATTATATTGCCATCCCAAGCTGATTGAGCGTGCTTGCGCAGCGGACTATCCAGCTTGGACTCATCATACTGTCCATTTTCACCCAGAGGGATAATCATGGTACTCAAATAAAGCCGGGTACGATTTTGCAGCTCTGAGCAGCCATCGTACTGGAGTTTGTTTTTCTGTTCTTTGGTGATCTCGCTGTTATTGGGACAGCTTGGATCCGACGGTAGCCAATTATCGAGGAAGTTAGTGGCCGCAAGACTATAGTCAAAGTAAGCCGTACCATAATTGGTGATGTTTGGTTTAATGCTTCCGGTTGCTGAAGCTCGCTTGACCATGGCCATAGCCATTGGAGAAGCATTGAATGACTGGGCTTTGGCTGTGTTGCCAACCTGGTTCTGACTATAGCGCTGATATATCTTGTTGCTGTTGCTTATTAGCAACAGGTTTGTTGCTTGAGATAATTGCTCCAGTGCCATTGGAGAACTTTGCAGCATGCCAGCGAAGTGTTCCTGCAGTTCTATGAACTCAGGATAAGTCACTATGGTGTCGCGAAAATTAGCCAACGAAGCCTGTGGGATCTTGTCAACGCCAATAAAGTCCAGCACGTACTTAAAAGTCGTACTGTTTATATCCAATGTCAGTTGTTGTTCGCCTGGTAACAAGTAACTGTTTAGATAAACATATCCCTGACTATTATCTGCAGTAGGAACAAAGGCTGTGACAGGAGTCAGCCGATTCTTAAAGACTTTAATGTTTGCCCGACCGTTGTAATCCAGTGTCGTTGTGGTATTCAGCAGTGTTTCTACACGTACACCTAAGGGATCAACACCGCCTACAGAGGTGAGGCTAACTTCTGCTTCTTTGAGTACATAGTATTGTACTTGGTTGCTCTGTCCCTGGGCGTTGTTGATTTGCAGCGTACCGTCGACAAGTCCTGTTGGGACGTTCACTCTCGCAGAATGGGCTGTATTTGAAATGACCTCCAAAGGTATTCCATTGGCTGTCACTGTGATATTGCCATTTAGGCTGTCACCATAGAGAGTCACCTGGGCGTTTTCGTCAAGCATCACTGCGCCGGCTGTGCTGATAACCGGGGTGCCTGCAGGCTGAAGTTTCAAAGCTCTCGCATTGGTGCGCAGAGCACCATCAGAGACAAAAACTTCACTGGCACCTTTGGGCAGTACTGTAGTGATAAGACCTGAGGCTTGAGTTAAAGGTAAGTTGATTGGAGGTAAGCCTTCCCGGGTGATAACCAAAAAGTGTTGACCGGCAGATAAGGGAGAATCCAATTCTACGTTCAGTGTATCGCCTTCGCGGAAAAACCTGACTTTGGTATCGTTATGGACTGTATAGGCCTGCCCCAGGATAGCTACGGAGCTGATACTGACGGCGGTCAGCCTGTCCTGATCATTGATATCCAGGACGCCATCATTGTCATCGTCCAAGTCCAGAAAATCAGGGACTCCATCAAGATCTCTGTCCAAAGGGTGCTTGGGATTGTCGCCGGCCTCAATGGCATCAGCGATGCCATTGCCATCGGAATCCAAATCGAGGAAGTTCCCCTGGCCATCGCCGTCTGCATCGGCGCCACCCTCAAATCCATCACTCAGGCCATCACCATCACTATCTGTGTCATACCAGTTGGGAATACCATCGCCATCTGGATCAAAGTCATCGGCTGCTAAACCATACAGATACTCCAGAGTATCGGGTATACCATCTTGGTCTGAGTCATCACTCTCTGGATCCATGCCCAATGCCAGTTCTTGCTGGTCATAAACTCCATCACTGTCACGATCAGCAAAAATACGGGCGCTGTAGCTGAAGCTAGGACGGCCATCAAAGTTAATATCGTTGATGCCAATGTGATAAAGGCCATCTTTAAGAATTTCAACGCTGATAGCGACTTTCTTGAGCACAGGATCTATTTCCAACTCACCAAAGTTGAGTGCATTACCCTGAGCATCAGAAAAGTAGATATTGGGTTTGAAATCCGGATCCTCATAGCTGAGCATCAAGGTATAGAATTGACCGGCTTCTCCTTCAAAGGAAAACAGATCGCCATTGTCTGATTTTTGAGAAATGGCTCCTCGCACCGTAAATGGGGGAGCCATTCCTGCCTGGGTTGCGATTGAGGGGTTATCGTTGGGTTCTTGCTCAATAATTTGAGGAAATTGATGTTTTGTTGGATCAAAAGGGTAATCATCCCTCTCATCCAGAATACCGTCATTGTCCTCATCACGTATTTCCCAGCTACCTTCATGGCTGGGTGGATCAACCGGGTCTGGGTCAGTTGGATCCGTCGGGTCGGTTGGATCTGTTGGGTCAGTTGGAACTTCCTGACCCGGGCCTTCATCTGGCTCTAGCTCACCATTACAACCACCGGTCAGCATTATCCCGGCTATCAGCAGAGCCAGGTAAGTTTTTTTGGACATGATTTACTTCCCTATAAGTGTTGGTTACATCCTGAAAGGAGTTTGCATACGCATAAGGCCATCAGAGACCATAGCAAGATAAATATCCCCGGTAGCTCGGCTGAGCAGATTGCACTCCAGTTGCTCCTTGCTGGGCATGTATAGTGGCGAACTGACAATCTCTCTGAGTACATAGTTGGCAAAGGGAACGATTAACTTTTGGCACCAGCGAACTTCTATTTGTAGAAGATTCGCATCCTGGATGTTCAGTTGTCGGTTATTCCCAAGGTTTTGTAACGCCGGATTACGGTACATAAGGTTATTGTTGGGGATTTCATAGAGGCTCTTGCCCTGGTAGGTGGACCTTACTTTAAAGCGATCGAAGACCTTCTTATCCGGGCTGAGAATGGTTATCTTGGCTTGGGTTGTCACCGCAATCCTGGCTTTGGCTAACGCTCCCAAGGTACCTGTCAGGCTGGGATCCTGATTGTAAAGGGGCATCATACCTTCGCTCAGCCCTTTACGTATGGCACTCAAACTACCGTGATTGAGGGCTCCTGAGTGCACGGCTTTGACGGTTGCAGCATCCAAGGTGCTCTTGGCGGAATAGATAAATCCCCATTGAACGAGCAACATCATGGCAACCAATACCAGTGGCATCAGAAAGGGCAGAGCGAGGTTAAACTCCATCATCGCTTGGCCTGTTTGCGATGTTAACCGTTTCATCTCGCGGCCTGCTCCGGGCTGGGTTCACGTTGCAGTTCGTAGATGGCTTGGAGCAACGCTTTTATTTGCCTATGAACCACAGAACTAGTGTCACCATGCTGTTGGGCTATTTCCAATACCTGAGCAGATTGTTTCAAGCGTACCAGGCTCATGTTATACCAAGCTTTTTGATTGTCTGGCTCAAGCTCAATGCAACGTTGATAGGCCGCTATGGCAGCATCTTGACGTCCGGTTCGGGTATAGATGTTGCCCAGACGAAACCAACCGGGAGCGTAATTGGGAACAGATCTCAACACTTCGAGGTACAGACTTTCAGCCTGATCCATCATCGCCAGCTTGTAGGCATGTTCAGCTCTGGCTTGTATCTCCATGATAGCCTGGTTGCCCTGGTGCTGTGTTTGAGAAGCGCACCCTTGCATAATCAACATCAGGGTGCACATAAGCGTGATTAGGAACTTTTCCATCTGAGTGTTTCTCCTTCATGGATTTGGGCCTTGGCTGCTGTTCCATTTACCAGCTCAAGTGTGTGATGGGCGCCATGGCAAAAACTGCTGCGCCAGGGTTTGAGTTCGGAAACCACTTTGAGGACTGTGTGCTGGGCATCCAGATACACTATGTCCAGCGGATAACGCATTCCTATAGTGTGTACCGAGCTGCAGGGGCTGATTAACATTCCCTGAGCAGGTGTTAATTTTGGCCTTCCCAGTAACCCTCTTAGACGCAGCCAGGGATTGTTGGCCAGAAACACTTGCCCTAATTCATAGCCTGAGGCTGTAATAAGTGTCTTGGTTTCCATCTTCATAGCTCGTACATAAACTTCATAACTATCGGGAAAAGAAGAATCATGAAGGTGACAGGGAAGATGAACACTATGAGTGGGAATACCAGCTTTACTGGAGCCTCCAGGGCTTTCTTTTCGGCACGTTGGAAACGTTCTACTCGGCGCTGGTCTGCTTGAATTCTAAGTGTTTTACCCAGGCTTGCTCCGGTTCTTTCTGCTTGAGCCAAGGCACTTACCAAGCTGTTGATTTCGGTTATTTGTACCCGTTCGGCCATATTCCTAAAAGACTGAGCTCTGGACATCCCGGCGCGCATATCGCGGATAACCTTTTCAATTTCAATTTTTAAAGGCCCTTCTGGACCGCGTTCAACCGCTTGGGTCAGCGCACCAGTCATATTCAAACCGGCTTCGATGGACATGGTCAGATAGTCCAGATACACAGGCAGCACTTTAACAATGTCTAGCTGACGCTTCTTACGCAGATCGTTCAGTGTCATCACGGGGAGGAAATAACCAACAATGGCAGCAAAGAGCAGGTAGCGGCTGTTGACCTCTCCCAGCATCGCGGTTGCTGCCAGCATCAGTCCCACTGCAAATAGCGTGCTGAGGATCCTGATGGCGAAGTATTGCTCGGCGCTCATGATGTATGACAGGCCGGATATCTGTAGTTTCTTGGAAACCCGTTCCAGATAGTCGACACTGAGCTTCTCACTGATGTAGAAAGCCAATACTTGCACCAGTGGCCAAATTATTTTTAACCCAGGTGAAAGCGGATCCATGAACTCCCTGTTATCGGGAGGAACCCGGCGATAAATCCTTGCGCAACTGATAATGGTGAAGCCCAAAGCACAGGCGTAGCAGAGGATGATCAGATTAACCATGATTGCGGCTCCTACTACACATCGATAGTGACTATCTTACGAATGGATATGTAACCGCAGAACAGCATCAATACGACGACTGCGATGGTGAGCCAGCCCAAGGGCTCGGTAAAAATGCGTCCCATGGCATCCGGCTCCATGTGATTGAGTACTACCCCGATAAACACTGGTAGCAAGGTCATCACTAATCCCTGAAGCTTACCTTGTGATGTTAGCGCGTCTATCTTGCCTTCCATCTCCAGCTTTTTTCGCAGTGTACTGGACAGCCTTGACAGTACTTCAGCCAGGTTTCCCCCTACTTCTCGGGATATTTGCATACCGGCAATCACTAACTGAAATTCGGGTTCAGGAATTCGAGCATACATGTTGTTCAGAGCGGTATTGAACTCTACCCCCAAGCGTTGCTCCCGCAGAAACAACTGAAATTCCTGCCGTATGGGGGCATCCATTTCCTCAGCCATAAATTCAATGGCTGAGGTGGTATTGGCGCCGGACTGCATTGAAGAGGCGATCATATTAAGTGCATCAGGCAACTGTTCGACAAACTTACGTTGGCGACGCTTACGTAGATAGCGATATGCAAAGCGTGGCAGCAGAGCCAATATTATGCTGAGGACAATACCCAGTATCAAAGAACCAAACAGCAACCAAACTAGAAATGGCACTGATACCAAAGTAATAATGTTCATCAAAAACAGTTGCTGCGGTTCGATGAACATGAACATATCGGCAAGGTTTGTACTGGCTGATGTGGTGAATTTGTCCTGATATTCTCTGGCCCAATTAGACGACAGGTGCCTCAATGACCACACCAGCAGCACCGCACTGATACCAATGCAACCTATGATGAACAACGGACTACTCATGGCGAGACTCCCGCTCAAAAATATCCAGTTTGACCTTGATACCTTGTTGCCTTAAGCGCTCATAAAACTCCGGGACAGAACCGGTTGCCGTATAGTAACCCTGTACTTTGCCGTGCTCGTTGAAACCCGTCTGTTGAAAACGGAATATCTCCGAGAGTTGCACTATGGAGCCTTCAATGCCGGTGACCTCGCAAATGCTGGTAACGCGACGAGAACCATCGGCGAAACGTGATTGCTGGACTATGATATTGACG
Organism: Shewanella sp. Iso12; assembly: GCF_012030025.1. NCBI lineage: Bacteria > Pseudomonadati > Pseudomonadota > Gammaproteobacteria > Alteromonadales > Shewanellaceae > Shewanella > Shewanella sp. Iso12. Next base: position 150,893 of record NZ_JAAUHW010000010.1, read on the forward strand.
GCTGAAGATATCTGTTCACGAATGGCTTGTACCGGTAATTCCATGCCAGCCATCATCACCATGACTTCCAGCCTTGAGATACAGTCTCGTGGTGAGTTTGAGTGGGCTGTAGTCAGCGAGCCGTCATGCCCCGTATTCATGGCCTGAAGCATGTCCAGTGCCTCACCTCCACGGCATTCACCGATAACGACTCTGTCAGGACGCATCCGAAGACAGTTTTTGACCAGATCACGGATCTCTATGGCGCCTTTACCTTCCTGGTTGGCTGGACGAGCTTCCAGTGAAACCAGATTTGGTTGATAGAGTTGCAACTCGGCGGCATCTTCAACTGTGATAATGCGTTCGCTTTCCGGAATAAAGTTGGAGAGAACATTCAACAGGGTTGTTTTCCCTGAACCTGTACCACCAGAGATAACGACATTTCGCTTCTGCTTAACTGCAATTTCCAGAAAGTCAGCCATTGCCTGACTCATAGAACCAAAGCGCACCAGATCACTACAGTTCAGTCGCTGCTGCATAAATTTACGTATGGTGATGCATGGGCCTTTAAGAGCCAAAGGTGGTATTACTGCATTAACCCGGGAACCATCTTTAAGACGCGCATCCACCATGGGTGAGCTTTCATCTATGCGTCTGCCTATTGGTGTAACTATTCGCTCTATGGCGCCCAATACGGCCTGATCATCTGAAAAGGCAACGTCTGAAAGAAACAGCTGGCCGGCTTTTTCATAAAAGATCTGATCATGACTATTAACCATGATTTCAGACACTTCAGGGTCTGCAACCAAGCCTTCCAAGGGGCCAAGCCCTATGGTTTCATCCAGAACTTCTTCTATTAGAGAGTTGACTTCAATCTCTGCAGGAAGCTGCATTTGGCTAATGATTTGCTGGATAAGAGACTCACTCTGCTGGCGTAGCTCCTGGTCGCTCATCTCGTTGACGTTGACCCTGCGAAGATCCATCTGTTTCAGCAGTTCTCTGTGTACCCGTCGGCGCCACTCATTTCTGAATTGAATATGATCCAGCTTGGCATTGGTCATAGCCAGTGGTTTCATGTTCCTAGTGCTTTCAACGTCTGCAACCTGCTTGTCAGCAGGATTCTCCGGTGGGCATTCTGCTGACGAATCTTTATTGTCGAACTGGTATTCGGGATCTTGATTAATCACGCGAAGCTGATAATCCCCTACCTGTATCCTGTCTGTTGTCTTGAGTGGACCGAAACGCTGCCGCTTTTCGTCATTCACCCTGATACCGGTGCGGCTCTTGTTGTCTTCCACGAAGATGCCTTCTTCATCCTGTATGAGCGTGGCGTGCAAGCGTGAAACTTTGAATCCTCTCAAGACGATAAGGTTGTCTGGATCTTTGCCTATTTGGCACTGGGAATGAATACATTGAAACTCACCGACCCGGGTACCTTTATTGGTGCTCACCATAATACTGAACATATACCGCTCCTAGTCCAGGATGTAGAAGGCTTCTAGCTGGTCAGCTTCTGCCGCCAGTTCTTTACCCCGGGCCAACTGTGCTTCGTGCTCTTCATGACCCGGATAAACTATTGTAGGGGTAACGAAAATAACCAGTTCGGTCTTGTTTTCCCTAAAATTACGTGACTTGAATAGTTCTCCCAGGATGGGAATATCACCAAGCAGTGGAAAACGGGAAACGGACTTTGACATTTCGCTGTTGACCAGCCCTGAAATCACCATGGTTTCTTTGTTTTTGACGTTGATTACGGACTCTGCTTTACGGGTGAGTAGGCCGGGAACATCATCAATAGCAACTGAAGGGTCAATCGCACTGACTTCGGCTCGCACTCGGCTAATGATATTTTGATGTTCGTCCACCTCAGGTTCGATATCCAACTTGATCCCATATTCCTTGAATTCTACGGTGACGACGCCCAGGGCTGAGGTCATAGGGATGGGGAACTCGCCTCCGGCCAGGAAGCTGGCAGCCTCACCACTTCGAGTGGTGAGGTTGGGTTGCGCCAGCATGCGGGCATCCCCCTTTTCGGCCATCAACTGAATCTTGGATCCAATTCCGGTAACTATGCCGAAATAACTCCATCCTCTGGTATCCAGAACACCAATGCTGTCTGAAATAGCCTCATTGATGGTGCCGACATAATTGCCAGGAGATGTCACACTGAAAATGGGGTTGGCAGTAAAGGCTTTAGCTGCACCAAAGGCTGGGCCTGACATAACTGAATCCCATTGAATACCAATGTTGTTAAGACGAGATTTATTGAACTCGACTATCTGCACCTGCATTTTCACCATGGGAACCATGTCCGGGGCATATTGTTTGAACTCAACAAGTGAAATCAGGTTTGGGTGACTGGCCAGTATTTTTTCAACGACGCCTTTATGTTTCTCATCGACTTCTCCCTGAACGACCAGTAGCTCATTGGATTGAGTCACACTTAGCTTGGGGAAAGAAGCCAGTAGGTGCTGGATATTCTGGATGCTGGTCAGTTGGTTTTTGGCATAAACAGTGACACTGCGCTTGATGAGTTTCCCATTTTTTTGCCACAGCTGAAGGTCTGAGACACCTTCAGACTCACCTATTAACAATACTCCTTTATCATCAATGACTTTGGCACTGAGAATTGCACCATTTCCGACCACAACGCGTTCAACATTGTTGACCTTATAGAGCTCCACTGCGCCGACATAAAGCGAGAGAGGAGGGTTGTTATGGGCAAAGGTCTGCCATGGCAACAGCAAGGCTGCCAGAAAGAGGATGAAACTTCTCATAATGCGGTTCTTGTCTCTTGTTGGGTGATTTGCAGCTTAGGCTCGGCTGCATCTGGATTTGGGTATTCTTGATATTGGGTTTGAACGCCGCCGCCACCGACAATAATCTCTACCAGGCGACTATTGTCAGAAGCTGATTTTTCAAATATTTCATCCTGATACAGGGAAGCAAACTCCAGTGGCAAAGTTTCCTGTTGATTACGCAACAGAGTGACAAATGAACCTTTGTTGCGGGCCAAGGACACCCTGGCTGCATCATCCACGGATAAAGCCAAGGTCACAGTATTGTAGGAGGCGGGATCTTCAAATAGGGTGTCTGCCAGTTCATCAGGTACTTCCTGGCTGCGTCTGCCGGTTGCCAATACAGTGACGTCTTCCAGAAGTAGCTGTAACTTCTTGCGATTGTTGTTGTTGTCACCCAGCGGTTCGTCATACGCCAACAATAGATCGATATGATCAGATGGAACCAACATTCCGGCCGTTGAGTTAATGACATCAATCTCGATAGTCACTGCACGTTGGCCTTCATCAAGCATGTCGGAAAATTTACTGACACCATGGCCGGGTACATAAGCAGTAAGCAGGGGTCTGCCGGGAGCCATCGGGTGTAATAGCATCTTGCCGACCACCTCACCGAATTGACTGGGATGGTAGGCTTCCAAGGGGACTATATCGGCTCGTATTTGCCGTACGGTCATATTCTGCTCAGAAATGATCATACCTTTTTCAAGAGGTTGATTGGCTACAAGCACGTCAGCCATCACGACATCACTGTCACTGAGTTCAGCTCTGAGCTCGGCTTCCCGCTGCTCGAAATATGATTTGGTTGCAAAGGCTGCGACACCACCCAAGGCGATGGCAACCAGCAGCAGGATCCAGTTAAAGTCTATCGATTTCAGTTTCATCTTTTGTCTCAATACTAAAGAGGTAATGCAGGCAGTGATTTGGCATAGGCGAATGCGGTATACCAAGCTCTGAGAGCCTCCAGGCACAGCTCGACCACATTCTGGTCGCCTTGAGATTCTATTGGGGTCAAGAGTGCGGCGACCAAGGCACCGCACACCACGAGATACTCAAAGCTTGCTTGTCCTTTTTGGTTTTTGTTTAACACCTTAAATCCCTTCCATAACTTGGTTAGCGACCACGTAAACCAAGCCATTTTTTCGGTTTATGCTAATGTCCAGAGTGTTGCTTCCCTGGGTGAGCATCAGGGTGCCGATTTCGCTATCCAGATAGGTACCAACTTCGCTCCAACCCTGACGTTGAAAGTGACGTTGGTAGTAATGGAAGGTATCTGCCAGTGTGCGGTTGCTGTTGAAAACCAAGGTTCGGCCACTCTTGAAGAGATCCTTTGAACTGACATCAGACAACACAGTGCTACCGCTCGGCATTGGAAATGCCAACTTACTATGGACTGGGCTACCGGGATCTTTACTTATGCCTATGTAAGCTAGAACACCATCAAAGTCTTTCCTTATTCGGGCCGTTAACAGGAAAGGTGGTTGCAAGCTATTGATGATGTAGTCCTGGCCAAACATCTGTTCATCAAAGCGTTCACTTTTGCCCTGCCATTGGCGTTTGAAGAAGGCTGCGGTCATCATCTGATTGCTTTTATCCCGCATCACCCAAGTTGCCATGGGAGTGCCTTGATAAACCATTTCTTCAGCTACCACTTCCACCGTGGCGGAATCGGGAAACTGTATTTCAGGCCATTCAGTTGCCAGCAGAGGAAGGCTGAGAAACCAACAGCCCAAAAGGAGTTGTTTCATAGTTAACCTCCACATCCTTTAGAACCATAATTACAAAGACGGTTGGCAGGCAGTACTTCAGTTTCCACATGGCCCAGCTTCAGGGAGTTGGGGTGCAGTTCTTTACCAAAGGGAATGAAGCTGGCAACCTTTTGGGCGGTTCTCACCCAACTGACATCTGCGTAGTTGGTTGGTACCAGGCGTTCGGCTCTACGACGCAGATGCTCAGGGCCAGCTGCATTCCATCCTGAGGCGAGTAAGGCGCTGTTGCCCTTATAAGTCAGCTGCATACTGTCGAATGGCTCGAGGTGCATCTGTACCAGGTCAGTTTCCACGCGAGTGTGGTAGAACTGATCTTGCTCAAGGGAGAAGCCGGTATAGGCCAGCACCCCAAGTGCTTTGCCTATCAAAGAGTTCACCGTACCCGGTATCTTGGAGCTCGGCTCGGCGAAGCTTAGACGGTTCTTTCCTTCCCCCTTATCCTTGATCAAGCCAGATAGAGAACCATCATGGCGAGTCTGGTGTTTCAGCAAGGGGTGAACATTCTGTTCCCAGTTCCATTGCTTAGGTGGACGACTATCTATTACCTGGCCTTTTCCTTGATAAAAGCGCCATGGGAGTTGGGCTGATAACTGTTGTTCCGTTTTTTTTGCCAGGAAAATTCCCTTGCCAGTGACCATGCGTGACGGTGCCTGCTCCTTCCATACCGTGCGTTCCCAAGCAGCATATTGAGCCGCCTGATTAGCTCTGTGTTGGACCCCGGTTATTTTTGAGATGAAAGGTAGCAACAGTAGCAATGGGATTATCACAAAGCTCATCCCTATGATTGATTCAGCCAGGGCCTGGCCCCGTTGTCGATGAATGAACTGCATTAGAGTAACCTTGTCAGAGCCTGAACTGCGGCCCTCTCCCCTTGAGTAGATTGGCTCAGGCGCACTTGCCAGAATGGGTTATAGAGGTTGCCGTACTCATGCTTACTATCTTTTCTGGCCCAGGCAGAACCTGATTTCATCAGATCTCTCGGCCGCGAGTAGTAGACTTGTGCCGCGGCCAATGCGGTCATTCTGTCACCCAGCATTTTTTCATTGGTCGCAGGGTCAACCATGTCCCCTCCGAGAGGTACGCTGTTGCTGGTTCTCACTTTGTCTTGTTTTTTGGATACCACGACCAGAATATTGCTGGTTTCACTTTTCCCTTTTGCGGAATTCGACAGGGAATAGAAAGGTTGTACGCCATCATAGCTGCCACGGGTCACTTGATCGGCGGCTGCAAAGTTGGATGCGCTTCTATTATGTCCTCTGCTGCTTCCCCAGTAAGTTCTATCGTTCAACCTGCTGAGAATGGCTCTATTGTCGGATACGGTTCCACCCCAACCGGCAGGAATTTCTCTGGTACGCCATTTGCAGCGCCAACGTTTACATCTGAACTTGGAAAAGTGCACACTCAAGGTATCCATGGATGTCCATGATTCTGGACGATTCCCGTTGCTGACAAGCTCGCTGCCGCCGGCTTTATAAGTCTTGGCTTTGATCGGAAAAAAGTGGAATGACCAAGGGAAAGGCAGTTTATAGGTGCGTTTGTTGCTGAAAGGATCTCGGGATTTAAGAGTGACACCTATAAAGTCCTTATACTGACTGCCACCCTTATTTCTGTTTTGTCTTTTTTGAAGAGTTTGAAAGTCTACCCATACATTCTTTAGATCTTGTATCAATAGCGGGTTTTGCATCAAATCCATACGAGCATTTGGATCATTGGCTTTGACAATATCGCCAGCGCTATCGAACGCTGCCGTTACCCCTGCATAGTGCATGGATTGCTGAGCGATACTTATGGCTTTAAGTACGGTATTTTCTACATTGACCAGTACTTTGATGGCAGGCTGCACACCTTGATTCAGCCCCTTTACCACTTGCGCGATACCGTTGACCACTTGGCCAACGTAGGGAACTGCACACAATACCCGGCAAGCATTCTGTGAAAATACTTCAGCCATATTGAACCAAGATGAAAGGCCAACGAGTTGGGCTACTGCTACCTGATTGGCAACCGCAGCTCTATTGGTGTACGCCTTGAAATTCATGTCCCTGGCAGCAAGAGTGGCAACACTGTAGGCTGTATTATCTGCGGTATTTTGTAATTTAGTGCCCTTGATATTCAGTTGGGACACATTGAAACTAAAGAGGATTACCATTAGTGCAAATGCCATAAGAATCAATGACATTATCATGGCTTGCCCCTGTTGACGGGAAGGCATCATTCCTTTGCTCCTGCCTGCTCTCTGGTCTTGGTATTGGTTTAGTCGATTCCGCTGTCGCCACCGCCTTGACCTGAACCACCGGCAGCCTTATTGGCCCCTTCGTTATAGTTGCTCAGGTTGTAGTTGCTATCGGCTGTATTGCTGGCATCGTCGGCAGCTGTCTTGGCATTGGATATTTGTCCAGAGGAGTCTTGCCCCGAAACTTCACTTGAAAGTCCGGCGACTTGGTTGCGTATTGTTTTTCCAAAAAAACTGTATACGCCAATTGCAGTAATCGCTATCAGAGCCACTATGATGATATATTCCGTCATCCCTTGGCCCATCTGTTTATTAGATGCCATGAGTTAATCCTTTAACGAATGAGAAGGGGAATCACCAGACGTATTCCCCATTTTATAGGTAAGAGAGGTATTAATTACCGCCTGAACCACCAGAAGAACCACCAGCCGCAGCCTTATTTGCAGCAGCGTTATAGTTACCCAAGTTATAATCACCGTTGGCAACAGTAGAGGTTGTCCCCGCAGCAGTTTTGGCAGCACCAATCTGAGCTGACGAATCAACACCGGACATCTCTGTTGCCAGACCAGCCACTTGATTTCGAATGGTTTTACCGAAGAAGCTGTATACGCCAATGGCGGAGACAGCAATAAGCGCTACTATAATGATATATTCGGTCATACCTTGACCGCGAATTTTACCCTTGTACATTATCACTCCTTGATGCATTTGCTTGAGACAAAATTGTCGCGTAATTTTCCCGTTACATATTAGTCATAACAATTACCCAAAAGTGTATATTTGTATCGTCGTACGGTAACTGGTTATACCCTTATTTTTATATGGGAATTGTTTAATGATTAATCAGGAGTGAGCAACTTAAAGTATATATATGACAGTAATAAGACAGGCTGATTAACTTGATAACTCAACTTATGCTGATACTAAGTTAATGCCTAATGGATGATGAAACGATTAATGTATTGTGGCTCTTAGGTTTGGTATTGAACATATAATTCTCGGAAAAGAAAACGGCTCCTTAATGGAGCCGTTTTCATCATCAACTGTCGTTATCAGGCTTTAGGGCCAGCGGCCTTGATGGCATCAGACACCTGATACTTGGCGAAGTTGCTTTGGAAGGATTCAGCCAGCTGCTTGGCGTACTTGGCATATTCTTCCTTATCGGCCCAAGTGTTGACCGGGTTCAGCAACGTGCTGTCGACGCCGGGGACGGCAACCGGGATATCCAGGTTCAACTGCTCGATATGTTCGGTCGGCACTTCTTTGAGTTCACCGCTGACGATGGCATCAACAATGGCACGGGTGACAGGAATGTCGAAACGCTTACCCACGCCGTAAGGGCCACCGGTCCAGCCTGTGTTCACCAGGTAAACCTGGCTACCGAAGGCTTGGATACGCTTCATCAGCAGTTCGGCATATACCCCGGCAGGGCGAGGGAAGAAGGGAGCACCGAAACAGGTGGAGAAGGTTGACTGAATCGCGGCGGTTGAGCCCACTTCGGTGGAACCCACCTTGGCGGTATAACCTGAGAGGAAGTGATAGGCCGCCTGCTCCTTGCTGAGTTTGGCTACCGGGGGCAGGACGCCGGAAACGTCGCAGGTGAGGAACACCACGGCGTGTGGCTCGTTGCCACGGTTGTCTTCCTTGCGCTGGGCGATGTGCTCCAGTGGGTAAGCGGCACGGGTGTTCTCGGTCAGGCTGGCATCCTTGTAGTCGGGCACGCACTGCGCGTCCAGTACCACGTTTTCCAGCACAGTACCGAAGCGAATGGCATCCCAGATCACCGGCTCATTCTTCTGGCTGAGATCGATACACTTGGCATAACAGCCACCTTCAATATTGAAGACGCCGCCTTCGGCCCAGCCGTGCTCGTCATCACCGATAAGGAAGCGCTTGGGATCGGCAGACAGTGTGGTCTTGCCTGTGCCTGAGAGGCCGAAGAAGAGGGTAGTGTCACCATCTTTACCGACGTTGGCCGAGCAGTGCATCGGCAGTACGTCTTTGGCCGGCAGCAGGAAGTTTTGTACCGAGAACATGGATTTTTTCATTTCACCGGCATAGCGCATACCGGCCAGCAGTACCTTACGCTCGGCGAAGTTGATGATAACTGTGCCGTCTGAGTTGGTGCCATCGCGCTCGGGTGAGCAGACAAAACCAGGGGCATTGATAATCTGCCACTCGGGTTTCTGACTCTGGTTATAGTGCTCTGGCACGATAAACAGGTTACGGGCAAACAATTGGTGCCAAGCGTATTCAGTCGTGACTCTGATAGGCAGGTAGTGATCGGCGTCGGCGCCGACTTCCAGTTCAGAGACAAATACTTGCTTGTCGGCCAGATAGGCCTCGACCCTTTCCCATAGGGCAGCAAATTTTTGAGGTTCAAACGCTTGGTTGACCGCGCCCCACTCGATATCGGCCTCGGTACCCGGCTCCTTGACAATAAAACGGTCGGCGGGGGAACGGCCGGTGCGCTCGCCGGTCTGGGCCACCAGGGCGCCGTTGGCTGTCAGAGTGCCTTCGCCGCGCAGAATAGCCTGCTCGACCAGTTGGGCACTGTTGAGATTGAGTTGGATGCGGTTTGCTTCTGCCGCCATAGGTAAGGTCTCCATCTATTGTGAGGTCTGGTATGGTCCCGGTCTGCTGCCGGGTTGGCGCGATTGTAACTTAAGCGCTGGCTGAAGTGTGAGCAAGATCTGGAAAATGGTGAAAAAAAGAGGGCGATCACTCGCCCTCTTGAAAAACGACAGATTTATCGCCCCATTATTGGGGAGTATCCGGTGCCTGAGCGTTGGCGAAGATGGCTTCGATATCGATAGCGTCGAAGCGATAGTGGCTGTTGCAGTATTCACAGCCCATCTCCACCAGGCCTTTTTCCTGGATGATGGCGTCTATCTCTTCTTTCGCCAGGGTGCGGATGGCTGCAGCGCTGCGCTCACGGGAGCAGGTACACTTGAAGCTGACGCTCACCGGATCGAACAGCCGCACCTGCTCCTGATGGTAGAGGCGATGCAGGACTTCGGTGGCCGGCAGGCTGAACAGTTCTTCGGCCTTAATAGTCGCAGTCAGCTGAGTCAGGTGTTCAAACTCGGTATTTTCACTCTGCTCGCTCGGCAATACCTGCAACAGCATACCGGCGGCATGTTCGCCATCGGCAAATAACCAGATACCGGTAGGCAATTGCTCAGATTGGGCAAAGTAGCTCTCCAGACATTCGGCGATGCTGGGCTTATCCAGCGCCACTACGCCCTGGTAACGCTCGCCTTCTGTCGGGGTAAGGGTGATAACCATATAGCCTTGACCAAAGAGCTGTTCCAGTGGCGTATCGGCAGCAATCTCGCCCTGCCAACGGGCAACGCCCCTCAATTCCTGGCGGTTGTTACCATTGATCACTGCCAGTGACACGGGGCCACCCTGACCCTGGAGTTGCACACTGATATCTCCTTCAAATTTCAGCGTGGCTGTCAGCAACGAGGTGGCGGCCAGCAATTCACCCAGCAGTACCTTAAGGCGCTCCGGGTAATCGTGGGTGTTAACTATCTGGCGGTAGCTATCACTGAGCTGGGCCAGTTCACCCCTTACATCGGCGTTATCAAACAGATAGCGATGGAGAGTATCTTGGTTCATTGGGTTTCTCACTGTTAATTCAGGTCTCGCGGAAGCGGATGATTTGCCGCCGCTGTTTCTTGTCCGGCTTGGTATCGGGCGCCGGATTATGCAGTATGTTGAGCCTTCTGGCTTCTGCATTACTTTCCCGCTTTTGTATGCTCTGCGGTGTTTCTTCGTACAGGCTCTGGGCGATAACCGCCCCCTGACGGACACCGGAAACTTTTTTTATGACGATCTCTTTTTCGTCATATCCCTGGCGTAACCTAATGCGCGCACCGACTTCTGCCAGTTTGCTGGATTTGGTCCTTTGGCCGTTGTAATGTACTTTACCGCCGTTGATCATCTCTTTGGCCAGGGCGCGGGTCTTGTAAAAACGCGCTGCCCAGAGCCATTTATCGAGCCGGACCGCCTCGGCGTTGTCATTGCTATGGGCCATGGATACTCCTGTCATAAATGAAAAAGGGGATGAGCTCACAACTCGGGGATAAATCCCTTGTCCAAGCCGTCGATACGGGGTTAAACAGTGGAGCGCTTCACACCCTTTCCAGGCGCGCAAAGGTAGCATAATCGTACAATTTTCGCCAATCTACTCCCTGTTATGGTCTTGTTGCAAACAAGAGTGTGGGTTAGCATGGCGAAGGGTTCAGTCACTATCATAATCAGAACAGAGACCTGATTAGAGGGTCCGGAAAATATGGATTTATTGGATAAGATTATCGCCAAGACGGGCAGCATACCGCAAAAACCCGCCAGCTCTGCCGTGTTTTGGCTACTGATGCTGTTGGTTCTGTATTTGATGGCACAGATCAGCTGGAAGCTGATCCCAACAGGCAAACCGACAGCCAACTGGACACCAACCCCGGTTTCTGGCACCCAATCCCAGAATGTCGATATTGGCACTATCAACGGCTTGGCACTATTCGGCAAGAAAGATGCCAGCAGCACCAAGCCCAAGTCTGAGCCAGCCGCCGAAATGATCACAGATGCTCCAAAAACTTCACTGTCGATTTTGTTGACCGGGGTGGTGGCATCCAGTGCCGAGCAGAAAGGCCTGGCTATTATTGAGTCTCAAGGCAGTCAGGAAACCTACAGCCTGGGCGATAAGATTAAGGGTACCTCGGCATCGCTGAAAGAGGTGTATGCCGACCGCATCATTATTACCAATGCCGGCCGTTACGAGACTCTGATGCTCGACGGTCTGCAATATACCACTCAGTCACAAGCCAACGCCCAGCTGCAACAGGCCCGCAGCGGTGGTGATGTGACCAAGGTTGACCGCCGTGATGCCGATATTGGCCGCGAGTTGGTGGCCTCCCGCGATGAGTTGCTGGCCGATCCCAGCAAGATTACCGATTACCTGGCGATCTCTCCGGTACAAAAGGATGGTGAAGTACAAGGGTACAGACTCAACCCGGGTAAAGATGCCGGATTATTCAAGGATGCCGGGTTCCAGCCCAATGACCTGGCAAAATCCATCAATGGTTATGATTTAACTGATATGAGCCAGGCGCTGGAGGTGATGGGCCAGCTGCCGGATCTGACCGAGGTCTCTGTGATGGTAGAGCGCGAAGGTCAGTTGGTTGAAATCATGTTCAGTTTGCCGCAATAAAGCAGGTTTAGGGGAAAGTACAATAATGAACAACAAACGGATTCGAACCAAGCTTATCGCTGGTCTGGTAGCCACAGCGGCCTTGCTGACCCAACAAAGCGCTTGGTCTGAGCAATATGCGGCGAACTTTAAAGGCACTGATATTCAGGAGTTTATCAACATAGTTGGTAAGAACCTCAATAAGACCATCATTGTCGATCCTACTATTCGCGGCAAAATCAATGTCCGCAGCTATGACATGCTCAACGATGAGCAGTATTACCAGTTCTTCCTCAACGTGTTACAGGTCTACGGTTATGCCGTGGTCGAGCTGGAAAACAATGTCATCAAGGTAATTAAAGATAAAGACGCCAAGACCTCTTCCATTCGGGTTGCCGATGACAATACCCCGGGACTTGGCGATGAGATGGTGACCCGCATTGTGGCGCTGTACAACACAGAAGCCAAACAGTTGGCGCCTTTGCTGCGTCAGCTCAATGACAACGCCGGTGGCGGCAACGTGGTCAACTATGATCCTTCCAACGTTTTGATGATCACCGGCCGCGCCAATGTGGTCAACAAGCTGGTGGAGATTGTACGCCGGGTGGACAAACAGGGGGACACCGAAGTGCAGGTGGTGCCTTTGGAATACGCCTCTGCCGGTGAAATGGTTCGTATTATAGATACCCTCTATCGCGCCAGTGCCAACCAGGCACAACTGCCGGGCCAGGCGCCCAAAGTGGTGGCCGACGAGCGTATCAACGCCGTGGTGGTCAGTGGCGATGAACGCAGCCGTCAGCGGGTGGTGGAGCTTATTCATCGTCTCGACGCCGAGCAGGCCAGCACGGGTAACACCAAGGTGCGTTATCTGCGTTATGCCAAGGCCGAAGACCTGGTGGAAGTCCTGACCGGCTTTGCCCAAAAACTGGAAGGTAAAGATGGTGCCGCACCAGCCCCCGGCAGCGCCGGAGGCAAACGCCGCAACGAAATCAATATCATGGCCCATGAAGACACCAATGCTTTGGTGATCAGCGCCGAGCCGGATCAGATGCGCACCCTGGAGAGTGTGATCAACCAGTTGGATATCCGCCGAGCCCAGGTGCTGGTGGAAGCCATCATAGTCGAGGTAGCTGAAGGGGATGACGTGGGCTTCGGCATTCAGTGGGCCACCGAGGCAGGTGGCGGTACTCAGTTCAATAACCTTGGCCCCACCATAGGTGAAATTGGCGCGGGTATCTGGGCGGCGCAGGATCAGAAGGCTTCCCAGACCTGTACCGGCTCGGGTGATAACCTGACCTGTACCCAAAACCCTGACACCAAGGGTGATATCACCCTGTTGGCTCAGGCGCTCGGTAAGGTGAACGGTATGGCCTGGGGCGTGACCATGGGCGACTTTGGCGCCCTGGTTCAGGCCGTGTCCAGCGATACCAACTCCAACGTGTTGGCGACTCCTTCTATTACCACCCTGGATAACCAGGAAGCCTCCTTCATTGTCGGTGACGAAGTGCCTATCCTGACTGGTGCGCAAAACTCTACCAATGGCAACAGTAACCCGTTCCAAACCGTTGAACGTAAGGAAGTCGGGGTCAAGCTCAAGGTGGTGCCACAGATCAACGAAGGCAACGCGGTCAAGCTCACCATTGAGCAGGAAGTGTCCGGTATCAACGGCAAGACCAATGTGGACGTGACCTTTGCCACCCGTCGCCTGACTACTACTGTTATGGCCGACTCGGGCCAAATCGTGGTGCTGGGTGGACTGATCAATGAAGAGGTGCAGGAGAGCGTACAGAAAGTGCCTTTCCTGGGTGATATTCCAATTCTGGGGCATCTGTTCAAATCGTCCAGCAGCGGCAAGAAGAAAAAGAACCTGATGGTGTTTATCAAGCCGACCATTATCCGTGACGGTGTCACCATGGAAGGCATTGCCGGCCGTAAGTATAACTACTTCCGTGCCTTGCAGCTGGAGCAACAGAAGCGCGGCATTAACCTGATGCCAAACACCAATGTGCCTATGTTGGAAGAATGGAGCCAGGAAGAGTATCTGCCACCCGAGGTCAATGAGATCCTCGAGCGCTATAAGCAAGGTAAGGGGCTGGATACCAAGATGCGCAAGACGGACTCCACCCTGAAGACATTGGATGAGAACAAACAGGGCGAAGCCGATGAGTGAAGTCCAGCCGCCAACAGAAGAGCTGGCTCAGGTTTCCAGTGAGCTGGCGCTGGTCGCCGAGGCCGAGAGTGACGAACTGTTTCATTCAAACAGCCGTGAGCGGCTGCCGTTTGCCTTTGCCCACAGATACAACCTGGTGCTCAGCAAAGACCAAGATGAACGGCTGACTCTGTATTACACCCAGGCAACGCCTTTGTCTGTGCTGTTTGAGGTGCGTCGTTATGCCGGTCAGGAGCTACCGCTGCACAAGCTGGAAGCCAATGAGTTTGAGCGCTACCTGACCCAGGCCTATCAGAGTAACTCTTCCGAGGCGCAGCAGCTAATGGAAGACATAGGCAATGAGATGGATCTCTTTACCCTGGCAGAAGAGATGCCGCAGACCGAAGATCTGCTGGAAGGGGAAGATGATGCACCTATCATCAAGCTGATCAACGCCTTATTGTCTGAAGCCATCAAAGAAGAGGCTTCGGATATTCATATTGAAACCTACGAGAAGCAGCTGGTGGTGCGTTTTCGGGTCGATGGTGTGCTCAAGGAAGTGCTCAAGCCGAACCGTAAGCTTTCCTCACTCCTGGTATCGCGGATCAAGGTAATGGCCCGTTTGGATATCGCCGAGAAGCGGGTGCCGCAGGACGGCCGGATCTCGCTGCGTATTGGTGGCCGCGCCGTGGATGTGCGGGTATCGACTATGCCGTCGAGCCACGGCGAGCGGGTCGTGCTGCGTCTGTTGGACAAGAACGCCGGTAATCTGGACTTGGCACAGCTGGGGATGAAAGACAGCATCCGCCGCCAGTTTGATGAGCTGATCCGTAAACCCCACGGCATTATTCTGGTTACCGGCCCTACGGGTTCGGGCAAGAGTACTACCCTCTATGCCGGTCTAACCGAAATCAATCACAACGACATCAACATACTCACAGTTGAAGACCCGATAGAATACGAACTGGAAGGCATAGGCCAGACCCAGGTCAACACCAAGGTGGACATGACTTTCGCCCGCGGCTTGCGGGCCATTCTGCGTCAGGATCCTGATGTGGTGATGATAGGTGAAATCCGTGACCTGGAAACAGCCCAGATTGCGGTTCAGGCCTCACTCACTGGCCACCTGGTGATCTCTACCTTGCACACCAACACGGCTTCTGGTGCCATTACCCGTTTGCAGGACATGGGCGTTGAGCCTTTCCTGGTGTCTTCCAGTCTGCTGGGGGTGCTGGCCCAGCGCCTGGTGCGGACTCTATGCAACGAATGTAAGGAAGCCCACGCCCCGGATGCCCGCGAACGTGAACTCCTGGGCATAGGCGATGAGGAAGCGGTGATCTATCGCGCCAAGGGTTGCAAGAGCTGTGGCCATAACGGCTATCGTGGCCGTACCGGGATCCATGAACTACTGCTGGTGGACGACAACGTCCGCGAACTCATTCACGGCGGCCGTGGCGAACTGGCGATTGAAAAATATATTCGTCAGCACAGCCCCAGCATTCGCCATGACGGCATGGTCAAGGTGCTGGCGGGGATCACTACCCTGGAAGAAGTGCTGCGCGTGACCCGCGAGGAGTAATTCATGGCGGCATTCGAGTACAAGGCGCTCAATCAAGCCGGGAAGCAGGTCAAAGGGGTTATCGAAGCCGATACCGCCAGACAGGCCCGCAGTCAGCTGCGTGAGCAGAAGCTGATGCCGTTGGATATCGCCCCGGTTACCGAAAAGGAAGCCAAGGCCAGTAGTGGCAGTTGGTTGGCCCGGCGCAAGAAGATCTCCGTGGCCGAACTGGCGCTGATCACCCGCCAGATAGCGACCCTGGTCGCCGCCGGTTTGCCGGTGGAAGAGGCCCTCAAGGCCGTAGGCCAACAGTGCGAAAAAGACCGTCTCGCCTCCATGGTGATGGCGGTGCGCTCGCGGGTGGTGGAAGGCTACTCGCTGGCCGACTCCATGGCCGAGTTTCCCCATGTGTTTGATGATCTCTACCGCGCCATGGTGGCCTCGGGCGAAAAGTCCGGCCATCTGGAAATCGTACTCAATCGCCTGGCGGACTACACGGAGCGGCGCCAACAACTCAAGACCAAGCTGACCCAGGCGATGATCTATCCCATAGTGCTGACCACAGTGGCTATCGGTGTTATCGCCGTGCTGCTGGCGGCCGTGGTGCCCAAGGTGGTTGGCCAATTTGAACACATGGGCCAGGAGTTACCCGGTACCACTCAGTTTTTGATCGCCGCCTCTGACTTTGTTCAGCATTACGGCTTGTTCGTCCTGGGCGCCATAGTATTGCTGGCACTGCTGTTTCAGAAGATGCTCACCAAGCCCGCCTTCAAACTCAAGTATCACAAGCTGTTGCTGCGTTTGCCTGTGGTTGGCAAGGTCAGCAAGGGGCTGAATACGTCACGCTTTGCCCGAACCTTGAGTATCCTCAGTGCCAGTTCAGTGCCGCTGCTCGATGGCATGCGGATTGCCAGTGAGGTCTTGCTGAATGTGCGGGTGCGTCAGGCGGTGGAAGAGGCCACGGCCAGAGTGCGTGAGGGAACCAGTCTGGGGGCGGCACTGACTAATACCAAGCTGTTCCCGCCCATGATGTTGTATATGATAGCCTCGGGCGAGAAGAGTGGTGAGCTGGAGCAGATGCTCGAGCGCGCCGCAGATAACCAGGACAGGGAGTTCGAGTCCAACGTCAATATCGCCTTGGGGGTGTTTGAACCCCTGTTGGTGGTGAGTATGGCCGGGATAGTGTTGTTTATTGTTCTGGCGATTTTGCAACCGATATTGGCGCTCAACAATATGATTAGTGGCTGAGTCTCATTTCACCGCAGCCATTTGAGGTTTTTTAGGAGGAAGTAAGTTAATGCAAAGCAACAACAGACAGAAAGGTTTTACCCTGCTGGAAGTGATGGTGGTGATAGTGATCCTGGGGATCCTGGCCTCCATGGTGGTGCCCAATCTGATGGGTAACAAGGACAAGGCCGACCAGCAAAAGGCGGTGTCTGACATAGTCGCACTGGAAAACCAGCTGGATATGTACAAGCTGGACAACAGCGTGTACCCCACAACCGAACAGGGGCTGGAAGCTCTGGTCGAGAAGCCCAATATTTCTCCTGAGCCACGCAACTATCGTGACGGTGGTTACGTTAAGCGCTTGCCCATGGATCCCTGGGGCAACCCTTACCTGCTGATGAGCCCGGGTGAACACGGCAAGATCGACGTCTTCAGCTCAGGCCCTGACGGCCAACCCGGCACAGAAGACGACATAGGCAACTGGAATCTGCAAGACTTCCAATAAAATGCAAATCAGGCACTCACGGGGTTTTACCCTGCTGGAAGTGATGTTGGTGGTGCTGCTGATGGGGCTGGCAGCTACGGCTGTGACCATGACCATGGGTAATAGTGGCCCCAAGCAGCAGTTAACTCGTGAGGCGCAGAGGTTTATGGCGGCCACCGAGACAGTGCTGGATGAAACTGTGCTCAGTGGTCAGTTTATCGGCATAGTGGTGGACAAGGACAAGTACCACTTCGTGCTGTTTAAAGAGAACAAATGGCAACCGCTGGAACAGGACCGACTGCTGGCCGAAAAGCAGTTGCCGGAAGGCATCTCGTTGTCGGTCGAGCTCGAAGGCCTGCCTTTGGTGCAGGAAGATGAAGAGCAGGACTCCTGGTTCGACGAGCCCTTTATTGAGGAATCGGACGCGGACAAAAAGAAGTTTCCCGAGCCGCAGATCATGCTGTTGCCAAGTGGCGAAATGACCGCTTTCGAGCTGAGCTTTATCGCCCGCGATAGTCAAGGCGAAACCGTAGAGGTACTGGTCAGCGGTGATAGTCTGGGGCGGCTCAAACTGGGGAGGTTCGATGATTTTGAATAAACCTGCCCGGCAAAAGGGGATGACGCTGCTGGAAGTCATAGTCGCCTTGGCTGTGTTTGCCATTGCGGCCGTGGCAATTACCAAAAGCATAGGCGATCAGATTGCCAATATGCCGATACTGGAAGAACGCACCCTGGCGCAGTGGGTAGCAGATAACCAGATGGTAGATGCCAGGTTGGAAAAGGGTTTTCCGGCCCTTGGGCGTAAAGATGGTCGCAGCGAACTGGCCGGCCAAACCTGGTATTGGCGCAAAGAAGTGGTCAAGACCACAGATGATAATTTTCGGATGATCCGTATCAGTGTCAGTGATGATGACAGATTCGGGCGGATCATCGCTCAGGTGAATTCGTATGTACTCAAGCAGGAATAGCGGTTTTACCCTGCTGGAGATGCTGATCGCCATAGCGATCTTCGCCATGCTGGGCCTGGCGGCCAACGCCGTATTGCAAACTGTGCTGAAAAACGACGAGGTCACCCGCGACTTTTCAAAGCAGCTCAAGTACCTGCAGCAGGGCTTTGGGGTGTTGGAGCGGGATCTGGGGCAGATGGTTGCCCGTACTCCCAGGCTGTTGGAAGGCGGCCGCGGCAGCACAGTGTTTCAGACCGGGACAGATATTCTGGACTCTGAGTCCGAGGCGCTGGTGTTTTTTCGCCTGGGGTGGCTCAATCCGGGTGGCTTGCTGCCAAGAGGCAGTCTGCAGTCTGTGGCCTATGTAGTGCAGGAGGGGCGGCTCGAGCGTTGGTACTACCCTTACCCCGAGCCGGAGTTTGGTGCCGAACCGATTAAAACCGTATTGATGGATAAGGTGTTATCGGTCAAATACGCGTTTTTTGTCGAGGACAAGTGGCAACGCAAGGTTGAGGCCAGCAAGTTGCCCAAGGCGATCGCCATAGAGATAGAGACAGAGGACAGAGGTATTATCACCCGCAAATTCCTGTTGCCTGTTGGGGCACCTGCGGCCGACAAACAGGACGACAATGGTGGCGACACCAACAAGGGTGACAACAACGACAATCAGAACGACGACAAGCAGGACTCCGACGGCCAGGACGGCAATAACTCAGGCCAAGGCAAGGAGGAGTTCTGATGGGAGGCAAGCAAAGAGGCGTCGCCCTGATCGTGGTATTGCTGATAGTGGCGATTGTGGCCGTGCTGGCTACCAGTATCACCGGGCGCAACCAGTTGTCGGTGCGCAGAACCTTGAATCTGGCGCAGTATGACCAGGCTTACTGGTACGCTATTTCGGCCGAAGAATTGGCGCGTAAGGTATTGAAGCAGGATTTGGATGACTCGGAAGGTCGGGTGCATCTGCAGCAATACTGGGCCATGGCGGATGTGGTTTTTCCGGCGGAGAACGGCGAGATTGGTGGCACCATTTCCGACCTTCGCAGCTGCTTTAACCTCAATGCCTTGAGTGTCAGCAGCAAAGAGGCGGCAGATGGTCAGCCGCAAAAGATGCCGCTGGCCGTCAGACAGTTCAAGGGATTGTTGGAATCCTTGGGGATGGATGAGTTCGGCGCCGAGCGTCTGACCCATACCTTGAAAGATTATCTGGACGAGGACTCGATAGCCTCGCCCTTCGGTGCCGAAGATGCCGAGTATGAAGCAAGGGTGGTCCCTTATCGGGCGGCCAATACCTTAATGAGTCACAGCAGTGAGTTACGGGCCGTTTTTGGCTTTAACCAAGAGACTTATCGCATTTTAAGGCCCTATGTTTGCGCCATACCGGGAAATGACCGACAGTTGCTGAACGTCAACACCATCAAGGTCGAGCAGGCAGCACTGCTGGCGGGAATGCTGGAAAATCAAATCTCGGTAGGCGAGGCCGAAAGTATTATTAACCAGCGCCCTGCGGGGGGCTTCGACAAGATAGAAGATTTCTGGGCGCTGGGATCGCTGACCACTATTGCCAGTAAGAATGATCAGCTCAAGTCCAGTTTCGTGGTCGACAGTAAGTTTTTCAAACTGGAGGCCAAGGCCAGGGTGGATGATGCCCTGTTCCGATTGGAGAGCATGCTGCACATAGTGGGTGGTAATCAGCTCGAAGTGTTGACCCGGCAATATGGCGGACAAGAATAACAGGACAAGCCCCTAAGCCACCAAGGCCAGGGATTGTGGAGAACAATAGTGAGTGAACGCTTATTTATCCGTTTAGGCAAAAACCTGGGCTCGCCCTGCGCCTGGGTCGTATGGTCTGAGCAGGAACAGGAGATTATTGCCTCGGGAGAGCTGGCTGATGCGCGGTCACTGGAGACTCTGGCGCAGCGAGCCGGTAATCGCCCGGTCGACGTACTGGTGCCGGCCAGTGCCCTTCAGCTCACTTCGGTTAATCTGCCGGAGAAGGGGCAACGCCAGGCTCTAAAGGCATTGCCTTTCCTGCTTGAAGACACCCTGGCCCAAAATGTTGATGAACTGCACTTTGTGGTTGGTCCCCGCGATGGCGAGAGCCTGAGTGTGGCTGTGGTTGCTCATGAGCAGATGCAAAACTGGCTCTCCTGGTTGGATGAGGCCGGGCTCAAGGTGCGTAAAATGGTGCCGGATTGTCTGGCACTGGAACGGGAATACTGTGACTGGGCCCTGATGGCCTATGAAGATCAGCTGTTGTTGCGTACCGGCGAAGGCATGGGTATGAGTATGCCCAAGGACTGGCTGCAGCCCTTGCTGCCCGGGTTGCTCGAAGAGCAGCAAACGGCGCCGAGTCTGGCCTGCTATACCGAATTTCAATGGCCAGAGCTTGAGTGTCGGCAGATGCCACTGGAGATGCCCATGCTGGTGTTGGCCAAGGGGCTACACAAGTCGCCTATCAATCTGCTGTCCGGCCCCTATGTTCCCAAGCGTGAATACAGCAAGCACTTGTTGCTATGGAAGCGGGTGGCTATCGTCGCCGCCATTGCCCTGCTGCTTGGTCTGGTCAACAAGGGGCTGAACATACATCAGATGCAGACAGAGGCCGATGAACTGAGGGCCCAGAGCGAAAGTATTTATCGTCAGGTGGTTCCCGGCAGTTCGCGGATAGTTAACTTGCGCTCGCAGCTGGAATCTCAACTCAGAACCCTGCAGGGCAGTGGTTCGGGTGGTGAGTTCTTTGCCATGCTGGATGGGCTCGAAGGTGCCTTCAAACAAGTGCCGGATCTCAAGCCCAACAGCCTGAGGTTTGATGCCGGACGCAGTGAAATTCGTATGCAGGTGACGGCCAAGAGCTATGCCCAGATAGAGCAGTTTAAAGAGCTGGCCGGGCGTAAATTCCGTCTCGAGGGCGGGGCGATGAACAGTACTGAAAATGCGGTCACCAGTACCCTGACCCTAAGGAGCAAATAAATGGAAAATTTGCGTAACTGGTGGGAATCACTGGCACAGAGGGAGCAACAGCTGGTCGCTGCCATGGCGGTGATAGTGGCTGTTGGCATCCTTTACTGGGGGATCTGGACACCGATAAGCAATGCCGAGCAGAAGGCGCAGAATAGCCTCAATGCTCAGACCCAGATGCTCAGCTTTGTGAAACAGACGGCCAATAAGATTGCCGGTATCAAACAGAGCGGTAATAGACCGGCTCTCAAGGGGAGTCTCAGCACAGTGGTGACCCAGAGCGCCGCCAGCTATGACCTGGAGATCACCCGCATGGCACCGCAGGGAAAACAGATCCAGATCTGGATGGATGAAGTGCCCTTCGATAGCCTGATCTCCTATCTTGGTGATCTGGTACAGAAACAAGGCTTGTCGCTGGATAGCCTGGATCTGGCCGAAGGTGATAGCCCTGGCATGGTGAAAGTTAGACGAATCCAGTTGTCTCAGTCGTAAGGTGTTGTCTTGAAACTGATTAGTAAAATAATACTCTGTGTGCTGATCTACCTGGCGTTTATGCTGGCACTCTTCCCTGCACGCTTGGCGGTTTCGCTGGCCCCCCTGCCGGCTAATTTGCAGCTTGGCGGTGTCAGCGGCACCATCTGGAGTGGCAGTATCGATGTGATTAAGTTGCAGCAACGTCAGTTGGAGCAACTGAGTTGGGAGCTCAGCCCCTGGGCGCTGCTGACCGGCAGAGCCAAACTGGACTTCCAACTGGGCAGCCGCGCCAGTGCCGTCAATGCCAAGGGCCAAGTCACCTTAGCTGCCGGCGGTATCAGCGCCGAGAAGCTGCGTTTTGAAGCTCCGGCCGAGTTTTTAATGGCCGGCAGTCGTCTGCCATTTCGCACTCAGGTAAGCGGTGATATCTCAGTGTTGCTCGACACCCTGGCGCAGGGGCAGCCTTGGTGTGAGGCGCTCAGTGGCAAAGTCTTTCTCAACCGGGTCGGCATCAGGAATCAGTTTGGCCAGTATCCTTTGGGAGACATAGAACTCGGCCTGCAGTGTGTTGCCGGTCAGGTGCAACTGGCGACTGATGAAGAGAAAAACGCCATAGGCGTGGCTGGCACCTTGCTGCTCAAGGCTAATGAACAACTTGAGGTCAAGGCCCGCATTCGTGAGACTCAGGCTCAGTCTGAAGATCTGAAAAAAGCTTTGCCATTTCTGGGCAAGCGAGATGCCCAGGGATATTTCCCTATCAATTACAACGGCAAGATCCCGGGCCTTTAAAGAGGCTGGCAGCCGGGTTTCTCTCGGCTGCCGTTTGTTCAGTTGAGCTTTCCCATTTAAAACCCCTGCGGTAACCCGCCAGCGCTTGCATCCAAGTCAACTAATCTGAAAATTCCCACCGCCCAGACAAACTCCGCGGCTCTGTTATTTCGTGTGAATTGGTATAACATTGTAGCCTGAGTCACATTTTCAGTTTGTCAGCGTCAGAGGCCTCTATGACAGAGCGGCAGAAGAAGCCGGAAATATTGCACACCGAAGTTGTTGCCCGCAGTCGTCTGTTTCAAATAGAACAGGTACATCTGCGTTTCTCCAATCAAGAGGAACGCCACTACGAACGGATGAAAGGCGCCAGCCGCGGCGCCGTGATGGTGGTGCCGGTTCTCAATGGTGAATGGTTACTGCTGGGCAGCGAGTATGCCGCGGGTACCCATAACTATGAGCTGGGATTCCCCAAGGGACTGATCGACCCGGGAGAGACAGCCGCCGAAGCCGCCAACCGTGAATTGCAGGAAGAGATAGGCTATGGCGCCCGCAAACTGACTAAACTGAAAGAGTTAAGCCTGGCTCCTGGGTATTTCGCCAGTAAGATGCAGATTTTCCTGGCCGAAGATCTCTACGAGAGTCGCCTGGAAGGCGATGAGCCTGAACCGATAGAACTGGTTCCCTGGCCCCTGGAGCGTTGGCAAGAACTGCTGGATATGAATGATTTTTCAGAAGGACGCAGCGTCAGCGCCTTGTTTTTGGCGATGAAACAGCTGAAACTGACTGAGTCACCCTAAAAAATTGGCCACACCCGGCCACTGACTTTTGCTTATCCGATGGAAGGCGTTTGGAGTAGTTATGAAGCCAGAAGAGTTGATAGATCACGTTATTGTCATTGCAACGGAAGCGGGACAGAAAATTCGCCAGATCTACCAACAAGGCAGTTTCAGCAAGGAAACCAAGGAAGACAACACCCCTGTCACTTCGGCCGACATCGCGGCCCATGAGATTATCTGCAGCAGCTTAAAGGCGCTGACCCCGGAGATCCCGGTTTTGTCCGAGGAAGCCGCCGATATTCCCCTCTCTGAGCGTAGCCAGTGGCGCCGCTACTGGCTGGTAGATCCCTTGGATGGCACCGGAGAGTTCATCGCCGGCAGCGGCGACTTCTCGGTCATCATTGCCCTGGTTGAGCATAACCGCCCCATCATGGGTGTGGTTTATGTGCCCATGACTGAAGTATGTTACTACGCCATAGCAGGTCTTGGCGCTTACAAACGTACCCTCCAGGCAGAGCTGAGAATTCACAGTAAGCAGTTGCCGAAAGAGCAGGATAACTCGTTGCGCCTGGCGGTCAGTCGCCGTCAGGACCCTCAGTCTGTGCTCAAGCTGTTCAACCAACCCAAGCATTGTGAACTCGTGGTGCTCGGCGGTGCGGCACTCAAGAGCTGCCTGGTCGCAGAGGGCAGGGCAGATTGCTATGTGCGGGTGGGCCCCACGGGTGAATGGGACACAGGGGCGGCGCAGATTATCATAGAAGAAGCCGGTGGCCAGTTGATGGATACCGAGCTGCAGCCCTTAACCTACAACGAGCGCGAATCGCTGGAAAATCCCAACTTTATCGTGGTCGGCTCCCCTAACCTCGAGTGGGACAAGATACTGGCCGGAGATTAATCGGATGCAGATAAGACCAATATCCAGAGCCGATCTGGATGCCGTATTGGCCTTGGAGTTGGCAACCTTCGGTGAGCACTGCTACCCGGACTTCTTCTTCCGTCAAGCACTGGATGCCTGGCCCACAGGTTTTCTGGGGGCCTTTGTCGACGGGAAACTGGCCGGTTATCTGCTGCGGGTGAGCGGTGAACAGCCGGGGCGACACTGGTTGCTGTCACTGGCCGTGTCTCCTGCGCAGCAGGGCCGAGGGATAGGCAAAAGCTTGCTCAGTACGTGCCTGGAAGACTGCCGCCATGGTGTCGATGAACTGTTACTGACGGTAGCGCCGGATAATCCCGCCCGCCATCTCTACAGCCGCATGGGGTTTGAAAACCTGGGGCTGGAAGCCGACTATTTCGGCGTCGGTGAGCACAGGTTGCTGCTGCGCTGGCAAGGTCAATAGGCGCTGGCACTTGTGGTTTGAGTGAACGCGCCTGGGCCGTGGTTGAAAACGCCCTTCGATTCAATATAGAGCCATATTCCCAAACCTTTGAATCCATTTCCTGCTTGTTTTGCCCCGTGCGCCTTTGTGCCGGAGCCCTGATACGCTCGGGGCTCTTGTGCTCCAGAGGCTGATCGCCCGATTTTCGTTAGCTTTTTTTGAAGATATTTTCCAAGGTTAATTAATGGTATTCAGCACGGGTGTCTAAAAAATATCATATTGTGAACATTGTTTTTTATTTTGAAGGCTGTTAGTCTGCTGCCATCTCTTCTCAGGAATGGACACTATGGCAAGACGCAAGGAACACAGTCATCAAGAGATCCGCCTCATGGCACTGGATGCCGTCGAGCAGTTGTTGACGCAGGAGGAATATACCAGCCTGAGTCTTAGGCGGATCGCCTCCCAAGTGGGCTATGCCCCCAGTACCCTAATCAACCTCTTTGGTAGCTATAACTATCTGCTCTTGAGTGTATCCGCCAGGGTCTTGGGGCGTCTGCTTGAGCAAATGCAGTTGGTGTGCGGACAAACATTCACATCCGGTGAGCAGCAGCTGTTGGCGTTAGGTAAGGCCTATGCCGAGTTTGCCCATAACCAACCACAGGCATTTCGTTTGGTGTTTGCCTTACATCTGGGGCCGGAAGAACCTCTGCCCGAATCGCAACAACAGTTGATTGCCGAGCTGATAGGTTTACTCGAGCAGCAACTCGGTGACTTGTTGCCAAACTTGTCCTCATCCAAGCTGGCACTCGCCAGTCGCAGCTTCTGGAGCAGTATCCATGGGCTGACCGGCCTGGCGCTGGACGATAAGCTTTTCAGTCAGGCTTCTTGGTTGCAGTTACTGACATTTCAGGTGCACTTGTGGTGGACGGCAATGCAACAGGAGGAGGGAGCATGTTCCTGAGCAAACGATTTTTACCCTATTTTGCCACTCAATGTTTGGGGGCGCTCAACGACAACATCTACAAGAATGTGTTGCTGTTGCTGGTGACCTACAGCCAGGTCGATAACCTGCCGATGAGTGTCGATCTGTTTGTTAATCTGGCGGCGGGGATCTTCATCCTGCCTTTCTTTCTGTTTTCCGCCCATGCGGGCATGGTGGCCGACAATATGGACAAGGCGCTGATGATCCGCAGGTTAAAGCTGCTGGAGCTTATCATCATGTCCTGCGCCGCCGCGGCGATTATGGCGCAAAGTTATCTGTTGATGTTGCTGCTGCTGTTTCTTACCGGCACCCAATCGGCCTACTTTGGTCCGGTAAAATACTCGCTGCTGCCGCAGGCGCTTAGAGAGGACGAGTTGGTAACCGGCAACGCCTGGGTAGAGATGGGCACCTTCCTGTCTATTTTGATAGGCACTCTAAGTGCCGGGCTGCTGGTAACCAGTGACAACGGCCTGATGTGGGCGGCGATAACTGTATCTGTGCTGGCCTTGGCCGGTTTCCTCTCCAGCCGGGCGATTCCATCACTGCCGGCGCCGTTGCCGATAGACAAGGTACGCTTTGCGCCCTTGTCCGGCACTCTGGTCAGTATCAAGCGGGTACGGCAAACGCCGTCAATCTGGATGGCGATTCTGGCAATCAGCTGGTTCTGGTTTTTGGGTGCCACCTACCTGACCCAGTTCCCCAATTTTGCCAGAGGCTCGCTGCACTCGGACGCCACTGTGGTGTCGCTGCTGTTGGCGCTGTTTTCCATAGGTATTGCGGTCGGCTCCTTTGTCTGCGAACGCTTCTCCTTTGGCCATGTAGAGCTGGGGTTGCTGCCTTTCGGGGTAGCAGGGTTAACCTTCTTTGGCTTGGATCTGCTGTGGGCCATTCCTGATTACAGCCAACTGCCGGCGGGATATCTCTACGACATAGCCGAGTTTGTCGGCCGCAGTGAACACTTCAGGCTGATGTTCGCACTGTTTATGGTAGGGGTCAGTGGTGGCCTGTTTATTGTACCTCTGTATGCCTTTATTCAGTCGCGCTCGGCCCCGGATGAATGTGCCCAGGCCATAGCCGCCAATAATATAGTCAATGCCCTGTTTATGGTGTGCTCGGCGATATTGTCGATAATATTGCTGGAGCTGGTTGGCCTGTCGATTCCTCAGTTATTTACTCTGCTGGCGGTATTCAACGCCGTGGTGGCGTTGTATGTCTATAGCCAGGTGCCTGAGTTTACGCTGAGATTTATCAGTTACCTGCTGAGCCATTTGTTGTATCGTCTCAAGGTGGAAGGCCGGGAAAACATTCCCAAGCAGGGGGCCGCCGTGCTGGTGTGTAACCATGTCAGTTACGTCGATGCCTTGGTGCTGCTGGGAGCATCCACTCGTCCGGTGCGCTTTGTGATGGACAAGAGCATAAGTGAAATGCCCTTGCTCAAGTATCTGTTCCGCCATGCCGGGGTGATCCCTATCTGCTCACCGAAAAAGTGCATTGATACCTATACCCGGGCCTTCGAGCGTATCCACCAGGCGCTGGCCAATGAAGAGTTGGTGTGTATTTTCCCTGAGGGCAGGTTGTCTCCCGATGGTGAGTTGCATGAGTTTCGGCCCGGTATCGAACAGATACTGGCAAAGGATCCTGTGCCTGTGGTGCCTATGGCGCTCAAAGGTTTGTGGGGATCTTTCTTCAGCCACAAAGATGGCCATGCCCTGACGACCCGACCAAGACGTTTCTGGTCAAGGCTTAAGGTCAATATCGCATCTCAGGTACCCGGCGCAGAAGAGAGCCGTCACTCACTGCAGCAGCGGGTAGCCGATCTGCTGGCCAAACCCGACAGCTGAGCGGTATTGCTGTTGAGGAAGGTAGGGCATAACGGACAGAGCCCGGCAGTTGCCGGGCTCTTCGGATTGAATCTCTCTTGCTTTTGAATTCATTCGGAGCGGTTTGACCGCCTCTCATCCAGCCACTGATGAATGGCCTGACGGTCACCGCGGAAGATGATCCGCTCGGCCTTTTTCTCCAGCTGGTACTGATACATGGGGTCGTAATACTTCTCCAGCAGCAGTGAGATCCACTCCAGATGTTGCTCTGTAGTGTTGCGCTGCCGCTGGGTCTGCAAGCTTGAGTCGACCAACTGCAACAGTTGATCAGTTTGCTGGTGCCCAAGGCGCTTACGTATGCCCTCGACACTCTGACGCAGATAGGCGCCGAACACCGCCATGCCTTCTTCGGCGCCATAATGCTGTTCAAAACCCCGCTGCATCTTGTGCACATACTCATCCAGAAGGCGAGGGAGTCTGGCCTCCAGTGGCTCTTCCAGCACCAATACCTGCGCCTGTTGCATGGCACTGAAGAAGACTTTGGGTATGGCACGGCGGCCAATCAGGAAGCTTTCATCTTCCAGCAGCAGGCAGGACTCTTGCCTCTCTTGATGCCGCAACAGTTCCCGAGCCAAGCTGTTTTCAAAATTGATCTGACTGGGCTGTGGCGTGACATTCTTGCCAAAGCTTGAGCCTCTGTGATTGGCAGTGCCCTCCAGATCCACTGACTCGCTGCGACTGAGAATAAACTCTGTCTTGCCTGAGCCGGTAATACCGCTGAGGATCAACAGCTGTTGCTGCTGCGGGGTGTTATCTATGGTATCGATAAGGTATTGGCGCATCGCCTTGTAGCCGCCCTGAATATAGGGCACTTCAAGACCGGCCTCGCGGATCCATTGCTGGGTCAGCTGAGATCTCAGACCACCCCGAAAACAGTAGAGGTTGGCATCAGGGTGGGCGCTGAAGAAATCCAGCCAGGCTTGAATACGTGCGGCCTTGATCTTGCCTTTGACCAGCGAATGACCGAGCTCTATGGCGGCGGCCTGTCCATGCTCTTTATAACAGGTGCCCACCTTCTGCCTTTCGCTGTCGTTCATCAATGGCAGGTTGGTGCTGGCAGGAAAGGCACCCTTGGCAAACTCAACCGGCGCCCGCAGATCGACCAGGGGACGATCGGATAGGAAGATCTCCCGGTACTCTGCAGGCGCGATTATCTGTCGACTCATATAAGCTCCACCCACTGCTGACTATCGTCGCGGCAGTCGAGCGCACCTATGCAGTGTAGCTCCAGCCCTTGACCGGTCAGCAGTTGCTGCAGTTCTGCCTCACCCTCGGCGCCGACGGCGATAAGTAAGCCGCCGCTGGTTTGCGGATCGCACAGTAAGGCTTTTTGTTGCTCGGAAACCTCGGGGAGGTGCTCACCGTAGCTGTCAAAGTTTCTGTGGGTGCCGCCCGGGATACAACCCATAGCCAGATACTCGGAGGCTTTTTCCAGCAACGGCAGTTTGGCAGTATCTATGCTGGCCTTGAGGTTGGAACCCTGACACATTTCCAGCAGGTGGCCTGCCAGACCAAAGCCCGTCACGTCTGTCATGGCGTGAACCGCGCTTACCTTGGCGACTTCGGCACCTATCTTATTGAGTTGGCACATGGCTTCGGGGGCGATATTGACGTCCTGTGGCGCCAGCTTCTTCTGCTTTTGTGCTGTGGTCAGTATGCCAATTCCCAGAGGCTTGGTGAGATAGAGCTTGTCACCCGCCTTGGCGGTATCGTTCTGCTTGAGGTGCTCCAGCGCCACTGTGCCGGTGACTGCCAGGCCGAAAATAGGCTCAGGCGCGTCTATGCTATGGCCTCCGGCCAGCATGATCCCGGCATCCATGCAGGCTTGGCGTCCGCCATCCACTACCTGCTGGGCAATCTCGGGTGACAGCTTGTTCACCGGCCAGCCCAGAATGGCAATTGCCATAATAGGCTTGCCGCCCATGGCATAGATATCGCTGATGGCATTGGTGGCAGCGATACGGCCGAAAGTGAAAGGGTCATCGACTATCGGCATAAAGAAGTCTGTGGTGCTGATAATGCCCGTGTGATCATCCAACTGATACACGGCCGCATCATCCCGGCTCTGGTTGCCGACCAACAGGCGGGGATCTTTAAAGTCCGGCAGTTGAGACGCCAAAATGGTGCTGAGGACTTTGGGAGAAATCTTGCAACCGCAACCTGCGCCGTGGCTGTATTCCGTGAGTTTTACTGACTGATCTGACATAGCCGGGTCCCTGAGTGATTGAAATAACCCCTGATCATAAACAGAAACGGCCGCAGTACAAGCCGACCGTTTCACAACTCAGGTAAATTCTGTTAAGCCGATCGCCAGGCCTTGGGAGGCTACGACAAGGTTTTAGGCTATGCTGGCTCGCAGTTGGCGCCATTGTTTTCGTTGGGCGCGAAAACGTAAACGCATTTCCGCCACCTGAGACAGCAGATGCTTATCCGCCAACTGCTGCTTGCGGGCCTCAAGCAGCGCCTTCTTGGCTTCAAAGTAGGCCAGCAAGTGGCTCTTCAATTCCTCGTATTCTGCCTGCAGCTTTTCCAGGATTTCCTCGCAATTGGGCAGATGGGCCACCTTATTCTGGGCGCGCTTGAGTTGCATCTGCAGTTTGGCGGCTTCGATGCGCTCCTGAGGGCTCTTGCGCAGGTCTTTGGTCAGGCCAAACCAGGACAGGAAACGGATCAACCACTTGGTGGGGTCGTAATGCCACCAGTGGATACCATTGCGGTAATCGTTTTCAAAGATATGGTGGAAGTTATGGTAACCCTCACCATAAGTAAACAGTGCCAGCACACCGTTGTCTCGGGCGGTGTTACGGTCTGTATAGGGTTGCTTACCCCAGATATGCGCCAACGAGTTTATAAAAAAGGTGCAGTGATGCACTACCACCAAGCGGAGCAGCCCAGCCAGCAGCAACATCGACAGGATATCGCCGTTCAACCAACCAAGCAGAGCGGGGAGGCCCACATTCATCAATAGCGCCAGCAGCAGATAATGCTTATGCTGCCACATGACTATGGCATCGTTTTGCAGATCTCTGACGTTGTTATAGTCGTGATAACGTTGTGCCTGATATTCCCTGAGCATCCAACCAATATGGCTGTACCAGAAACCCATGTTCGCTGAGTAGGGATCCTTGTCATTGTCATCCACATGCTTGTGATGGATACGGTGATCCGAAGCCCAATGCAAGGCACTGTTCTGCAACGCCAGCGCACCGCCCAAGGCAAACAGGAAACGCACGGCCGGGTGAGCCTTATAAGCCTTATGTGACCACAACCTATGGTAACCGGCGGTGATAGACAAACCACTGGCGAAGGCCAACAGTACGAAGGTGAACCACTCGCTGAGCTCAAAGCCATGGCTGATGCCTCGCCAAGGCACCAGAATACAGGCACCGGCAAACGTCAGCAGGAAGAGGATCAGGTTGGTCCAGATGAAGGGAGGTTTTTTCATTATGATGACTTCCAAAACGCTTTAAGCTAACAAGTGTACGCTAAGTTGCTATTGGAGCACAATCACAGTGACACCAGCCGAGGATGTGATTATTGAGTAAAGCCTGTATTA
Source organism: Shewanella sp. Iso12 (assembly GCF_012030025.1). Classification (NCBI taxonomy): domain Bacteria; kingdom Pseudomonadati; phylum Pseudomonadota; class Gammaproteobacteria; order Alteromonadales; family Shewanellaceae; genus Shewanella; species Shewanella sp. Iso12. The sequence continues at coordinate 181,944 of NZ_JAAUHW010000010.1, forward strand.
TTTGCGCAACAGATCCAGTGAATGGAATAAAGATGGGTATCAGAGCACAGCAGAAAGAGAAAACCCGCCGCGCCTTGGTGGATGCAGCATTCAATCAACTGAGTGCCGAGCGCAGTTTTTCCAGCCTGAGTCTTAGGGAAGTGGCCAGGGAAGCCAATATAGCGCCAACCTCTTTTTACCGTCATTTCAAGGATATGAATGAACTGGGGCTGACCATGGTCGATGAAGGTGGCCTGACGCTGAGACAGATGATGCGTAAGGGACGTCAGCGCGCCGAAGCCGGCGGCAGTGTTATCCGCATCTCGGTCGACACCTTTATGGAAGTACTGGAATCCAACCCCAACGTATTCAGGATCCTGCTGCATGAACGCTCGGGCACCTCGGCCGCCTTTCGTGCCGCTGTGGCGCGGGAGATTGAACACTTTATCTCGGAACTGGCACACTACACCGAGGACACCGCCGGCCGCAGCCCTGAGTTGGCCAGGGCACAGGCCGAGGCATTGGTGACTCTGGTGTTCAATGCCGGCGCCGCCGCCCTGGATATGAAACGTGCCGATCGCAAGATTCTGGCCGACCGACTGGTGACTCAGCTGCGAATGGTGGCAACGGGCGCAGAAGCGTTGCAGCAAAAGCGTGATAGCCGCTGATAAAAATTTGCCAAAACAAAAGGGCCTTTCGGGGCCTTTTTGTTTGGTTCATCGTGGAACTCTGGGGAATGCCACTCTGACTTCCAGAAAGGAGTATTCGGTATCCTGGTAGCCATAGCCCATTCGCTTCCGTAGTTTGATTTGTTGTTCATACCTTCCAGTTGGCAGGTGTGTAACGGATGAACCGCAGAAGCAACTATGCCATGAAGATGGTTTTTAAGACGCTGGCCAAATTGGAGTAACGGCCTGATACCGCTCTTTCTGACTTGTTGCCGCCAGAGGTTCCATTGAGCTAGGCGTCAGCTTCATCTGTGCTGTCCCACATCTCTTTGAGTTGCTTCGGTAGTCCTTTCCTCTTTAACTGCAGTTAAAAAAGGAGAGGACGGCCCTCTATGAACTGGAAGGTGATGCTTATGCAGCGCCAGCAAAGCCGTTTTGCTAGTAGCTTTGCAGGTTCTGGAGTCTTGCATCCTATCGGCCAGTGTCTTATTGGGCTTGCTACACCAGTCTCATCCTAATCTATAGGCTTTCCTGGAAAGCAATACGCCCGCTTCCATGTGGTCGGTATAAGGGAACTGATCAAACAGGGCAAAGCGTTTGATCTCGTGAGTTTGACTCAACTGTTCGAGATTATCGGCCAAGGTTTGCGGGTTGCAGGAAATATAGAGAATGGACTCATAGCCCTGCACCAGATTGACTGTATCGGGATCCAAGCCGGCTCGCGGAGGATCAACAAAGATGGTGTTGCAGTCGTAAGTCTTGAGGTCAATTCCTTCCAGACGCCTGAAGCTACGCTCCCCCGTCATGGCCTGGGTAAACTCTTCGGCCGACATACGAATGATCTGCAGGTTCTCTGTGCCGTTTTGCTCAATATTGTATTGAGCGGAATCGACTGAGGGTTTAGCTAACTCGGTTGCCAGCACCTTGTTGAAGTTTTGTGCCAGGGCGATGGAGAAGTTACCGTTGCCACAATAAAGCTCAAGCAGATCGCCACTACTGTGACGGGTGCAGTCTATCGCCCATTCCAACATCTTGGTTGCCACTTGGGCATTAGGCTGGGTGAAGCTGTTTTCCACTTGTTTATAGATGTATTCCTGCTGGTTGACTTGCAGACGTTCGATGACGAAATCTCTGTCCAACACAAACTTTTGCTTGCGGGCTCGACCTATGATGTCGACCTTGAACGCTTTCCCGAGTCTCTGTTTCAACGCCTTGGCTTCATTGAGCCAGTTATCATCCAACTGCTTGTGATACAGCAGTGACACCAAAATTTCGCCAGACAGAGTAGAGAGGAAGTCTACTTGAAACAGCTTGTGTCTCAGTATGCTGTTGGGGCGCAGCTCGGCCATCAGTGCCGGCATCATCTGATTGATTAGAGCGCTGGCGGGCAGAAACTGATCGCAACGAACCTTGGCTTTTTGCTGTTGGTCAAACATATAGTAGTAGAGATCTTCCCCGTCATGCCAAACCCGGAATTCAGCCCTCATGCGATAGTGTTGTGGAGCAGAGGGGAACACTTCGAGTGCCGGTGGAGTGAAGCGGGCAAAGGCCTGTTCCAGTTTGAGGCGCTTTTGTTCCAGCTGCGCATCATATTGACTTGGGTCCATTGCTTCTAAATTCATAATATTCACTCTTGGCTTCAAACGGGGCGCAAATATTATACTACGTGGCGCTGATGTCCAGTTTCGCACCTTTGTGCTTTTGTCCAAGCTATGAAAAAATAGCGTTTCATCCGCCGTTGTGGCTTCAAGCCACGACACCCTTTGTATATCGCTTAGAGGCACAATTTGTCGCGACCCATATTGGTTTTTGACTCAGGCATAGGTGGCTTGTCTGTGCTTGGGGAGATCCGCAAACTATTACCACAGAGACAGTATTGCTATCTGTTTGATAACGCGCGCTTGCCTTATGGTGAGTTGGCGGAAGCCGAGTTGATAAGCGGATGCGTGGATTTGGTTGTGACCATAGCCAAGCAGATAGATGCCGCGATAGTGGTCATTGCCTGTAATACGGCCAGTACCTTGGTTCTTCCCGAGTTGAGAGCTCAGCTGACAATCCCGGTTGTTGGTGTTGTCCCGGCTATTAAACCGGCGGCAGCAATCTCCAAACGCAAACATATAGGTTTGTTGGCTACACCTGGCACGGTCAAAAGGGCTTACACCAAAGAGTTGATCAACCACTTTGCCTGTGATTGCCAGGTAGAGCTCTTTGGCTGTTCTGAACTGGTGCTGCTTGCGGAGGCCAAGGCAGCTGGGCTGGCTATAGATGTCGCAGCAATAAAGAAGTTACTGCAACCTGTTATTTACAGTGAACTGGATGTGCTTGTGCTTGGTTGTACGCACTTCCCTATGCTGAAACCTGAGCTACAACAAATACTGGGTGATGATATTGAGCTATTGGACTCCGGCGAGGCGATAGCGAAACGGGTAAAGAGTCTGCTGCAATATCAGCAGGAGCCGACTGCCTCACAACAAGCAGATAGTGAGTGGGCCTTTTACACCAGTGAAAAAATTACCGAAGGATTGAAATCAACGCTGGCCGAGTATGGTTTTACTCAAACGGCCAAGGCCTCGACCAGCGTGATGACATAGAACTATTATTCCTGCTTATCTGAATCTTGTGATTTGGCTTCACGAACTTTCAGGGTGCGCTCCTGAAAGATGAAGTCATTCAATTTGGTCATCGCTTTTTGAGCGCCGGACTCTGACATTTCCACAAAACCAAATCCTTTACGTCTGCCGGTCTTGCGATCTCTGACCAAGCGAACCGAATTCACCGGGCCATATTCCTCAAACAATGACTTAACTTCAGTATCGTGAGCTCTATAAGGCAGATTACCTACATAGAGAGTCATGGTTGGGCCATTGTAAGCTTCTTGTGTTTTAGCTTGAACCTGACTTGGGCTGGATGTGAAGGCATAAACTGCAGCGGCAAGGAGTGCGCCAACAGGGAAGGCCAAAAATGCAGGCAGTTGAGGCATGAGCTGGTATATCGCAAGCGCGCCCAGAATGGCGATGCCCAGCACAATCAAAAATGACTTTTGCATAAAAATGTTCTCTGTGAAGAAGAATTGATAAATTACTGTTAACAGCGGCAACTATGGTAATGAATTATTTACCTTTAAACCAGACTGATGCCGAAAAAATGACCTTTGCTCTCATTTTTCAACATAAGCAGGGCCTTTAAAGCAAGTTTTTAATGGGAAAAGACCAGTAAATAGCCGCTACGGTTAAAAGGTGGACGCTTGGCGCCGAAGCTGTCAAAAAGCACTTGCGCTATCGGCTGGCCTCCCTATAATGCGCATCCACTGACCGGGACGATGGAAGTTAACTCCCAGATAATCCAAGGTTGGCGTCAAAATGGTGATAAAAAACTTCTTGACGAACTTAAGGGAAAGCGTAGAATACGCAGCCCTGACCCGATGGGCTCCATCGCGGTCCTGCTCTTTAACAATCTATCAAGCAATCTGTGTGGACACTCACAGGCATTGAGAAATCGACAAAACGATTTAACTCGATGAAGAGTGTTCATACGAACAGAATTCATTGAGTCGATTCTTCGGAA
>NZ_JAAUHW010000011.1:0-183903 GCF_012030025.1 Shewanella sp. Iso12
CAATGCAGCGGAAGAGGACAACAGCAGCCGCGGCACGACTTACAGTAACGAGATAGTGGCGGTGCCATCCTCCATGCAATGGCAAGCGGAGCCGAAGGCCAAACCACAGATGGCGGGGCCGCAGATAGCGACCGTGGTGGGGCCGAAGGATGAAGAGATATTTTGTGACGAATACGGCCGGGTGAAGGTGCAATTCCCCTGGGACAGATATGCCAAGGGTGACGAGCACGGCAGCTGCTGGATACGGGTCAGCCAGGGCTGGGCCGGTGGTCAGTATGGCTTTATGGCGCTGCCACGGATAGGACATGAAGTGATAGTGTCGTTTTTGGACGGCGACCCGGACCAACCCATCATCACCGGCCGGGCCTTCCATGCGGTGAACCAGGTGCCTTACGCGCTGCCGGCCCACAAGACCCGCACTGTGCTGAAGACCCAGAGCCACAAGGGCGAGGGCAGCAATGAGCTGAGGTTTGAGGATGAAGCGGGGGAAGAGGAGATTTACCTGCACGCGCAGAAAGACCTGAACCTACTGACTGAGAATGACAGACACGAGCATATCAAGCACGACAGCCACCTGGATGTGGACAATGAAAGGCGCAGCCGCATCGGCGGCAACGAGCATCTGACGGTGTTGGGCGAGTCCCGTCAGCAGGTAACAGGCGACAAGAGCCTGATAGTGGATGGCAGCCAACAGATCAAGGTTGCAGACAAATACCTGCTGCAGGCCGGGCCGGAAATTCAACTGAAAGCCGGTGCCAAGATAGTGATCGAGTCCGGTGCCGAAGTAACGCTTAAGGCCGGTGGCAGTTTTGTCAAAGTCGATCCGGCCGGGGTGCATCTTTCCGGCCCAGGGATCAACCTCAACTCAGGGGGTAGCCCAGGCAGTGCCAGTGGTTTCAGCGGTTTGGCACCTGTGTTACCCGGCGCGGTTGAACAGGCAATATTGCCTCAGGGGGGAAGTGTTCCCCTATCTGCGCTGTTGGTTGCCGAGGAGTTCGCCGCGCCTTCGGTGCAGGTGTGCCCGCTGACCGAAGAGGCGGCTCAAGCTCAGGCGCAAAGCTCTGCTGAGACTTCAGCTGAAGTCGATACGGCAGAAACAGCAGACGCTGCGACCGGTGGCGGAGCGGCATCTGCAGTGGTGCCCGGTGCCGCTGATAGTCAACAAGCTGAAACGCAGCCACAGACAGAAGAGACTGAAGCCGAGCGTTTTCGCCGTGAAGTGATCCGGCCGACGCTGGCAAAACTCGATGTGGTCGATGAAGATGCTGAAATTCTATTGCTGGGGACGGCAGCTCATGAGAGCCATCTGACCATGAGAGATCAGATGGGTAACGGACCCGCCAAGGGGCTGTACCAGATGGAACCGGCGACCCACAATGATATCTGGGACAACTTCCTGAAGTATAAGTCGAAATTGGCGAAGAAGGTTTCGGCACTGCAAGGCTCGGATGACAGACTATCCGAGCTGCGCAACAATGATGAATACGCCACCGCCATGGCTTACGTGCACTATGCCAGAGCCAGATTCAGAACCGGAGAGGCCTTCCCTGATGGTCAGGATATCAAGGCGGTAGCCAAATATTGGAAGCAATACTACAACACTGTGCTTGGCAAGGGCACAGTGGAGAAATTTGAACAGGACTGGTGGCGTATCACCGGTAAGGCAGACAAATAATGAGGCAGTTGGTATTAGCTTGGGTGTTGTTGTGTTGCGGTGTGATTCCGGCTTGGGCAACAACCGCAGAAAACGGTTTTTCCCAGAAGTCAGCGGAGGCGAGTTTAACGCTTGAGTTGCGGACTATCGCCAGAGTGGATGTCTCCGCCCTCTGGTTTAACGATAGCGAAGGCGATCGCATGCCCACCGCGGAGCTTTATCTGACGCAATATAATCGCCAGGGTTATCCGCGGATCATCGACGGTTTCACAGGTCATACCCCCCAATTGCAAGCGGTTGATCTCGACGGAGATGGACAAGTTGAGATTCTGCTTAGATACAAGGCAGGCGGGCATCAGACCCTGATGAATGTTTATCGGCTCGAGGGCAATCTGCTGCGGCAACTGCCTTCCGATGACTTGGTATCGGATAGAGATGGAATAGAACTGCAGTACACCTCCGCCGGAGAGCCAAGAATCAGAGTCATCAGCGGCAGAGATACAAATACTGATAAGGCTTTGCTGGTTACCACAGATTACCGCTTGCAAGATGGCAAGCTGGTTGAAGCCAAGGATTGATTGCTGCCGAAGTCGCCGTGCGGCTTTGGTTATCAAGGAGTGGAAATGTTTGTGCAACGGAATGACACCCTGAGTGAATTAGGCTATTGGCTGCTTAATCCCCTGGCCAATGAAAAGCTACTGCCCGCTTATTATCAACAGGGCGGCGTGGATGCCGTGCCTTTGTTTCAGGGCACTTTGCTCGAGTCCCATAAGGATAAGGGGCCATGGTTGGTGCCGGCACAGCCGGAATTGTTGCAGCAAGCGCCATTTGCCGATTGTCCTATTCTGGCGCTGGAGAGTCATTTGCCCAGGCCGCAACTGCTTGCCCACTTGAAGAGCCTGCTTCTGGCTGCATGTGATGGTGAACGAGTGGTATTCCGCTTCTATGACCCCAGAGTGCTGCAACCTATGCTGCCGCGCTTTAGTCAAGTTGAGTTGGGGGCTTTTCTGGGGCCGATAACCCGTTTGAGCTTTGTCGGCAAGCCGTTGCCAAGCGGCAACAGCGACGACCCTATGGATGAGGCGCAGCATCTTGACCCCGCCAGCCCCGTTAAGGCCCAGCATGGCAGCATTGTAGTGCAGCACCCGGGCGAGCCCGGTTATACCGAGCATGCGGATATCTGGTGGCAGATGAAACCCGAGCATCTGGCCGGACAAAGTGACATCCAGCGCCATATCTATATTGTTGAGCGCCAGTTATGGCGAGAGTTGCATCCCTTGATGAGTCAGCAACCCAAGCGGCGGGAGATCATTAAGGCGGCGATTCTGCGGGGGCGTGAACAAGGGGTGGATGAAGAGGATATCCCTGTCTTTGCTGCAGCGCGTCTGGGGCGCAGTGTCAGCTATCCTATGCCGGCGATCGCCCAAGGAATGAGATTGAATCAACAGGACTTTTTGAATTTGGCTAAATGGATGGAGCATGCATGAGTCAGCACACTATCCCCTGTGAAACCTTAACTGACTGGATTGAAATCGACTTTCGTGATGAAAGCAATCAGCCCTTATCCGGGTTAACAGCCACTGTTACCGATGCCGCCGGCAACAGTCGACAGCTCAAGTTGACAGGGGGGCCGCAACTGATCACCTGTTTGGCGCCGGGTGCGGTGATGCTGACTTTTGATACCAACAGCTGGCTCAAGGCTGTGATGTCCAGGCGTCCCCTGAATGCTGCCGAAACCTCCGCCGTGCCTGAATATGTTAAGGCGGTCAAGGGCTTCAACAATACGGTTAAACAGCATTTGCAGGCAACGGTTGGTGATTTTTGGCAACAGCCGCCCACAGCAGCCGTGGCCGAGCGCCATCAAGCCGGGAAAGGCAAGAGTGGTGCGATAGAGCTGCTCAGCCGCAACTCCTATGTAGTGGAGATCCAGGCATTCAAATGGTTAACCGTGCGTATGGGGCTGTTTTTCGATGGCACAGCCAACAACACCTATAACGTTGATTGGGGCCGGCAACAGCAGGAGCGGGCGGCGCATTACTGTATGAACCGCTTCTCGGTGGAGTCACAGGAACAGGCCCTGGAACTGGCGGCTCAGTGTCAGGCACCCATGCCCAAGGCGATGGAGAATCTCAGTGCCACCAATGAATACACCAATGTGCAGAAACTTGAGTGGCTTTACGCCAATCAACTCTATGGCGCGGGCCTTTTGCAGTTTGGCTTGTATGTCAAAGGGATAGGTACGTCTCTGGAAGAGCCGGCTAACGGCATAGATGATGATGATGCCTTTGCCGGGGTGGCAGCAGGACGCGGGGATAACGGTGTTGAGTCCCGGGTGGAGCAGGCATTGAATGATGTCTGTCAGAACAAGCTCAAGTCGCAGTGGGGCCGCCTTGCCAACCAGTATGATGGTGTAGGCAAGTTTGAGTTTGATCTCTTTGGTTTCAGTCGTGGCGCAGCGGCGGCACGTCATTGCGCCAACATGGTGCTCAGGGAAAAAGATAACCTGTTCCAGGCCGCGCTGGCGAAGCATTGCAGCGATGTACCGCTGCGCTCGGATATGGACTGGCAAAACAATGAGCATTGTCAGATCCACTTCGTCGGTATTTACGATACCGTCGCCGCAATTGCGACCCTGTGGGACGGCATAGATCCCCATGATGAACACAATGGTGATGTGAAGCTCTGGCTGGATCCCAAGCGGGTGAAGAAGGTGGTGCATCTCACTGCCAATCCAAGGGATGAGTTCAGGTATAACTTCTCGCTCAATAGCCTCAACAACGCCTCTCGAAACCCAACGGCCCCCTTCTTTGAGGCTGTATTGCCCGGGGCACACTCGGATCTTGGCGGTGGCTACTATTCACGCCAGTTTTTCGATGGCAAGGTGCAGTCCTACAACCCGCTGTTTACCGAGACCAAGCTGGTTGCCGCCTATCACAGCCGCTTGCCGAAAAACGCCGTCAGCAGCAATAGCCCAGTGGCCTTTGGTCAAGGGGACGATCCGGCATTGACCGCCAAAGTGATGGCCTCAGATGCAGGTAAAAAGGTGCTGCGGGAAATCGATCGTTTGGTCACCATGAACTGGTGTCAGACCTCGGACTTGAGTATCGATTATGTGGTCAGGCCTGTATTGCAGGGCAACAAGAACAGGGAGCCGGAAGAGAGGGTAACGGTGAAGCTGACCATGACGCGGATTGTTGAAGGGGATCTGTCACGCCTGTATCTAAGACTGATGGCCGGTTTGGCCAAGTTCAGCGGCGTGAACTTTGATGAAGGCGCCTTCGAGCAGAAATGGAGCTCGGACAGCAGCTACAAGGTGGAAGATCTCAACGGTCACTTTAACCTGCTTGGCCGTTCATTCGCCGCTATTTGCGAAGAGGTATTGCAGCAGGCGACGCAGGGGCAACTGCACCCGCTGCTTGGCGATGAATCTTTCAGGCGGGCACTGAGGCCACACTTTATTCACCACAGCGCCGATGTGGTATCGGTCGCCGGTGGTTTTATCGTGCCTTATATCCCCAACGACGGCAATGCTCGTGCCGTGCACCCGGCCGTAAAAGGGAAATAGTATGCCTATGGGGTTTGCCACAGTACTTCGCCTGTTGTTATTGCTGATGAGCGGCTTTCTGTTTGCCTGTTCGGGAGGCAGCATGACCGCCAGAGCCGCGTCTCAGAGCGAAGGTATTCCCTGGGATATAGAGATAGTGGCGCCTTTTTATTATGAAGTCATGCCCATGGGCAATCCTGTGCCGACTGTCTATGGCCTCAACAGTAAGCAGGACTGGACTTCGGTGCATACCGGCTTTCGGCGGATCCCGGACCTCAAGACCCATAAGGCCAATGCCTCCGGCGGGCTGGATCCCTGGACACTGGATTTTTGTTTCAACTGCATCAGCAGTTTTTATAACGCCGATGCCTATGTTCAGCCGCCGGAAGAGATATTTATCCGCTATCTGGCGCTTACTGAAGAGCGGGTCTATGAACTGAGTTTCCGCCTGCCTGATGAGTTGCAGCGGCAGATGTTGGCCGCGGCAACCGGCGATAATGACAGTGGTAAAGCTTGTCAAACCGGCATTTTATTTGGCTTGTTGCCGGGCGGCGAAGCCAAGGTTTGGCTCGCGGTTTGCGGCCGTTATCAGTACCTGCGTCAGGCCCAGGCTCAGTTTGGCCCCATGACACTCGATGCAAGCGACAGGGATTATCGCCAGTATATGCTGGCCATTGAAGGGCAGAGGCGCAAAAATGCCGCGTCCGCAGAGTCTTTGCTGCCTGTCCGCCCTGAGAGGCTGGAGTCGATGCGCCAAAGTGGCCCGGGAATGGAGCAAGAACCGATGTTGGTGAGCGATAGCCGCTGCTGGGCCGATAAGCCCGAGCGCCCCTTGAGCCCACAAACGCCGCTTAGTCTGCAGCAACAACGCTGGCTCAGCCGTTTATGGCTCGATGCCAAGCCGCTGCTGGATAGCAGTGAACTCTATTACAGCTTGCCGCAGGCGGTCACTCTGGCCTGGGAGGAAGCCGCCGCCAAGGGCCTGACTCCAAGAGAGTCTGAATTATGGGTGCTGGCCAGAGTGGCTGCATCATCGAGCGGCGAGTTGGCACCCTTGGCAGCCAGGCTGCAGCTGACAGATACAGAGCTTGCCATGGTGCAGCAATGGGCAGATGAATTTTGCGGACGTTAATCAAGGTATTAAGGAGTCAGTTATGGGTAATGCCGTTAAGTTGGGCGATATAGGGACAGATCATGATGGGTTTCCACCCACGCCGGTGACTTCGGCCTCTTCCACGGTCAAGGTGGATGGTATTCCGCTGGCACGTCAGGGCGATTCATTGGCCCCCCACGACAAGCCCAAACATCCGCCGCACCCTCGTACCATTGCCGCGGGTTCGGGCAGTGTTTTTATCGATGGGAAACCCGCCGCCAGAACCGGCGATGCGGTTGACTGCGGCGGTACTCTGGTGGGCGGTGGCACTGTGAATATTGGTTGAGATCTGAGGGGTAAAAATGGCCCATGGGACTGGCTCGTTGCAGTGGCCTTCTGTATGATGGCGGCCTTGAAAATTCAGTCAGTTCCACAGAGGTATCGAAATGGAAGTCAATCAAGAGCAGAGCCAGCGTCGTGGCGCCAAAAAGATCAGATTTGATAATCAGGAGTTGGTGAAAACCAGCTTTTGGGTCAGCCAAATTTTTATGATTATCGCCACTGTTGCCGGGGTTTATTTAGCGGCGCAGGAAGGTCTGTCACAGGCGATTAAGTTTGATAGCCTGACCAATATGCAGAACAACTATCATCTGCAACATTCTCTCTATGAAGAGCTGAAAGACAATGTCACTGTAATGACAGAGTATGCTGAGCGAATAGAGAAAGAAAAACCTTATAATATCAAAGAATATCATCCAGTTATGGCGGACTTTGTCTGGCAAAACATGAAGTATTCTGCCTACACCCTGGAAACCCCCAGCGATATCCTCTCCGGTGCCCGTCGTTTCTACATGGGCTCTGAAGATATTGTCGGCAAGATTGAACGTAAGTTCTATGGCCCAAGCTTTGGTACCAAACAACTGAGAGTACTGATTGAAGAGGTCGAAACCAAGACCTTGCCCAAGTTGGAGCAGAGCTATAAGAAGATGGCCGACGAACTGAAACGTGCCGGTATGGATGTAAACTGACAAATCCGGTTGTTGTTTGGGAATCGGCCGACAGATAACTGAGTTTCCCTGACTCACAATGACAGGTTTAATGCCATCATTGGGAGTTACTATGGAAAGGAAATCTGAGCCGGTATCAAACGGCCGTAAAATTCATTTTGACAATAGTGAGCTGGTGAAAACCAGCTTCTGGGTGAGCCAGCTGTTTATGGTGGTGGCAACGGTTCTGGGCGTTTATCTGGCGGCGCAGCAAGGGCTGTCACAGGCGATTAAGTTTGATTCTCTGGTCAATACCCAGAACAACTATCATCTACAACGTGCCTTGTATGACGAAGTGCGGGATAACCTGCAGACGCTGGAAGCCTATATGGCGGACATAGATAAACTCAGACCGCTGGACTTGCGGTCATTGCATCCCCAGCTTAGCGATTTTGTCTGGCAAAACATGTATTACTCGGCCAATGCACTGGAAACACCGGCTGAGATCCTGACCGCTATCCGCAGGTTCAGAATTGAATCTGCCCAGCTGATTGAAAAAATGGAAAAGCAAGAGTTGAGCCGCGGTGTCGGTACAACCAGGTTAAGAGCCTTGGTAGGGAAGATTTCGGCCGATACTCTGCCTAAGCTGCAGCTGAGTTTCCAGCGTATGGAGCTTGAGTTGCAGCGTAGTGGCATGGATGTGAATATCACAGAGGAATAATCCATGAGTTTAAAATGTCCCGGGTGTCACAGCGAGTCGATGCGCACCTTTGAGCTTTACGGTGAGCAGGTGGACAGCTGCAATCAATGTGAAGGCATCTGGTTTGACAACGGCGAGCTTAACGGTGCGCTGTCAACAGCCGACAATGGCAACGATCATGTGCGCATCGAGGAGTCGCTGGGGCCGCACCTCGGGCTTTCCAAGCGCCAGTGTATGCACTGTGAAGAACAGATGCACAGATACCATCTGATGGACGGCTATCAGATAGAGCTGGATGTCTGCCACAGTTGCAGTGGGGTTTGGGTCGACAAGGATGAAAGGGATAAGGTGGTGCAATCCCCAAGGCTGCAAGGGCTACTGGCCGAGCTGAATGGCAAGATCAGTGTGAAGACTTGGCTGTTTCAGTTTTTGTCGCAAATGCCGGTGGAGTTTAATCTCAAAACCCGTTCACAACCCGCCATCACCTACCTGCTGCTGGCACTCAATATCATGATCTTTGCCGCTTATGGCACAGACTTGGACATAGCCGACACCGTATTTGCCAACTTTGCCCTGCGGGCCGATGAGGTGTTGCACGGCAGCCATGTATGGACCCTGTTCAGCCATATGTTCCTTCACGGCGACTGGATCCACCTGGCGGGCAATATGTACTTCCTCTATGTGGTTGGCGACAATCTGGAAGACGCCTTGGGACGCATGAGATTCCTTGGGCTTTATCTGCTTTGTGGCCTGGCGGCTGCGGCGGTGCAGATTATTGCTGATCCCGGCTCCAATATCCCTATGGTGGGTGCCAGTGGCGCCATTGCCGGCCTGTTTGGCATGTATCTATTGTGGTTCCGTCATGCCAGCCTGACCTTTATGTTTGTTATCTACCAGAAGAAGCTGTCGCCTATGGCTTTCTTTGCCATCTGGCTGGTATTCAACGTGGTTGGTTTGATGATGGCCGGTGAAGGCGTGGCTTACTGGGCTCATATCGGTGGCTTTGCCATGGGACTTATCCTGGGGTTTGGCCTCAAATCCAGAGTGATGCAGCAAAATCCCTTGCTGGCGATGCTTAATGAGCCAGAGGTGAAGATCCGTCGCTGAGTTTCAGTTAGATTCGTAGGTAAGGTGCGAATAAGTCCTCGTGGCACTCTCTTATGCAGAGAGTGGCTTGCACAGCAATTGGCGTTCAAGGCATCCGACTGAAGGTATGCCGGGGCCTGTCGAAGTCGGCCTTCTCCAATAAACCCCGGTCAGTTCTCTGAGCGGGGTTTATTTTTTACCGCTGAAAAATATTGCGCTTTTTTCCAAGGCAGTGTTATTGTCGGTAAATGGGTGTTTTGAGATCTGGATCACAGATGAGCCGAATCGAGAGGTGGTTTGCATTATTGCTGGTCAGTATTTTGCTGACGGGCACTCTTGCAGCTATCCCCAAGGCCCATTCTCAGCAGGTTTCTCTGGTACCGGTTTCAGCCTCAATACCTCTGGCGGTGCAGGGAGATAATTCCCAAGGCCTGTTCCTCAAGACGCTGACAGATTCTCAGGAACCGACGCTTCCGAAACAGAAATCTACTCATCTGGCGCCTTCGGCCGAGTTGGTACTGCGCTTGCCGTCGCTGGAGTCATTGCAATCCCATGCACTGCATGTATTTCCTCAGGCACAGACCCGCGCACCGCCATTAGACCTCATTTGAAAACCGTCTTTCGGGTTCGCACTAATGCGAAGCCCGGCAACCCAGTTTCCAAGTGAGGTAACAATATGAAAACACTTCATCCTTTTGCGATTGCCAGCAACGACAGGCTGCAAGCCTCTGCTTTAGCCAATCAACTCAACCCTTATGACAATGCCTTAGAGGCCATGATGGACTTCAGCCACAGTGCACGTATGGTCATCAGTGCCGATATGCCGGCGCCTGATGCCTCAGCCCTGATGCAGAGTGAACACAGCGCATTGCACTTTGTCATTAATGCCCGTCATGAAATGCTGGGTATTATCACCCAGGAGCTGTTGGCGCCGGACAATCTGCTCAAGCTTGTCGACAAGGCCCATCAACCTTCCTCCTGGACGGTATTTGATTTGATGCTGCCAAGAGAGCAACTGCAGGCACTGGCCTATGATGAGGTTGCCAACGCCAGCGTCGCCGATGTACTGCAGAGCCTGCGTCACAGCCGCGAGAACTATTTTGCTGTGGTCGATACCCAGACCCATCAGATCCGCGGATTGTTGAGCCTGGCCGATATCAGCCATCGTTTAAATGTTGGCCAGTTGAGGGAAGACAAGGGCGGCAATCTGCTGAATATTCTGCGGCAGATAAACACCAGTCATGGCCTGGTTCAGCAGATAGCCTGATTTCGGCGCTGTTGCCAATAATGTGAATGATAAAGGCCCGGCAGCCTTGGCGCGCCGGGCCTATTACTGCAGTTCCCACCACTCCCAGCTTTCCAGTTGATAGGCTTCGGCCAGTTCCAGCGCCTTGGCATGAGCTGCTTTTGCCCCAAAGCTGTCGCCTTCAGCCGCCAGTGCCAGGCTCAGTTGTTGCTGCCAATCAGCCTGGGTTGCGCCCGCTTTTGAGGTCATCAGCAAGAGTTCCTTGGCCAGCTTAAACTCGCCCCGGTTGTTGAGCACTTTGGCAAAGCCGGCACTCAGCTCTGCAAGATCCTCTGGAAACTGCTTCTTGGCCAGGGCGAGCACTTCGGCCATCTTTGATTTCTGCTCGCTGTAATAGAGGTACTTTCCCAAGGTGTAGGCCTGCAGCCAGTCGAAATGAAAGCCGCTCCAAAGTGTTTTCTTGGCCTCAAAGTGCGCCAGTACCTCTTCGTAATCGCCAAGCTGCAGCAAGGGGCCAACATCGGTAAAGTAACCTGGCGTCAGGCTTTCCAGCCCGGCAAGCAGCGCCGGCATGGCGGTGCTGTAGTGCGTCTCTGAGGGAAAGAAACGGTAGTCGAAGTGCCATTCGGGCGCCTGCTCAGCGAGCAGTTTTCTGAATTCATCCACACCCATGCCTTGCTCGTTGGCCAGAGAGAGAAAAAGCCTGGGGTAGGCCGATGTCTGCCTAGGCTGTTTCAGCCAAGGAGCGGCCCGCTCAAGCAGCGCCATATTGTCGTACCAGATGCTGGGACTCATGGCGAGAAAAGCACTGAAAGGACTCTTGGATTGCAACATCATCTGCAGGCTCAGCAAGCCCCCCAGAGAATAACCGGCAAGGGCATTGTGGCCCGAGGTGCGGTAGTGTTTATCGATATAGGGCACGAGTTCCTGTTGCAGGTGGGCGAGCATTTTGTCGCTGCCGCCAAATTCTGCGCCTTCAGCCGATGGCCAGGTGGTGGAGTAGAGGTAGTCTTTTTGCCCCTGCATGGCGATACCCACTACTATCATGGGCGGTATCTTGCCCATTCTGGCGAGGTTATTGACCGCAGCGGAGACATGGCGGAATTGGAAGTCGGCATCGACGATATAGAGCACGGGATAACGGCGACCACTGTCTTGGGTGGCATGGTAGCGCTCCGGCAAGGACAGCATCCAGCGCCGCTCGCTTTGGTAGACCTTGGATGCCAGAGTATCACTGTAGCCATAGAGCAAAGGCTCTGGCTTGGCCAGGGCGACTGAACTTAAAAGAAGTGCCGGCAATAAAGCCAGCAGCGGCAGCCTGAGTTTCATGGTTCATCCTTGGTTGTTTTTTAATTTTGTACCTGAATAAACTCCTGGAGGAAAGTGGCGATAGGCACGACCACTGGCAGAGGCAAGCACAAGGCAAAAGAAGAGGGAGCCTTCAGGCTCCCTCTGTTAGTCATGCTGTAGCTGCGATAGGCCGCTTAGAGTGATTTCAAAATCGCTTCTACGCTGGCCTTGGCATCGCCGAACAACATCTGGGTGTTGTCTTTGAAGAACAGTGGGTTCTGCACCCCGGCATAACCTGTGTTCATCGAGCGTTTGAAGCCGATGACATTGCGGGCCTTCCACACTTCCAGTACCGGCATGCCGGCGATTGGGCTGGAAGGATCTTCAGTGGCTGCCGGGTTAACCGTGTCGTTGGCACCTATCACCAGTACTGTATCTGTGTCTTCGAAATCATCATTGATCTCGTCCATCTCCAGCACTATGTCATAAGGCACTTTGGCCTCGGCCAACAGCACGTTCATATGGCCCGGCAGACGTCCGGCAACCGGGTGGATACCGAAGCGCACCTTAACCCCCAGATTACGTAGTTTCTGGGTGATCTCGGCCACGGGATATTGTGCCTGGGCTACTGCCATGCCGTATCCGGGGGTGATGATCACTGAGCTGGAGTTTTTCAGCAGCTCGGCCACATCCTCGGCTGTGGTTTCACGGTATTCGCCCATCTCTTCATCACCGCTGGAAACGGCGCCATCGGTACCGAAACCACCGGCAATCACAGAGATAAAGGAACGGTTCATTGCCTTACACATGATGTAAGACAGGATGGCACCGGAAGACCCCACCAGGGCACCTGTGACGATCAGCAGGTCGTTGGACAACATAAAGCCCGCCGCTGCAGCCGCCCAGCCAGAGTAGGAGTTGAGCATGGATACCACAACCGGCATGTCGGCGCCGCCTATGCTGGCTACCAGGTGCCAACCAAAGGCAAAGGCTATCAGTGTCATGATAAGCAGAGGCCAGATACTGCCACCTACGTTGACGAAGTAAATCATCAGCAGCAGGGATACCACAACCGCCAGCAGGTTGAGCTTGTGGCGATGAGGTAACATCATCGGCTTGGAGGAGATAATGCCTCTGAGCTTGCCGAATGCGACTACTGAGCCGGTGAAGGTCACTGCACCGATGAAGATCCCCAAGAAGACTTCCACCAGGTGGATGTTGAGCATGGCGCCAGTCATGGGCTCATGCGCTGCCGAGGCGGCGGCTTGCTCTATGGCTGCCCTGGCGGCTTCCAGAGTGGCATTGAGGTCATTACCGACAGTGACTATTACTTCGTTTATCGCCTGTGGGTGCAGGCCGAGGAAAGAGTTGAAACCCACCAATACGGCGGCCATACCCACAAAACTGTGGAGAATGGCGACCAGCTCAGGCATTTCTGTCATCTCAACCTTGAGCGCCAGACGAATACCTATGGCACCGCCTATCACCATGGCGATAATGATCCAGTGAACACCATTGGTTTCAGGATTCAGTATGGTAGCGATCAAAGCGATCGACATTCCTATGATCCCAAACAGGTTTCCATTTTTTGCAGACTCCTGCTTCGATAAGCCGGCGAGGCTTAAGATGAAGAACAGGGCCGCTATGATATAGGCTGCTGTTACCAGTCCTTGAGACACGATATACCCCCTTAATCCTTACGGAACATCTTCAGCATGCGCTGGGTGACGGTAAAGCCACCAAAGATGTTGATACTGGCAATCAGCACGGCGATAAATGCCAGTGCGGTCATCAGGGCCGAGCCCTGGCCAACCTGCAGCAGTGCACCTACCACAATAATGCCGGAAATAGCGTTGGTGACTGACATCAATGGCGTATGCAGCGCATGAGTCACGTTCCAAACCACGTAGTAACCCACCACACAGGCGAGCACGAATACAGTAAAGTGCGACAGGAACTCAGCCGGAGCCACCGAGGCCACGGCACCGAAGGCGGCCACACCCAGAGCGCCCAAAATATACTTGAGCTTGGATGGCGCTTTCTCTTCAGCCTTTTTCGGCTCGACTTTGGCTGCCGGTTTCTTGGGCGCTGCGGTCACAGAGATCTGTGGTGGCGGGAAGGTGACTTCACCGGCCTTGACGACCGTCATGTTGCGCATCACCACGTCTTCAAAGTCTATGTTGGCGTTGCCGTCTTTCTCCTTGCACATCAACTTCATCAGGTTCACCAGGTTGGTGCCGTAAAGCTGGGAGGATTGTGCCGGCAAACGCCCTGGCAGATCTGTGTAACCTATGACTTTAACGCCATTGTCGGTCACAAACAGTTCGCCGCTTTGGGTGTATTCGCAGTTGCCACCGGTAGCGGCCGCCAGGTCCACTATCACAGAGCCCGGCTTCATGGAGTCGACCATCTCTTTGGTGATGAGCTTGGGCGCAGGCTTGCCTGGAATCAGTGCGGTGGTGATGATGATATCCACTTCCTTGGCTTGCTCGGCGAACAGCGCCATTTCAGCCTTGATGAATTCATCAGACATCACTTTGGCATAGCCATCGCTGGAAGAGCCGTCTTCCCCGCCGAAGTCCAGCTTAAGGAACTCACCGCCCATGGACTCGATCTGTTCGGCCACTTCCAGACGGGTATCGAAGGCGCGTACTATGGCGCCCAATGAACCGGCGGCACCAATGGCGGCAAGACCGGCAACCCCGGCACCTATCACCAACACCTTGGCCGGTGGGACTTTACCCGCGGCAGTGATTTGGCCGGTAAAGAAGCGGCCAAACTCGTGGGCAGCTTCCACCACGGCGCGATAACCGCCGATATTGGCCATGGAGGAGAGGGCGTCGAGGGACTGGGCACGGGAGATCCGCGGCACCATGTCCATCGCCATCACGTTGATGTTGCGTTGTGACAGCTTTTCCACCAATTCAGGATTCTGGGCCGGCCAGATAAAACTTACCAGGGTGGCACCATCTTTGATTTGGCTGATTTCATCTTCGGTTGGCGCGTTGACCTTAAAGATCAAGTCGGCCTGCCATACATTCGGTACCACACTGGCACCGGCGGCTTCGAAGGCGGCATCACTGAAGCTGGACAGCGCACCCGCGTCTGCTTCCACTGCCACTTCAAAGCCGAGTTTTTTAAGTTGCTCTACCGTTGCCGGGGTCGCAGCGACCCGGGTTTCACCGGCGAGACTCTCTCTCGGTATTCCAATCTGCATGACTATTCCCTGATGGTTGATAAACAAAATTCACCCCGCCAAAACTCCGCTGGCAGAGTGAAAGAATGCAAGTCTGTTGACCTGGACTCGGGGACTGGTCTTTCCCTTCCATTGGGGACTTCCTGAAATATTCTCAGGAACCAAGCCCGCTCATGAATGAAATCCTGGGTGTGGGGTACAGATATTCCCTTCATGGCACCTAGCGTGCTTTTGGCATTGTCGCAAGTCTTTCAATGGAAACAAGCTCATATTCTTCATGTGGTGTGTTTCTCCACTGGTCAGAGCAAATTCTTTGCGCCAGGCCACACTTTTGTAGCTTAATTTTTATACCATGCATATTCCTTATTGATATAAAAAATTAAATATTATTCTTTTTTGCTTTTCGATGGCGGGGCTAAGCTTGCTGACATTACTCTGTCACCGGGCCGTCTCAATGTTACTGAAAGAACTCTCTTCACTGGCTTCGCCACTATCAGCGCCACAAGTGGATAAGCTTAAACAACTCACCGCCGAGCTCAGCCCGCTGCAGCTGGCATGGGTCAGTGGTTATCTGGCCGCCAGCGCTCAGGGGCAGGAGGGCGCTCCCCCCCAAAGCCAGAGCGGGCAAACTCTGACCATACTCTATGGCAGTCAGACGGGCAATGGCCGGGGTATCGCCAAGGCGTTGGCCGCCAAGGCCCAGAGTCTGGGCTATGGAGTTAACCTGGCATCTATGGGCGAATACAATGTCCGTAACCTCAAGCAGGAAACCCTGCTGGTGGCCGTAGTGAGTACCCATGGTGAAGGTGAAGCTCCCGATGATGCCATTGAGCTGCACAAGTTTCTCGGCTCCAAACGTGCCCCCAAGCTGGATAAGCTTCAGTATGCGGTTCTCTCTCTGGGAGATTCCTCCTATGAGTTTTTCTGCCAGACAGGCAAAGACTTCGATGCCCGCCTGAGTGCCCTCGGGGCCAAGCCTTTACTGCCGAGAGTGGACTGTGATGTGGACTATCAGTCACAGAGCGACAACTGGCAAACCGAACTCCTCGAGCGGGTTAAGCCTCTGTTGCAGGTGGCCGATGGCGCTGCGACCAATGTAGTGTCTATCAATGCCGCCAATCTTGGTATCAATAGCAATACCGGCCTGGAGTATGACAAGCAAAACCCCTACAGCGCCGAAGTGATAGTCAGCCAGAAACTGACGGGCCGCGATTCACTCAAGGATATCCGTCATCTGGAAATCGATTTGGGCGAGTCGGCCATCAGCTATCAGGCGGGTGATGCGCTGGGGGTCTATTTCCATAACGATGAGGCTCTGGTGGCCGAAATTCTCGAGGCGCTGGCGCTGGAGCCGGATACCCGGGTCCAGCTTGGCGCCGAGTCTTTGGAGTTGCGTGATGCCCTGATTGAGCACAAAGAGCTGACCCAGCTCTATCCCGGTCTGGTGCAGTTTTGGGCCGAAACCGTACAGAGCGACGAGCTGCTTACTATTAGCCAAGACAAGGAGCAGACCCGGCGGTTTATCCTCAGCCACCAACTGGTGGACCTGGTGAAACGTTATCCTCTCAATGGCGCCAAGCTGGATTCGGCCCAGGCTTTGTTGGACAAGCTTCGCCCCATTACCCCAAGGCTATACTCCATTGCCTCGAGTCAGAGTGAAGTGGAGTCCGAAGTGCATCTCACAGTGGCGCTGGTGGAAGAGGAGCGTGATGGCCAACGCCGTTTCGGCGCCGCATCTCACTTCCTGGCCCGGGCCGAGGAGGGCGCTCAGGTGCGGGTGTATGTGGAACCCAACAAGCACTTCCGCCTGCCCGAAGACCCACAGACGCCTGTGATCATGATAGGCCCGGGAACCGGTGTCGCGCCATTTCGGGCCTTCATGCAGCAAAGAGTGGCCGAGGGCGTGGCAGGCGACAGCTGGCTGTTCTTCGGTAATCCCCATTTCGAGCAGGATTTTCTCTATCAGACCGAGTGGCAACAGTACCTCAAGAGTGGCGCCCTGAGCCGGATCTCGCTGGCCTTCTCCCGGGATCAAGCGGAGAAAGTCTATGTTCAGCACAAGATTAAACAACAGGCCAAAGAGCTGTGGCAGTGGCTTGAGCGCGGGGCTCATATCTACCTGTGCGGCGATGCCGAGCGAATGGCCAAAGATGTGCACCAGGCACTGCTGGAAGTGGCCATGGAGCAAGGCGGTTTGACGAGCGAGGCGGCCGAAGTGTTTCTCGATGAACTGCGCAGCGCCAAGCGTTACCAGAAAGATGTCTACTGAGCTGAAGAACCTAGGAATAAAGAGATAAGGCCATGAGTGAGCAGAAATTATCCGCCAACGAGCATATCAAGACCGACAGTGACTATCTGCGCGGCACCATACGTGAGGGCCTGGGCACAGAAGTGACAGGCGCCTTCAGCGACGACGATCAGCAGCTGATCAAGTTTCACGGTTTCTATCAGCAGGACGACAGGGATCTGCGCAACGAACGTAAGGAGCAAAAGCTCGAGCCGCTGTACAGCTTTATGCTGCGGGCCCGGGTGCCGGGTGGTGTCTGTACTCCAGAGCAGTGGTTGGGCGTGGACAAGATAGCCTCGGAGCTGACCAGCTCCAACAGCATACGTTTGACGACCCGGCAGACATTCCAGTATCACGGCATCCCCAAGCGCAACCTGAAAACCATTATTCAGGGGCTGGACAGGGAAGCGCTGGACTCGATTGCCGCCTGTGGTGATGTGAACCGCAACGTCATGTGTAACCCCAACCCGGTAGAGTCCAAGCTGCATCAGCAGGCTTATTTCTGGGCCAAGAAGTTGTCGGATCATCTGCTGCCGCATACCCGTGCCTATGCCGAAATTTGGCTCGACGAGGAGAAGCTGCTCAGCACAGAGGACGAGCAGCCAGCCAAGGTCGAGCCTGTGTACGGCAAGACCTACCTGCCGCGTAAGTTCAAGATGGCGGTAGCTGTGCCACCGGACAACGACGTGGATGTTTACACCAATGACCTGGGTTTTATTGCCGTGGCGCAAGAGGGGGAGCTGGTGGGCTTCAATCTGGTGGCCGGTGGCGGTATGGGTTCGACCCATGGTGAAGTGGAAACCTTCCCGCGGCTGGCCGATGACTTTGGTTTTATCAAGGCCGAAGACACCATTAAGTTTGCCGAGGCCGTGATGACGGTACAGCGCGATTGGGGTAACCGCAGCAATCGTAAACGCTCCCGCCTCAAATACACCATAGTGGATCACGGCTTTGAGGCCTTTAAGGCCGAGGTTGAGAAGCGTGCCGGGGTTAAGTTCGCCCCCAAGCGTGAGGTGGTCATAGGGGATCGCGGCGACAGATATGGCTGGGTTAAAGGCATAGACAACCACTGGCATCTGACCCTGTTTATCGAAGGTGGCCGGGTGAAGGATACCCAGGGTAAGTTGTTGCAGACCGGGCTTCGGGAAATCGCCAAGATACATAAGGGCGATTTTCGGATGACTTCCAACCAGAACATCATCATCGCCAAAGTGGCGGATGAGGATAAGTCTGAAATCGAAGCACTGGCACGTAAGCATGGCCTGATGGGGCAGGTGATCACCGCAACCCGTGGCCATTCTATCGCCTGTGTGGCGCTGCCGACCTGCGCCCTGGCCATGGCCGAAGCCGAGCGTTATTTCCCCGAGTTTATCGACCATGTGGATGCGCTGCAGGCCAAGCACGCCATAGGTGAGCAGGCGATAGTCGTGCGCATGACGGGCTGTCCCAATGGCTGTGCCCGCCCCTTTGCCGCCGAAATCGGTTTTGTGGGCAAGGCCCCTGGGCGCTACAACATGTATCTGGGCGCCAGCTTCGAAGGCACCCGATTGAACAAGATGTACCGTGAAAATATTCAGGAAGCCGAAATCCTCAGCGAGCTGGATAACCTGTTTGGTCGCTATGCCGCCGAGCGCGAAACCGGCGAGAGCTTCGGTGATTTCACGGTGCGCGCCGGAATAGTGAAACCTGTATTGGACGCAGCGAGGGACTTTCATGGCTGATACCACAAGTTTATTGCACAGCGCCGAGGCGCTGCTGGCCTTGCTGGATGCGCCGGCCGCTGAGCAGCAAAGCGCCCTGGCTGCCATCAATGGCTATCTTGGCGGATTGAGTGCCGAGGAGCGGATCCAATGGGCCCTGGCCTATCTGCCCGGGAGCCATGCCTTGTCGTCCAGCTTTGGTATTCAGGCGGCAGTGATGTTGCATCTGGTGAACTCGGTGCAGCAAGACACGCAAGTGATCTTGACCGACACCGGCTACCTGTTTCCCGAGACCTACCGTTTTATCGATCAACTGACCGAGCGGCTCGGACTCAATCTCAAGGTCTATCGGGCCGAGACGAGCGCAGCCTGGCAGGAGGCCAGATTCGGTAAGCTTTGGCAGCAGGGGCTAGAGGGGCTGGAGCAATACAACCGCATCAATAAGGTGGAGCCGATGCAGCGGGCACTGGCTGAGCTGGAAGTTGGCACCTGGTTTGCCGGTTTGCGCCGTTCCCAGGCATCGACCCGGGAAGGGTTGCCGATTTTGGCCATCCACGGCAAGCGCTATAAGATGCTGCCGATTATCGAGTGGAGCAACAAGCAGGTGCATGAGTATCTCAAGCGCTATGACTTGCCCTATCATCCCCTCTGGGAACAGGGTTATGTCTCTGTGGGTGATACCCATTCGAGCAAGCCCCTGGAACTGGGGATGACGGAAGAAGAGACACGTTTCAACGGGCTAAAACGCGAATGTGGATTGCACTACGAGATCTGATTTGTGGCCGCTGTCATCAGCGGCTTTTTTCTGCCTGTGGACAAGTTGCCCGGCTTGTCATCTTGTGGTCATCTTGGGGCATTAGCCTTGGCAATTCCGATTGTTAGTGCCTCTGGATAATCGGAGCTCATACTTTAGTACATATTTGTTCACAGGGTTATGCACAGGATGTTTTTCTGGTTTATAATCCAAAGTTCCCGCTGGGGAAAGTGTGATATGCCATTCTGTATCGGGTGTTTTTATGAAACATCGGCTTAGCGGCAGGCAGTGAGGTCGGCAATACACATCAAGACGGCTCGCCCTTTTGGCATCGGTTGCCCAAGTTTTTCAGCAGTCGGTCGCGAGTGACCCCGAGCTTTGATTGGCTTGCTGGCGCAGCTTCAAAGCACTCTCCGTGTCCCGGATAGCCCGATCACCCTTTCATGGGGCTATCCGGGAATTGTTTCTTCCTTGCTTCAATCCTCTTTGACTCAATCTCCCGCAGGCTTTTATCCCTGCTGGGCTTGTTACTGCTGATCTTTTTCTGATTGATGGTCCTCTACTTGAGTGTCTTTTGCCTGAGTGTCCCCGGATTGCCCCTCTGCAGAATGCTGCAGGCTTTGCTCCGGGGAGATGAGAGACAGCAATCCCTGCCATTGCAGGGGTTCATCTGTTGGCAGTTGCAGATCCGGCTCTGTGCCGATGCCGGAAAGCAACTGGCCATAGCCGTCATAGCCAAGCGAGGCGCTGATACTCAGTTGCAGGCCACTGGCCGGCAGGGTGAAATGATGCAAACGCCCCAGATCGCCACGGGTCGGCTCGCCGACCAACAGCGCCCTGCGCCAACGTTTGGCTGCATAGGCAATCCATTCACACTCCTGGCGGCAATCCGGGCCAATAAGCAGTACCAGGCGTCCCGAGTCAGGCACAGGCGCAGCAGCCAGCTTGGGGATAGGGCGGGCATACCAGTTACTCAGGCTGGGCAGGGGCTGGTTGTCCAGCGCGGCCCGCACCGGCGGAAACGGCGCGAATTGAGTGAGCGGCTCAAAGTGCAGTGGCCGCAGAAAGTCGCGCCGCAGCTGCGGTGAGCGGCGGTAGCGGCCATAGCCCAGAGGTTGGCTGCTGAGCCCATTGTGATAGTTGCCGAGAAATTGCAGCAGGCTGTCGCTGAAGCCTCGGGCGTGGCGCAGATCCAGCACCAGGGTGTGATTGCTCATCGCGCGCAGCAGATCTTGTTGCAGCTGAGGATCTGTCTCTATTGCGTTGAGATCCGTCAGGCTAAACAGGGCTGTGTTAGGCGCCAATTGTTGCCAGCTGGCCAGAATGGACAAAGGGGCACTGCGAAACTGCAGCGGTACTTTCATCTCTATGTTTTGCGGCTGGAGATCGGCGCCATAGAGAGTCAGCAGCACCTCTTCTTTGACTCTGAGTCCCATCTCCCGCCTTAGCAGATCCAGCTGTTGCAGCCAGGGCATCTGCATCTGCACGCTATTTTGCTGCTCCGGTGGCAGGAAGCGATTGGCAATCTTCTGCCAATGGCTGATGGGCAGGCCGTCGATATGGCTGATAAAAGGCGTGTCACTTTGAAGGGGCTCGTCTCTGTCATTGAGGGCCAGCCACTTGTCTTCCATGGGCCTGAGCCTGAGGGGCAAGACTCCGGAAGGCAACGCCGCTTGGCTGAGTCGAATGCCCGGGTCTTTCAACTCTCCCAGCAGCTTGTTGACTTCGGCGGTGAAACGGTTGATGGCAATGCTGTCTCGGTATTCCTGTTTCAGCCGTTGCAGCCGTTTCTCGAGCCGGGATTCAATGTCCGGATCCAGCACCATAAAGGCCGAATGCTGCTGCAATTGTTTGAGCAGCACAGTCAGATCGGCCTTCATCTGCCTTTGGCTAAGCTGCTCTTTTTTCGGTGGCTCCGGTAGCAGGAATCGTCCCAACTGCAGACTGGAAATCAGCAGCAGGAGAATAAAACAGCTAACCACTTCACGGAATCCCGGCTTCATATCACTCCCTGATATCAGCCTCTGAACCAAGAGATGGCGCAGAGGCAGTCATCGAGTTTGTTCTTGGCGGCTCAAAGAATATCGTTGATGGCGACACCTATGCCTATACGCTGGTTATGGGCGTTATAGTCGATAAGGCTTTCGCCGTAGCCATTGAAGTATTGTGCATACAGACGCAGGTTACCCAAGATGGGGTAACTCCAGGTAAATTCCACTGCGCCGCGGTTGGGGCTTTGCAGATTGTTACGCAACATCAGGCTGAATCTGTGGTCGTCTATGCCGTAGACACCTGTCAGCTCGAAGTGGCCGAGGTAATCACTGATATCCGGGTTGTCGTCGCCACGGGGATCGCCCTCATATTCTTTTTCACTTTCCGGGATCCGCCACCACACCTTGGCCGCCAGCGCTATAGGGCCCTTGTCGAACACCATGGTGCCGTAAATGCGGTTCCAACTGCGGGACAGATCGCCTGACTTGCCATTGGATTGATGCACGGCGCCAAAGCCCCAGAAGGAGTTGGTGAAGCCGGCTATTTTCCAGTCGTTGTTGAACAGCATAAAGAGTTCGGGTTCGTGGTTGGTTTCCCGAAACGGTGAAGAGATATCCTTGTTGTATACCTGCCACCAGGATTGGTTGGTATAGGCGAAAAACAGGTGACCATTGTCGCCAAACACGTTGTACATCAGCGGGAATTTAAAGCTTATCTGAAACTTGGCTTCATATTCGTCCAGGGTATAACCCTCTTCAGCCGCTTCCGCCGCAAAGGGAGTCATATTGGGTGATGGGTTATAGGTGACCGGCAGTATATAGTTGACCTTGTGCGGAGTGATCACAAAGGGCCGCTCTGAGGTTTCCAACTCCTCTTTTACCCTCTGATCGACCAGCGAAGGCTTGCTGTCTTCGGCGGCATAGAGTTGGCTGGTCGGCAGTATTGCCAGGGCCAAGGTCAGGCCGCTGAGGCTGGAACGGATTTTGGTATACATATTCTTCCCTGTTGTCTCTGAGGCTTGATGGAGTGCCCGGCTGTTGCTTTGGCTTGAGAGTGTAACATCCCGGCTTTACTGTGCACATTCCCATCCCAAGCCGTTGTCACCGAGATAAAACTATAATTTTTTGCCATAAGTTAGTGCCAAAAGCGGCAGTAGACAATAGGAAATTTCAGCAATCCACTTCCACTTTGATTTTGTAATTTATTGAAAATAAAAAGTAATGTTTTTTATTGACAGATTTCTCAGTCTCCGGGCGCTTTCTTGTTACCGCGATTCCTTTCTATATATCTAAAAGTAATAACAACTAATGATTATCTATTTATAGTGGAATATAACTAGCCGCTATATTGCTTACATCAGCAAGATGGGGAATAGCGCATGGAATTACTGACACTGCCCGGCAAGCGGGCCAAGGGCAAAGTTTATCTGCTTGGAGCCGGTCCCGGCGATCCTGAGCTATTGACCGTCAAGGCCTGGCACCTGCTGCAGCGCGCCGATGTGGTGCTGTTCGATGCCTTGGTCAGTCCCGAGATCCTGGCGCTGATCCCCGAAGGTGCCGAGCGCATCGCCGTGGGCAAACGGGCCGGTGAGCACAGTGCTTCTCAGAGTGAAATCAACCGTTTGTTGCTGACCAAGGCTTTTACCCGCCAAACCGTGGTCAGGCTCAAAGGGGGCGATCCCTTTATCTTCGGTCGCGGCGGCGAGGAGTTGCAGACTCTGGCACAGGCCGGCGTCGCCTTCGAAGTGGTGCCTGGCATCACGGCCGCCAGCGGTACCGCCGCCTATGCGGGTATTCCCTTGACCCACAGGGATTTTGCCCAAGGGGTCAGCTTTATTACCGGTCATTGCCAGCTGCAAAACCGCCCCATGGATTGGCAAGGCTATGCCAACCCGGCCAACACCCTGGTGGTGTACATGGGGATCCTCAATGCCGGGCTCATTCAGCAACAACTGATTGCCCATGGTCGCAGCCCGCAGACGCCGGTGGCCATAGTATCCAAGGCCACGACCAGACAGCAGCAGCTTGTTATCGGCACTCTGGAGCAGTTGCAAACCCTGGCTCAGGACCCGCGGGTAGTGATGCCGGCGCTGATGATCATAGGCGAAGTCGTCGCTCTGGCAGACAGCCTCAGCTGGTTTGAACCCGAGGCGGCAAATAATGACCTGCAACTACAACATGATGCTGCTACAGCACTTTGAATCAATTGGAGAAATAAGATGTCAGGGCCAGTGTTGAGTCACCTTGAACAGTTGGAAGCCGAGAGCATCCAGATCTTTCGCGAAGTTGCCGCCGAATTCGACAACCCGGTGATGTTGTACTCCATCGGCAAGGATTCTTCCGTGCTGTTGCATCTGGCGCGCAAGGCCTTCTATCCGGGCAAGATCCCATTCCCCTTGCTGCATGTGGATACCGACTGGAAGTTTCGCGAGATGATACGTTTTCGTGATCAGGCGGCCAAGAAGTACGGCTTCGAGCTTCTGGTGCACAAGAACCCGCAAGGCCTGGCGATGGGCATGAATCCCTTTACCTTCGGCTCGGCCAAGCACACAGACGTGATGAAGACCGAAGGCCTGAAACAGGCCCTGGATAAATACGGTTTCGATGCCGCCTTTGGCGGCGCCCGCCGCGACGAGGAGAAGTCCCGCGCCAAGGAGCGTGTCTATTCCTTTCGCGATCGCCATCACCGCTGGGATCCCAAGAACCAGCGCCCCGAGCTGTGGCATACCTATAACGGCCAGGTCAACAAGGGGGAGAGCATCAGGGTCTTCCCGCTCTCCAACTGGACCGAGTTGGATATTTGGCAATACATCTATCAGGAAAACATCGACATAGTGCCGCTCTATTTTGCCGAGCAGCGCCCGGTGGTGGAGCGCGATGGCAGCCTGATCATGGTCGATGACGAGCGGATGCCGCTCAATGAAGGCGAAGTGCCCGAGTATCGCCGGGTGCGTTTTCGCACTCTGGGGTGTTATCCCCTGACCGGCGCCATAGAGTCCAGTGCCGCGACACTGGCAGAGATTATCGAAGAGATGTTGCTGTCCCGCTCCAGTGAGCGTCAGGGACGGGTCATCGACAGGGATTCGTCCGGGTCGATGGAAAAGAAAAAGCGTGAGGGGTATTTCTAATGTCGGTTGCACAACAAGTCAATGAGCTGGGTATAGAGCAATATCTTGAAAATCAGCAGCATAAATCGCTTTTGAAGTTTCTGACCTGTGGTTCCGTGGATGATGGCAAGTCAACCCTGATAGGCCGTTTGCTGCACGACAGCGCCCAGATCTATGAAGATCAACTGGCGGCACTGCACAAGGATTCCAAGAGCCATGGCACCACGGGCGAAGCCGTGGATCTGGCTTTGCTGGTGGATGGCCTGCAGGCCGAGCGCGAGCAGGGGATCACCATAGATGTGGCCTATCGTTACTTCTCTACCGAGAAACGCAAGTTCATCATTGCCGACACTCCCGGGCATGAGCAGTACACCCGCAATATGGCGACCGGCGCTTCCAACTGCGATCTGGCGATTATTCTGATCGACGGTCGCTACGGGGTGCAGACCCAGACCCGCAGACACAGCTTTATCTGCTCTCTCTTGGGGATCAAGCAGTTCATCGTGGCCGTCAATAAGATGGATCTGCTGGATTTCAGTGAGGAGCGTTTCGAGGCGATCAAGGCCGACTATCTGGCGTTTGCCGGCCAGTTGCAGTTGGACGATATCCACTTTGTACCGCTGTCGGCACTCGATGGCGACAACCTGGTGAACCGCTCGGCGCGCACCCCTTGGTATCAGGGCGAAACCCTGCTTGCCATGCTGGAGAGTGCGCCTGTGACCGGCTTTAACCACGCCTTCGATGCCCGCTTCCCGGTGCAGTATGTCAGCCGTCCCAACCTGGATTTCCGCGGTTTTGCCGGTACCTTGGCCTCCGGCAGTCTGCAAGTTGGCCAGAGGGTCAAGGTGCTGCCCTCGGGGAAAGAGTCGACTATCGCCTCGATTGTCACCTTCGATGGTGAGCTCAAGCAGGGCTATGCCGGCCAGGCACTGACCCTGACCCTGAGTGATGAGATTGATATCAGCCGCGGCGATGTGATAGTGCCGGCGGCGAGCCCTCTGGGCGTTTCCAACCGGTTGCTGGCCAAGGTGGTGTGGATGCACGAACAGCCGCTGACACCCGGCAAGCAATACAACATCAAGCTGGGAACCAAAAAGGTGCCAGCCAGTGTCAGCCGCATACTGCACAGCATAGATGTGAATACCTTGGCACAGGACAGTGTTGCCGAGCTGAGCCTCAACACCATAGCCCTGGTTGAACTGGAGTTGAGTGAGGCCGTGGTGTTCGATGCCTATAGTGACAATCGCGATACCGGCGGTTTTATCTTTATCGATCGCATCAGCAATGTCACTGTCGGTGCCGGTATGGTGCAGCAGGCGCTTGGGGAAACTGAAAAAACGACCCATTTCAGTGAGTTTGAATTGGAACTCAATGCCTTGATCCGTAAGCATTTCCCCCATTGGCAGGCGCTGGATATCCGCGCTCAGGGAGACTGAATTGTCTGAAACCTGGATCCTGGGGTTAATACTGCTTGCGCTGGTGGCCGGACTCGTCAGTGGTCTGGCATCACCGGCCATGCTGTTTACCATAGCGGCGCTGCTCAGTTACCTCTTGGGTATGCTGGAGCTTGAGTCGCTGCTGGGCAGTTTTACCAACGCCAGTCTGGTGACTCTGGTGCTCCTGGTGCTGGCAACCACGGCACTGGAGAAGACGCCCTTGCTCGGCAGGCTCAGCCAGGTCATAGGCTCAGGCTCCTTGGGGCTGACCATGGCCAAGCTGGGGTTTTCCACTGCGTTGCTGTCATCTTTCACCAACAATACCGCCGTGGTGGCC
Organism: Shewanella sp. Iso12; assembly: GCF_012030025.1. Lineage (NCBI taxonomy): Bacteria > Pseudomonadati > Pseudomonadota > Gammaproteobacteria > Alteromonadales > Shewanellaceae > Shewanella > Shewanella sp. Iso12. The sequence continues at coordinate 26,408 of NZ_JAAUHW010000011.1, forward strand.
TCGCTGATTGGCGTGGTGCGTCGCAATCAGCAGCACGCACCGGCCAAGTTATTGCTGCCCTTATCCTACGCGGCGATTTTGGGCGGCACCCTGACCCTGATTGGCACCTCGACCAACCTGATAGTGAACTCCTTTGTTGAAAACGCCGGGCTGAAACCCCTGGGCTTTTTTGAGTTTTCCTTGATTGGCCTGGCCGTGGTGGTGGCCGGTATCGCGCTTTTGGTGTTGCTGTCACACTTGTTGCCCGATGGCGATGAGCAACATGGTGATGAAAGTCTGCCCTATCTGTTGGAAGCCAAAGTGCTGCCCGGCTCGACCCTGGTGGGCCGCAGCGTGCAGGACAACAGACTCAGAGCCCTGAAAAAGCTCTATCTGGCTGAGCTCGAGCGCAGCGGCATTCGCATCTGCCCTGTGCCGCCGCAACTCGTGCTGGCCGCGGGGGATGTGCTGCGCTTCAGCGGCGCGGTGGAGTCGGTGGAGTTGCTGCATCAATTCGATGGTTTGGAGTGGTTCGGCAAGCAGCAGGCCAGGGGCCAGAATCTGGTGGAAGCCGTGCTGGCGCCGTCTTCGGCTTTGGTGGGATCGTCGCTCAAGGCCTCACGATTTCGGGAGCAGTTTGATGCCGCCGTAATGGCGATTCGCCGCGGCCATCATCCACTCAAGGGCGGCTTGGGCGACATAGTGCTGCAGGCCGGAGATGTGTTGCTGTTGACTCCGGGCGATGGCTTTGGCCGTAATCCGCGTCTCAGTACCGACTTTGCCGCCGTCAGCGGCCTGGACTTGAGTGTCAGGCTGGACAGTCGCCGCAGTCAGTGGGTGCTGGCGGGCTTTGTGCTCACCATAGCTGCCAGTCTGCTGGGCTGGCTGCCGCTGGCCAAGGGGCTGGTGCTCTTGTTGCTCAGTTATCTGGCGATAGGTGCGGTGACCCTGGGCGAGCTCAAACGGCGGTTCCCGCTGGAGCTGGTGTTGATTGTCGGCAGCGCCCTGAGTCTGGCCAATCTGATGTTGGATACCGGCTTGGCCAAAGGGATGGCCGATACTCTGCTCGGCGCCTTTTCCGGCTTTGGGGTCTTTGGCGCCTTTGTCGGGGTTTATTTGTTGACCTTGCTGTTGACCGAACTCATAACCAATAACGCGGCGGCGGCCTTGGCTTTTCCCGTGGCCTATGCGATTGCGACCAGCTTCGGGGTCGACAGTCGGCCCTTTATTCTGGCAGTGGTGTTTGGTGCCAGCGCCAGCTTTATTTCGCCCTATGGTTACCAAACCAATCTGATGGTGTTCAATGCCGGTAATTACCGCTTTATTGATTTTGTGCGCTTGGGGCTGCCGCTGTCGCTGCTTTACTCGGCGATAGTTTTGTTTCTGGTGCCCATGCTGTTCCCCTTTGATGCGGGTCTTTAAGGAGTGACGATGAAGAATTCTACCCAGCCCAATGCCGATATCGTTTGGCATCAGCATGCTGTCGATCAGGCGGCCAGGGCAGCCCAGAAGGGCCAACAACCTGTGCTGCTCTGGTTCACCGGGCTGTCCGGCGCCGGCAAGTCGACCCTGGCAGGCGCCCTGGAGCGGGCACTGTTCGAGGCGGGGTTTCACACCTATCTGCTCGATGGCGACAATGTGCGTCATGGTCTTTGCAAAGATCTCGGTTTCAGCGCCGCCGATAGGGATGAAAACCTGCGAAGAGTGGGCGAAGTGGCGCACCTGATGGTGGATGCCGGTTTGCTGGTACTGTCGGCCTTTATCTCGCCGACCCGGGCCGAGCGTGATGCCATTCGCTGCCGGTTTGCCGCGGGGCGTTTTATCGAAGTGCATGTTTCCACGCCACTGGCTGTGTGTGAGGCCCGCGATCCCAAGGGCTTGTATCAGAAGGCGCGTAAGGGGGAAATCCGTGACTTTACCGGGATTTCGGCGCCCTACGAAGAGCCGCTGGCTGCCGAGTTGACCATAGATACCAGCAAGGGCGATCTCAATACCCAGGTGCAGGCATTGTTGGATTACCTCTCTGCCTTGGAAGTGATCCCGTCGACGCGATTACAGGCCAGCGCCTGAGGCTTAGTAGATGCCTAGCTAATGCTGAAGTCTTTGGTAAACAAGGCCTTCAGCGCATTGATATAGGCTTCGTCTTCCCTTGGACGCACCAAGAGTGCCAGTTCATCGCCCACTGGGGTAAAGCGGTAGTAGCTGAACAGCAGGTGGCCTGATTTGGGGGTCAGCTTCAGGTGTTGCTGTTGGATCTGCAGTTGCAGCGGGCTCTTGCTGTCCAATATGCCGGTCTCGAACTCGCCCCTGTGCAGTATGCCGCCGTCCACCAGGGTGAGTATGCTTGAGTAGGGCATGCCGAATTGCGACAACCCCAGGTTGACCGCGCTGTGTTTACGAAAATACTGGCCTATGCCGCCGCTGACTCTGTAACCACTGATAAGCTTGAGTCGGCTCTCATTGTTGACCTTGACCGCCATTCCCAGCGCTTTTTCCAGTATGTGTGCCTCTCTCAAGGTCAACTGTTTCAGGGTTGCCAGGGTACGCAGGCTGAAATTGCCTGGATTGATAATTTCACTTGAGAGTATCCGAGCCCACAGATCCTGCATCTTGCGATTGTGGATCTGCTCGGCCATTTGGAAGAATTGATGTACCCAGTCGGGATCCAGCTCCACCCCGGTCACATCGGACGGGGTATAGCTCAGTGCCATGGCGTAGATGTTTTCCAGGTTGCGTTGGTACTGGGCTTGTTGTTTGTCGATGCGAAAGGCCGCCCGTTCGGCGACGCTGGCATTGGCGGGTTTATAGTCCTGCTCAGAGGCGAGCCCCAGCAGGCGCCCGAGGCGCAGTGCCTTCTTGCGGGCCGATGCCTGACCTAGCTCTTCTATTTCTCTGGGGAGTTTTTCCTCTGCCATCTTGATTATCTTCTAGCGAAAACTGTGCTTCTTTATGCATAATTTTCAGTTAGTTGTCCAGTAATTCAGCCGGCTTCCTGCTGTTGGGTTTCTGCAACGAGAACCTTGTGCCAACTGAGTTCTCGTCCGGGGGCCGGGTCCTTGGGCACCAGGCGTGCCAGCAACAGCGAACAAGCGGCGAGTCCGGCACCGATATAAAACACTGCCGCAGGTGAACTGAGCCAGAGTACTCCGAGCAATACCGGGATCACCACGGCCGCGATATGATTGATGGTAAAACTGACCGACATGGTGGCGGCAATGTCTTTGGGATCGGCAATTTTTTGGAAATAGGTCTTGATGGCAATCGCCATGGCAAAAAGCAGGTGATCTATCACATAGAGCGCCGCTGCCATGTGGCCGTCCTCCACCAGTGCATAACTGATAAACAGCAACACCAGGCCGATATATTCCAGGGTCAGGGCGTGCCTTTCTCCTATGCGGCCGATAAAGCGGCCTATGGCCGGGGCAAACAGCAGGTTGACTACATAGTTGATCAGAAACAGAGCCGTGATCTCACTGACGCTGTAACCGAACTTCTCCACCATCATAAAGCCGGCGAACACCATGAAGATTTGCCGTCTGGCTCCCGAGAAAAAGGTCAGCAGGTAATAGAGCCAGTAGCGTTTTCTGAGGATGATTTTCTTGTGCTGAACTTCGCCGGTATCGAACCTGGGGAAATAGCAGTAGAGAGTGATCACCATCAGCAGCCCCAAGGCGCCTATGAGGCTGTACATCCAGACATAGTCCAGCTTGAATACTGTCATCACCAACCAGATGCTGCCGTAGCCGCCCAAGGCGGCCGCTGCGCGCCATGACATGGCCTTTCCCATAAAACCGGCTGTCTGGGACTTGTCGACCCACTGCAGGGTCAGGGATTGATTGATGGTTTCAAAGTAGTGAAAGCCGACCGACATTAAAATGGTCGTCAGATAGAGCCCCAATACCTGGGGAAAGAAACCGGTAATGCCCACCCCGATACACAGCAGCGCCAGCGACAACAGGGCGAAGGCCTGTTCTTTGATCAATAGAAGCACAAAAATGGCGCTAAAGGCCAGAAACCCAGGAACCTCCCTGAGGCTTTGCAGCATGCCTATTTCGGCGCCGGTAAATTGTGCTCTTTCAATAACAAAGTTGTTCAGCAGGGCCTGCCAGACGGCAAATACCAAGGACATGACAAAGGTCATCCACAGTAGCAAGGCCTGGGGATTGCGGGTTGGTTGCTGCATCTTGTTTCGAACATGGCTGGGGAGTATCAGCTTATGCTAATACCTGAACCTGGAGATAACCAGAAAACTTTGTTGAAAAATATAATCCGCCTGTAAAGCCACTGTAGCGCCAGGGTTCCACTGCCATAGAGGCTTATTGAGGGGCGGTTACTCAAAGGGTCCCACAGCGGTTATTTTTTGTGAACTACCCGGTATTTCCGCGGCTTGGACAGCGTTTCGCCCTTTGGCCGTGATCTGTTTCATGTAAATAAGCTAATGGATCACCTAAGATGACACCAGTACTAAGAGATTGAACTACTAGGGGTTAAGGTGAGCAAGACTCTTCTGCTGTATTCCAGCGTGCATGGTCAGACCCGCAAGATCTGTGACGTTATGGCAAAGCAACTTGGCGCTCTGGGGCAGCAAGTGACCATGGCGGCGATTGATGATGCGCCGGATCTGGCCGATTTTGATCGGGTTGCCATTGGAGCCAGTATTCGTCACGGCAAACACAATCCCGCGGTGTTCGACTATATCCGCCAACATCAGCAGCAGTTGGAAAGCAAGGCCAATGGTTTCTTTTCCGTGAGTCTGGTGGCGCGCAAGCCGGAAAAAAATACCCCTGAAACCAACCCTTACATGCAGGCGTTTCTTGCCAAGACTGAATGGAAGCCCAAGCAACTGGCTGTGTTCGGCGGTAATCTGGACTACCAGGGCTACGGGGCCATGGACAGAAATATCATACGTTTCATCATGTGGATCACCAAGGGGCCGACCGATCCCAATACCTGCATCGAATACACAGATTGGGGCAAGGTGCAGGAATTTGCCGAGCAATTGGCGGCGCAAACTCTGATCTCCAGGGCGGGTTAAAGCGAGGCTGAAATGGCTCTGTTGCAACGTCTTTGGCGCTTTTATAGTGCCCATCAACACTTGTTGTTAATCCTCTTGTGCCTGTTTCTGGTGCTGGGCAGTGGCAGTCTGATGATGATCCGCAGCATCAGGGCCGGCGCCGGCTTCTGGGATCTGAGCCATGTTTATCTCGGGCTCCTGTGCGTACCTTTGTCGCTGACATTTCTTGTGAGCAACTGCACCTCGGGCCGCTGGCGCCAGTATTTCAGCCTGTTTATCGGCGATTGGCGTCAGATAGGCGCCGATATCGGCGGCTTGTTTAAAGGCAAGTTACCGGTCGCCGGAGGCAAGGGGCTGTTTAGCCTGATAGAAGGGCTGGGGATGTTGCTGCTGCTCGGTGTGGCCCTGACCGGCCTGCTCTGGTATTTGACCCAAGGCTCCAGTGATGCGCTGTTCTGGCGAGGCTGGCACAAACATCTGGCCCACGGTTTTATTGGCTTTTTGATAGTACACGCCATCTGTGCCCTCAGTCATCTGCTTGACTTCTTTCGTCAGTAGGGCGCTTAAAGTAAAAAGCTTTGACAATAAAAATGCCGCTTAACAGCGGCATTTTTATCTGACTTATTTGCGCAGTTCACGCCTGAGTATCTTGCCGACCGTGCTCTTGGGCAGTTGGGCGACAAACTCTATCACCTTGGGCACCTTGTAGGCCGCGAGCTCCGCTCGGCAGTGTGCCTCTATGGCTGCTTGAGCCTTGGTGGCATCGACCTCAGGTTTGAGCACTATTACCGCCTTGACGGCTTCACCGCTGCGCTCATCTTCAACACCGATAACCGCGCATTCAAGTACCAACTCACAGCGAGCCAGCACGTTTTCGACGTCATTGGGGTAAACATTGAAGCCGGAAACGATAATCAGATCTTTCTTGCGATCCACTATGCTGTGATAGCCATCTTCACTCTCAATGGCGATATCTCCTGTCTTGAAGAAGCCATCCTCTGTCATCACAGCCGCAGTCTCATCGGGCTTTTGCCAGTAACCACTCATCACCTGAGGGCCGCGCACCGCCAGTTCACCGGCTTGACCCGGTGGCAGGGGCTGGTCATTGCCATCGAGAATCTGCACTTGAGTCTCGATAACCGGTTTGCCTATGCTGCCCAGACGTTCCAGTCCTGGCGCGTTGAGGGAGATAACCGGCGAGGTTTCACTCAGGCCATAGCCTTCAGATATGGTGCAGCCTGTGGTTTGTTGCCAGAGTTTGGCTGCCGCTTCGGTGAGGGCGGTACCGCCGGAAATAGTGATCTTCAGATGGGAAAAGTCCAGTTCACGGAAGGTTTGCTGGTGGCACAGACCGACAAAAAGGGTGTTAAGCCCGGCAAATCCGGTAAAGGGATATTTGGCTAAGGTCTTGATCAGCGAGGCTATGTCCCTCGGGTTGGGAATAAGTACCGTCAGAGCGCCGCGCTCGAAGTAAAGCACCAGATTCACCAAAAAGGCGTAAATATGGTAGATGGGCAGCGGGGCGACGAAGATCTCTTCCCCCTGTACCAGGTTGGCGCCGATACGGGATTCACATTGCAGGGCGTTGGCAATCAGGTTTCTGTGGCTGAGCATGGCCCCCTTGGAAAGGCCTGTGGTACCGCCCGTGTATTGCAGCGCCACCAAATCGTCCAGAGTCAGCTCTACTTCGCTGAATTCCAGCTGACGTCCCAGCTCAAGGACTTTGGTGAATTCGATATTTTTCAGGCCGGTTCTGGGCTGAATTTGCGGCTCGATAAGATCCAGCGGGTGGGTGGAAATCACGGTTTCAATCGGGGTGCTGGCAACGACTTTGGCCAGAATGGGCAAGAGATCTGACAGTACCACCAGCGCCTTGGCGCCGGAATCCTTGAACTGATGGATCAATTCCCGCTCGGTATACAGGGGGTTGGTATTCACCAGCACCAGGCCTGCGCGAATCGCGCCATAGGCGGCAATAACGAACTGGCTGATATTGGGTAGCTGGATGGCGATGCGATCGCCGACTTGCAACTGGGTGTTGTGTTGCAGGAAAGCGGCAAAGGCGCGTGAGTCCCTCTCCAGTTCCCGGAAGCTGATGGCCTTGCCGAGGCAGGCAAAGGCGCTCTTGTCGCCGTAACGCTCACAACTACTGACTATCATATCTGCAAGAGAGTCATAGCGGGAAAAATCCAACTGAGTCTGGCTATCGTATACCTGATTCTGTATCACTCTTGTCATCACCTTTTCCTTTGGGATTTGTTATTGTTATTTGGTTTTGAACGCTTATTTAGCCCTGATATTAACTCTGGCCCCTGTCTCCCCCGAGACTTTCTGCGCTGTGCTGAATGCTGCGCCAAAAAGTTTTGCAACGATCTGGATTCAGGTTAGAGGCAAAGCGCAGCCAAGGCAATGGTGGCGAATGAAAAATCCTGTTCAATAAATAGGTTAATCGACTGTAATTAAGGATAAAAACATGCAGCAACTGCGGATAAAGATTATTTCCGGTAGCCTGAGAAAAGGCTCGTTCAACACCCGTCTGGCCCATTATGCCGCCGCCGTGGCCGCCGAGCTGGGGCTGGAGTCTGAGGTGCTGACACTGAATGCGTTTCCCATGCCCCTGCTCAATCAGGATGATGAGGCAGAATTTGGCGCCCCCGAAGCTGCCGTGGCACTCAAGGGAAAGCTGTTGCAGAGCGATTGTCTGGTGCTGGTGTGCCCCGAGTACAATGGCTCCATAACTGCGGCCTTGAAAAATGCCATCGATTGGCTGTCCCGCCCGGCAACTCAGCCCGCGGGCAATGTATTTGCCGGTAAATGGGTGGCCCTGATGGCGGCAAGCCCGGGAGCACTCGGGGGGCTCAGAGGCTTGACCCCGGTCCGCGAGCTGATGTTCAACCTGGGGGCGCTGGTATTACCCGAGCAGTTGGCGCTTGCCAAGGCTCACGAAGCCTTTACCGAAGATGGTTATCTGCTGGGAGATTACCAGCAGAGCAAGGTGAAAAGCATACTGCAGGGGCTGATTGCTCAGCAGAGTAAAGGATAAAAAAGCGGGCGGCGAAGCAGGGTGAAACACTTCGCCGCCCTGAGGCAACTCAAGGGGCAAAAAATACCGACTTCTGGCTGACGCTATTATCTGGCGCATCGGCCTCGGTCACTTTAAACAGCAGATTGCTGCGATTGTTGTCGATTTGCGCCACAGGCACAGTCAGGGTCAGCGGCAATTCATACTGCTCGCCGGCGGCGATGTGAACGCTATTGGTCGACAACTTATAGGGCAGGGCGCCGCTGATCTCTATCTGGTAGTGCTTATCCTGCTGGGTCTTATTGCGTATTTTCAGCAGATAGCTGTTTTCTATGCCGTCATCCAGGGTTTCCCTGTACAGGCTTTGGCGGTCGCGGATCACATTGAGCGTGATGGGATCCCGCGAGTAGATATCCAGCCCCATGGTGCAGAGTATCGCCAACAAGGCGGCGCCATAGCCAATAAAGCGTTTGCGCTGCCATAGTGGCGGAGTTTGCCCGGTCAGTGACTCTTCACTGGTATAGGAGATGAGCCCAGGGCGATAACCAAACTTGCTCATGGTCTGATCGCAGGCATCGACGCAGGCTCCACAGTTGATGCACTCATATTGCAGGCCGTTACGAATATCTATCCCGGTGGGACACACCTCGACGCAGAGATTACAGTCGACACAGTCGCCAAGCTCTGTGGCTTGCTTGCGCTTTCTTGGGCCACGGCTTTCACCTCGCTGGGCATCATAGGTCACTGTCTTGGTGAAGGAATCGAACATAGCTGATTGGAATCTGGCGTAAGGGCAGCAGTGCAGGCACATCTGCTCACGCATCCAACCGGCATTGAGATAGGTACACAGGGCGAAAAAGTACACCCAGGCGCTATCCCAAAAACCGGCGGAGAAGGTAAAAATTTCCGGATACAGCTGCTTGGCCGGTACAAAGTAGGCGATAAAGCCACAACCGGTGATCAGAGACATTAAAATCCACAGCAGATGTTTGCCGCCGCGCTTGCCGGCCTTACTGACCGTCATGGGCGAGGCATCCAGCTTGATCCTCTGGTTACGACTGCCTTCCAGCTTCTCTTCTACCCAGGCAAAGCCGAACGTCCAGGCGGTTTGCGGGCAGAGATAACCACACCAGACCCGGCCCCAAAACAGGGTCACAAAAAACAGTGCAAAGGCGGCAGCGATAAAGAACCAGGCTAACAGGGTAAAATCCTGGGGCCAGAGGCTGCTGCCAAAAAAGTAAAACTGTTGATTGGCCAGATCGAACCAAATGGCCTGTCGTCCCTGCCAGTCGATAAAGGGCAGTAACAGAAACAGGGCTATCAACAAGGCGTTGAGGCCGCTGCGCCAACGTTGAAAATAACCGCGTTGGCTACGAAAGTGGATTTTGCCGCCCTTGTGGCTGCTTTTCTTGTCTTGGGGGGAGGGGATAAAAGTGACCGGAATCGCTTCCGATGACTGTCTTGCCTGTTGAACCATGCTACTTCCTGAATGACGACTGACACACGGCTAGGCAATGGCAAGAGGCGTGCCAGTTAAAATGCATGTTTAACTTATTGATTTATATCTAATATTATTTCATTGGGATAAATAAAAGCTCACGACATAGCGTGAGTTGGCGATATATCGTGACTTTTGTGGTTTTTGGTTTTCAGCCTCGGCTTCAACTGCCCTGGCGGCGGATCCCCAGCTTTTGCATCCGGGATCTCAAGGTGCTGGGGGGCAACCCAAGACTGCTGGCCGCGCCCCTTGGACCGGATATTCGCCATTGGCAGGCGTCCAGTGTCGCCTTGATATGGGCCGCTTCCACTTCGGCCAGGGTCTGACCCACGGCTGGCAGCGGCGTATCACTGGGCAAGGGAGCGAGATGCAGTATCGGCTCACGGGCAAGAATGGCTTCCCGTTCCAGCAGGTTTTGCAATTCACGCACATTCCCCGGCCATTGATACTGCATCATCCGCCGCAGACTATCGCCATCAACGCCCGCCAGTGGTTTACCCAGTTTCAATGATAGGCTCTTGAGCAGCTGTTGCACCAGCTCAGGGATATCTTCCCGCCGCTGTCTCAGTGCCGGAACCTTGAGCGGAAAGACATTGAGCCGGTAGAAGAGATCCATCCGGAACAGGCCTTGCTCCACCCGCTGCTGCAGATCGTGATGAGTGGCGGCGATCAGCCGAATGTCCACCTTGATACTGTCACTGCCGCCGACGCGTTCAAACTCCTGCTCCTGAATAACCCGTAGCAGCTTGGACTGAGCCTCGAGACTGAGCTCGGCCACTTCATCGAGGAACAGGGTGCCTCTATGGGCCAGTTCGAAGCGTCCCTTGCGCCGCTGGCTGGCGCCGGTAAAGGCACCTTTCTCATGGCCGAACAGCTCACTCTCCAAGAGTCCGGCAGAGAAGGCGGCGCAGTTGACCGAGATCATAGGTTTGTCTTTGCGGCTGCTGAGCCGGTGCAACTGGCGGGCGACCAGCTCCTTGCCTGTGCCGTTTTCCCCTTGGATCAATACGGTACTGTCGGTATTGGCCACCAGGCGCAGCTGTTTGAGCAGGGTTTGGATCATCGGGCTGTTACCGGCGATCTGCTGGCTGCCCGTCTTGTCTTCCAGCTCGGCCTGCAGCCAGGAGTTTTCCGAGGCCAGCTGTTCCGACAGTGCCTGCACCTGTTCCAGCGCCTGACGCAGCGACAACTCGGTTTGCTTTTGCAGACTAATGTCGCGAAATATCGCTACTACACCCTTGAGCTTACCGTCCTGCCACACAGGCGTGGAACTATAGTGTACGGGAAAGCAGCTGCCGTCCTTGCGCCAGAAGACCTCTGTGGTGATTTCTCTGGCTTTACCATCTTTAAGCGTCTGATAGATTGGGCAATCTTCGTGGGGGTAGACACTGCCATCGGCGTGGCTGTGGTGGTGAAAGTCGTGGATCTTGCGCCCCAATAGCTCGGCGGCGCTCCAGCCGGTCATCTTCTCGGCGGCCGGGTTGATAAAGACGGCATTACCTTTAAGATCAAAACCATAAATGCCTTCACTGACGGCATTGAGCAAGAGGCGGTTTTCGGGCAAAAAGCTGTTTGAGTCAGACAAGGGCGGCTCCTTCGGCACTGATGACTGCGCCAGTATAGAGCCGCTTACAGGGCTTGTCAGTACAGATGCACGATATATCGTGCCTTACTGGCTGGCTTGAACATGAGCCAGTACCTTGAGCAGATCCTTGACCGTCAGGACACTGGGCATCATGATCCCCTCGGGGACAGCCGGGCCATGGACGCGGTTGTAGGGGGTTCCCACAACGCCTTGGGATCTCAGGTAACTTTCCACAGCCGGATTGGGCGTGCTGAGGTCGCCGCGCATCAGCACTATATTGGGCTCGGCCAGCGCCCTGACTATCTGCTCCCTATGGAGCACATTGGCCTTGTTGGCCTGACACACAAGGCACCAATCGGCCGTTACATCGACAAAGACAGTCTTGCCTTCTGCCACCAAGGCCGGGATTGATTGACTGTCTAGGGGCCGCCAGCGCAGTTCTCGGTAAGCCTCGTAATCTTCACCTCGATACACAAAACTGACCACGGCAGCGACACAAAAAGCCATTCCCCCCAGTACCAGGATCACCGCCATGGGGATCTTGGCGCCGCGACGCTTTTTGATTAACAGCAGCATAATCACCGCTATCAGGCTGAGTAGAGCCAGTATGCTGAGAGTAAGTATCATCCGGGCCTCAATGGGGTTAGGGAGCTATATAGGCGCTCAGTATAGTGAGCAAGCCTTAAAACTAATTGAAAATTGGCGGCTCGAAAGCGCTGGCATCATAGAGTATATTGACCAACCTGTTGCGAAAGGTGCTTGTTCTATATGAGGCCGGTGTTTGCACAAGACAGGGCAAAATGGTGTGTTTCATTGAGGGGGAACAATGAATTGGAGTGATTGGTTGGGACTGGTGGCTATCTCGTGTCTGGGGGCCATGTCACCTGGGCCTAGCCTGGCCATGGTGGTGCGTCACACCTTGGGAGGCGGGCGCAGTCGGGGCATTACCTGCGCCTGGGCGCATTCTTTGGGGATAGGTGTTTACGCCTTTATCACTCTGCTGGGTTTGGCTGTGGTGCTGAAACACACCCCTTTGCTGTTTAACGGCATCGCCATCTTGGGGGCGCTCTATCTCGCCTGGCTAGGCGTTCAGGCGCTGCAATCCAAGGGTGGAATGCAGCAAAAACTCAGTGCCGGCAAGCCGACGAGCATGTTGACAGCTGCCCGGGACGGCATTGCCATTTCGTTGTTTAACCCGAAAATTTTGCTGTTTTTCCTGGCCTTGTTCAGCCAGTTTGTCGCCGCCGCCGATAGTCTACTGGGACGAGGCATCATAGTCTTGACCCCCATGCTGGTGGATGGACTCTGGTACACCCTGATAGCCTTCCTCTTGTCTCAACCCAAGGTGTTGCCCAAGCTCAGAGAAAAGGCGCAATGGATTGACCGCCTCAGCGGCCTGGTGCTTATCCTGTTGGCCGGGCGGGTGATCTATTCACTGCTGTGACTGCAATGCCTGCTCGAGATGTTCCCTGAGGGCGATAACCAAAGGACTGAGCTGACGTCTGTCGGCGCAGAGCATATTGAGTGGCGCTTCTTCACCGCGCCACTCGGGGCAGAGTTGCAGCAGTTGACCGTTTCTCAGCTCTTCGCTGATATCGAGCCGCGACTTGTAGGCTATGCCTTTGCCTGCCACGGCCCAGCGCCGCACCAACTCGCCATCATCGGCGACTCTATCGCCTTTGACCTGCACTGTGATTTGGCCCGACTGTGACTGAAAATGCCACCTGCTGTGAGTCGCATCGGCCAGCATAAAGCACAGGCAGTTGTGCTTTGCCAGTTCCTCCGGGCTGCCCGGCGCACCGAACCTGGCAATATAGTCGGGAGAGGCGCACAACACCCTGTCATTTTGACGGCAAAGCGGCAGGGCGATAAGCGCCGAGTCGGCCGGCAGCCCGTAGCGGATCACTATGTCGACGGGTTGGCGGTAGATATCCGTCAGGCGATCACTTATCTGCACCCTGATACTCACCTGCGGGTGGCGTTCCATAAATTCATCCAATATCGGCAGCAAACGGTTGCGACCGAGATCCGATGGCAATGACAACTGCAACTTGCCCTTAAGCAGGCTCTGACCTTGTTGAATCGCCTGAAAACCATCGTCGAGAATATTCAGGGCTTCATTGCAGTGCTGCAGAAAGATTTCACCTTCCTGTGTCAGACGCAGGCTGCGGGTAGAGCGAACAAAGAGTACAGTGTTGAGTTGGGCTTCGAGGCGCTTGATGGCGGCGCTGGTGGCGGCCGGAGTCAGATCAAGCAGTTGCGCCACCCGCGACAGGCTGCCCTGTCTGGCGGTTTCGCTGAATATTTTCAAGTCCTGCAATGCTCGTATCATATGCGCTTCCCGGTAGTTGTTCCCTGTTGTTACCCCAGCTGTTATTTACGCCTGTAATCGACAGATATTCAAATAAATTTTGAAAGTGTCGCGGGAGAAAGGAAAGGGCAGAGACGGTGGTGCGCTGACGGGACCGAGAAGGGGAAAGCCGAAATGGTGTAATAGTGCGGGGGCACAGGCCCCCGTAGTTGTCAGGAAACTCAGATCTTGAATTGCTGCACGGCATTGCCTGCCGGTTCGGCAGCTTCTTCGCTGTTGACCACTGGAGGGTTGGCAATGTGATCTTCCAGGTTGTCATCCAGCATGTCGCGATATTCGGCGGTAAACCACTCAAGAGCATTGGCTTTTTCGGCGCCCAGATCGGCAGACTTGATAGCGGCTTCAAAAGCATTGAAGCGGGCGGCGGCAAATCTCAGGGCGGTGCCGACTTTACCTACGTCGCCTTCTTGCTGGGTCAGCTCATTGGCGAGGGCGATAAACTGATCTGCTAACTGGAATATGGTGGTTTGGTTGTTGTCGTCTGACATACTATATTCGCTCTTGCTAAGCCAAAGATTGAGGGCCGATTCTAACCTAAAAAGGCGCTGTGCCAAGGAAAAATATTGATGATTGGGATCTGAATCCCCGTGCTTGCTTGCCAAGATCCTGGCATTTGGGCAAAAAGTCGCTTCAACAGTGGCTGCAGTTGCTGTCACTCAATTCTGTGTCCGCGGGTTATCTTGGCTTACTCCTCAATAGGTTGGCTTGTAAAATCGACTCAGGTTCCTTTGAATCCAGGCCACAGAGCCAACACTCGGCGCTTGTATCCCGCAGTCGGCACTCTTAAGCTATGGCCTCTTTTACACAGAGGATTATCACCATGGCGCTCCCCACTGACTGGCAGGCATTTATCGCCGCTGAACAACAGGCCCCTTACTTCCAGCAACTCAGTGAGTTTGTTGCCGCGGAGCGCGCCGCCGGCAAGGCTATCTTTCCTCCTGAGGACGAGGTATTCAGCGCCTTTGAGCTGACACCACTGGACAAGGTGAGAGTGGTACTTATAGGTCAGGACCCTTACCATGGCCCAGGTCAGGCTCATGGCCTGTGTTTCTCGGTTAAACCCGGGGTGAAGACGCCACCTTCGCTGGTCAATATGTATAAGGAACTGGCGACCGACATCCCAGGATTCTCAATCCCGGATCATGGCAATCTGCTGAGCTGGGCCAAGCAAGGAGTCTTGATGCTCAACACTGTGCTGACGGTGGAGCAGGGCAAGGCGCACTCCCATGCCAAGGCGGGCTGGGAAACCTTCACCGACAGGGCGCTGCAACTGCTGGATCAGCGTGAAGAGCCGATTATTTTTGTCCTCTGGGGCAGCCATGCCATTAAGAAAGGCAAGCTTATCAAGGCGCCGCAGCACAAGATCTTAAGCGGCCCGCATCCTTCGCCTCTGTCAGCCTATCGTGGCTTCTTTGGCTGCGGCCATTTCTCGGCCATCAATCAGCAACTGAAACAGTGGCAGCAAGCCGAAATAGATTGGCAGGTTTAGAGAAGGGCTTATTTCGCACTTTCTTCGCATTTTCCTTAGCTAGAGAGATAGCAGCTATTTCACAGTATCGAGCAGAAACCTGGGTTACTGCTCGATACTGTGGATTGAATTGCCTCAGACCTTGAACTGAGCTGTGGTGACACCAAGCTGATTCGCCAGTCCCAGCAAGCTGCGGGTGCTTATGGCCACTTGGCTGATGGCGGTGCTGTTTTCCTCGGCCGCGGCACTGAGGCCGGAAATCCCTTTGGCCAAGGTTGCCGATACCGTCGTTTGTTCCTCGGCTGCCGTAGCCGTTTGGCTCATCAAGGACTTGAGTGTCTGCAGCCGGTTACTGATATCATCGACCGCTTCACGCATGCCTTCGGCTTTCTCGGCGGTAGAGGCGGCTTCATCGCTGCAGGTTTGACTGTGGCTGACCAAAGAACCGGATTGGCGCTGGATCCCTTGCAGTACATTGCCTATATCCTGGGTGGCTTCCTGCACCTTGACCGCCAACTGACGTACCTCGTCGGCAACCACAGCAAAACCGCGACCGTGTTCGCCGGCTCGGGCCGCCTCAATGGCAGCATTGAGCGCCAGCAGATTGGTCTGTTCGGCAATGCTGTCTATCACTTCAAGCACAGTGCCTATTTTCTGGCTGTCCTGTTCCAACGAGTTAACCTCTTTGTGGATCTCGGCAAAGTTGTTGAGGGTGACTTCCAAACTGGCGCGGGTATGATCCAGGTTTTGCCTCAAGGTTTCACTGGCGACCTGACAGGCGTTCACTTCATCGGCCGCGTGGGCAGTATTCTGGCCCACTTCGGCGGCGGCATAGCTCATCTCTTCCACCGCAGTTGCCAGCATGTCGGTTTCCTTGGCCTGAAGTTGAATGCTGCAATCGGCCTGGGTGATGGCGGCTGAATTTTGCTCTGCTGCCGATTCCAGCTCCTGTCCCATACCTATGAGCTGGGCGATGATCTCCCTGAGCTTGCTCTGCATTCTGGCCAACCAGCTCATTAGATGGCTGTCGCTCTGTGCTACTTGCAGCGTGCTGGTGAGATCGCCGGATGCTATCACTGAGGTGAGTTGACACATGTCGGCAGGCTCGCCTCCCAAGGGGCGCAGCACAAAGTTGCTGACCAGCTTGGCTGCCAGCAGTGCCAGCACTATGGCGCCGAGGCACACCATGGCACCGACATAAACCATATGCAGCGCCGGTGCTGCGACTTCGGCCTGATCGATTTCAGCTAAGAGCGCCCAACGAACCCCGAAGGCATCTATGGGAGCATAGGATGAAACCACTGGATTGCCTTTGTAATCCTTGAGCTGCGTGACACCGCTTTGACCCTTGAGCGCCTGTTCCACCGCTTGGGTATCTATGCCATTTTGCCTGACTGTACCGGCAAAAGAGGCTTTGACTGTGCGATTGACCGGGTCGAGAAAAGAGTCGGAGCGCATACGCTTGTCGGCACCCACCAGATAAGTTTCACCGCTTTGGCCCATACCCTCGCGAATTTGCATCACCCCATTGATCCTGTCGATGGAGAGCTGGGCGGCAACCACCAAGGGGCGGCCCTGATATTGAATGCTCTTGCCGATAAAGGCTGCCGCTTCATTGCCCGAGGGGGCATAAGGGCTGAAATCGGCCATCACAGTTGCGCCGTTGCTGTTGATAGCGCTTCTGAACAGACGCCCAAGACCTGAATCTGCATAAGGCCCGGTTCGCAGGTTACTGCCCCAGTCGGCTTCATGGGTCACAGTGTCTTTCACCAAGCCTGAGTCTTCGATGATGAAAATATCGTAGAAGCCCAACTCTTTGTTGAGGGCTTCCAGCATGGGGCGGGACTGGCTGAGACTGTTGAGTGATTCACTGTTTTGGATCACGGCCGCGATTGCATCCAGATTGTTGCCGAAGTTGGCAAACATGGCATCGAGCTGGCGCTCTTTGATTTCTCTGACGGCCAGCAGCCTTTCTTCGGCCTGATTATAGAGCTCATCTTTGGCGAGCCAACTGACCAATGCCGTTGCCAGCACTAAAGGAACCAGCACGATAAGCAGACTGATAAGCTTGATTTTGGTGGTAAAGCGCATAGGTTGACTCCCTGTCAAACGGCTGAGAGAAACAGCATCCAATTCCATTCGATGTGACACAGCACAAAAGTTTTTGGCTGCTTAAAATTTAGAACAGGAGTGAGCAAGCGGCCAAAAAATTATTGTGTAAATTTTCGCCTTGGGAGTAACGCTATCCTGCCAGTCGCTGATCGCCTTTAAGCAATTGCTGTTGCAAATCTTTTAATTGTGATCTCCATCCATTGCCAAAGTGGGTGGAGAAAGGTAATTTTCAGCGTTATATAATTTTGTATATAACGATTGTCGGCGAGGAAAAACAAGATTGGATAGAAGGAGTGTTATCAAGGCCGGCTTGAGTCTTGGGTTGTTGGTTTGTTTCCCCGCGCTGGCCAATCCTGTGCCGGCCTATGGGACTGAGCCGAATTCAAACGGACAATTGGCGCTGCCGCCGGCTGCAGATATCAAGCGGGTGGTCAGTGCCGGAGGGCCGGCGGACCTGCTGTTGTTGGCCTTGAGTCCGGAAAAGCTGCTCGGTTATGCCCACCTCAAGCCGGCCTTGTTACAACAGCATGGCTTTGCTCTAAGCCTGTGGCAAAAGCCGAGACTGGGCCGTTTGGTGGGCCGCAATGCCAGCCTTTCGCTGGAAAAGCTGATGACTCTGGATGCGGATCTTGTCGTCGACTATGGCAACCTCAGCCAAAACTACTTATCTATGGCGCAAAAGGTGGAACGCATCAGCGGCGTGCCGTTTCTGCTGCTCGATGGTTCACTCACAGGCACCCCGGCGCAATTGAGAAAACTGGGGCAGGTACTGGGAGCTAACGAACGGGCAGATTTTCTTGCCCAGCGCACGGCCGAAATACTCAGTGATGCCAGAGAGTTTGGCCTTAGCCAGGAAGAGCCCATCTCTTTTTATTTCGGCCGCAGTGCGACGGGTCTTGAAACCGGGGTCACAGGTTCCATTCACACCGAAGCCATAGAACAGCTTGGGCTTAAGAATGTCGCCAAGGCCGGTGACTATCGCGGTTTGGCCAAAGTTTCTTTGGAGCAATTGATGGCCTGGGAGCCTGAGCTAATCATCAGCCAGGATCCCGCCTTTATCCGCCATATTCGCCAAGACCCTGTCTGGGGCTCGCTGGCGGCGGTACGCAACAAGCGGGTCTATTGGTTGCCGAACAAGCCCTTTGGTTGGATTGACTCGCCGCCGGGAATAAACCGGCTGCTGGGCATGAGTTACCTTAGGTTGCTGTTGTCCGGCGCTGATGAGCAGGCCAGGCTGGCGCTCGTTCAGGATTTCTATCGCGATTTTTACCACAGTGAGCTTAGCGAGGAGCAGGCGGCCAATCTGCTGCGCCCCGAATGAACGACAGAATCAAATACCCACTGGCGACCGGAATTTGTCTCAGCATTCTCTGTTTTGCCGCAGCCAGTGGCCAGTATCCTCTCAGTCTGGCGCAGCAGGGGCAGGCGCTTTGGCATGCCATCGGTGGCGATGTGGCCGCCCTGGACAGCAAGAGCATCAGTGTCTTTTGGCATTTGCGGCTGCCCAGAATTTTGGCGGCGCTTATGATAGGAGCCGGTCTGGCCGCCAGCGGCGCCGCTTATCAGGGAATGTTCCGTAACCCTCTGGTATCACCTGATATTCTGGGCGTTTCTGCCGGCGCCGGTCTGGGCGCCGTATTGGGCATTTATCTGGACTTATCGGTTTACAACATCCAGCTGTTTGCCTTTCTCGGTGGTTTGCTGGTGGTGGCTCTGGTTTGTCTGCTGGCGCGGCTCAGTCGTCAGGGCGATCCTGTGTTGTCTTTGGTTCTGGTGGGCATAGCTATTGGCGCCTTGTGCGGCGCCGGTATTTCATTGATGAAATTGTTGGCCGATCCCTACAGCCAACTGCCTTCCATTACTTTCTGGCTGATGGGCGGGTTGTCGGATATTACTCTGGAAGATCTCAAGTCCAGCCTGCTGCCCATGATACTGGGATTGGTGCCGTTAATGCTGCTGCGCTGGCGTATGAATCTGTTAAGCCTGGCCGACGATGAGGCCAGCAGCCTAGGGCTCAACATAGCGAAAACCCGGCTGATATTTATTCTGGCGGCCACACTGTTGACTGCGGCGGCGGTATCCATCGCCGGCATTATAGGTTGGCTCGGGCTGGTGGTGCCGCATATCGCTCGTATGCTGGTGGGCGCCGATTTCAGAAGGCTGTTGCCCATGTCCATGCTGCTGGGCGCCTTTATGTTGCTGCTGACCGACACCCTGGCGCGCACTCTGGCGCCGATTGAGCTGCCGCTGGGGATTTTGACCGCGTGTATCGGCGCGCCCTTCTTTATGTTTTTGCTGCTGAGGGGTGGAGGCCGGGGTCAATGATAGCCAGCATGCAAGGTGTCACAGTGGGCTATGCCGGTAAGCCTTTGCTGGCTAATGTAGAGCTTTGCTTACCGGAAGCTGAAATCGTTTGTTTGCTCGGCTGTAATGGCAGCGGCAAGACCAGCTTATTGAAAACATTGCTTGGCTTGCTGGTGCCGCTTGCCGGTGAGATAAAGATAGCCGGCAGGCAAATTCATCAATGGTCGCAGCGCGAGCTGGCACAACAGATGGCCTATGTGCCACAGGCACAGTTGAGCCGTTTTTCCTTTCGGGTGTTGGAAATGGTGCTCATGGGCTGCCAGTCGCGGCTGGGACTGTTTGCCGTGCCCGGCGCGAATGAGCAGAAGCGGGCGCTGGCGGTCTTGAAACAACTGGATATAGCTCACCTGGCCGATTGCGCCATGGATCAGATAAGCGGCGGCGAGCGCCAGTTGGTGTTGATTGCCAGGGCCTTGCTGCAATCTCCAAGATTGCTGGTGATGGATGAACCGGCCGCCAGCCTGGATTTCGGCAATCAAATCAAGTTGCTGGCTCAGGTTAAACGACTCAAGCAGCAGGGAATCGCAGTATTGATGTCGACTCACCATCCGCGTCATGCCGAGCTGTTGGCCGACAGTGTGGCGCTGGTGGAACCCGGTCATGGCCTGAGACAAGGCGCAGTGGCCGGGCAGTTACAGGTATCAGGACTGGCGCAGCTCTATGGCGTCAGTGAGTCTGCGATTGCCGAGCACCTTTAAGGTGCCGGCTGAGGGTTAAATCTTAAGCAAGGTGATTTCATGATAATAGAAGAGCTGGACTTTGCCGCCATGTACCGCGAGCACCTGCAAAGGGCGGAACGCACCCATAAGAGTGCCGAACATTGGGACAAACGGGCCGAGAAGATGGCCGAAAACTGCGCCAGACCCAAGGACAGTTACTTGGAGGGCTTTTTCAAGCTGATGGATTTGAGTGATAGCGACACGCTTTTGGATATGGGCTGTGGCCCTGGCTCTGTGTGTCTGGGGCTGGCCGACAAGATGCGTGCTGTCTATGGCCTGGATTACAGCAGCGGCATGTTGGAAGTGGCCAAGCGCCGCGCAGATGCGGAAGGCTTGAGTAATGTCACTCTTATCCAAAGAGCCTGGGAAGATGATTGGAGCGACATCCCCGTGTGTGATATCGCAGTGGCGTCGCGCTCGACTCTGGTGGGCTGCCTCAAGAGTGCCCTGGAAAAGCTCAATCGCCAGGCCCGCAAGCGGGTTTATACCACTCATACCGTCAGCTCAACCTTTATCGATCCCGCCATTATTCAAGCCATAGGTCGTAAGCTAGTGACTCTGCCGAACTATCTGTATGCGGTGAATATTTTGCAGCAGATGGGCATTAAGCCCAAGGTGGACTTCATCGAGTCCAGTGGTTGCATGAACCAAGCCGAGAGTTACGCCCAGTTTGAAGACAACGTTGCCTGGTCGCTGGGGCCTCTGGATGACGCCGAAAAGCTGCGGTTGCAGGAGTATTACCAGAGTCATAAGCAACAGGGCAAACCTCTGCGAACCGGCGATCGCAGCTGGGCCATGGTCTATTGGGATGTGATACCCCAGGCCTGAGTCAGAGTCTGATTAGTTATTGCCCGGACTCGCATCGAGCTCCGGGTATTTTTTAATAATCGATATATAAAAAAATATACATCGATTTAATGTTGAAGGTCTGTAGTATGAAACCAAAGCACTATTACTCTATTCTGCCGCTGATGCTGGCTTCTCCGCTGGCGCTTGCCGATGGCAGCGTGGCTGAGTCTGAGAGTAAAAACGAAACCAAAATAGAAAGGATCAGTGTCTGGGGCAGCCCGGTTGCCGCCAATCAGGACAGCGTCAATCAAGACACCATCAAGATGCTGAACAAGCAAAACGTGGCCGAGGCGCTGAATATTATTCCAGGGGTCAGCCTGCAAAAATCCGGTCGTCGTAACGAGGTTCAGGTTAAGGTTCGGGGTTTTGACAGTAAGCAGGTGCCACTGTTTTTTGATGGGATCCCGATTTATATCCCTTATGACGGCAATCTGGACTTGGGGCGTTTTCTGGCATCGGATCTGGCCTCGGTGGAAGTCTCCAAGGGGTATGCCTCTTTGCTGCAGGGGCCGAACATGATGGGCGGTGCCATCAACCTGACGACCCGCAGACCCAAGAAGAGTTTTGAAGCACAACTGAGCGCCTCCCAAGGCTGGGCCCGCGGAGAGGACAACGGTTATAGCCTGGATGCCAGCCTGGCCGGCAGCAATGATTGGGGCTTTATCCAATTGAGCGGCAACAAGCTGGACAAAGACTTTGTCGGCCTGTCCCACGACAACGACAACCCGATCGCCGGCAGCGACGGCAAACGCGCCAACTCGGCATACAGCGATAGCCGCGGTACCGCCAAATTTGGTCTGACTCCCAATGAAACAGACGAGTACATCTTTACCTATATCCGCCAGGAAGGAGAAAAGAACAGTCCGCCCTATGCCGGCACTGAAGCCGATATTCGCCCTACCTATTGGCAATGGCCGCAGTACGACAAACAGAGCTTTTACTACAGCGGCTATACAGAGTTCAGCCCAGGGGTTGTGCTGCACAGTCGCCTCTATCGCGATGAATTTGAAAACACCCTGAGGATATACAAGAGCCTGGAAAACCTGCAGCAACAAAAAGGCCCCTACAGTCATTATGACGATGCCAGCAATGGTGCCGGCCTGCAGCTCAGTATCGATATGCGCAAAGACGACATCTTGTCGTTTGCCGCTCACTGGAAGGAAGACCTGCACAAGGAGCAAGGGGAGCCTGACGGGGAGTTTGACAAGTACAAGGATAGAACCCTGTCGGCGGCAGTGGAGTATCAATGGGCACTGAGAGATAACCTGGATCTGGTAGGGGGCATCAGCTACGACTCCCGCAAGAGCCTTGAAGGCTACAAGCATGAAAAGGATGGCAGCCTGACCCGCTATGAAGACAACTCGCAGCACGCCTTCAGCTGGCAAGTGATGGTCCGCTATGAATTGGCAAACCTGGATACACTGCAACTGTCTCTATCCCAGCGTAGCCGCTTTCCGACGCTGAAAGAACGCTACACCACTTTCAGGCCCGCCTATGGCCAAACCGCCATAGTCAATCCGCATCTGGAGCCTGAGCGGGCGACCAACCTGGAGCTCAGTTATCAGGCGACATTGGCGACTAACTGGCAGTTGGACAGCAGTGTCTACTATAACCGGGTGTCCGATGCGATTTTGACCCATAACATCACCCCGACACTTATCCAAAACCGCAACAGCGGTAGGGTAGATTACAGCGGGCTGGATCTGGGGATTTATGGCGATCTCAGCGATTGGGCCAGTGTTGGCCTGAGCTACAGCTATATTCACGCCGATGTTGAGGATGAGCAGCTCGATGTTACCGGCCTGCCGGATCATCAACTCTTTGCCTGGGTTAAGCTGACTCCACTGGAGGAGCTGGACATCATTCTGAGTCAGGAAGCTCGCAGCGACAGCCTCAGCAATTCAAATGGCAATCAGGTCGCCAGTGGTTTCGGAGTGACCGGCATTCGCTTCGACTACCGCATCTGGCAGGGGCTGAGTGTTAATGCCTCGGTCAACAATCTGTTTGACCGTAACTACGCCTATAGTGAGGGCTTCCCCGAGGAGGGACGTAACTATTGGCTGGGGGTGGAATACCGTTTCGGTCACTAAGCCTTTCAAGGAGGCAGAAAACAGAAGAACCCGGCTATGACCGGGTTCTTTGTTATCTGATAGCGTTTGTGCTCAGAGTGCGTTAGCGCAGCAGAATGAACAGCAAAGGCAGCAGGACGCCTGTGAGAGTCAGCCAGGTCTTGCGGCTCTTGAGCAGGTTGCCACTACGCAACATCACCAGCGCCGATAGCGCCAAAAACAGCAGCATGGTGGCATAGATGTCGGCAATCCAGGTCCAGGCGTCACGGGCATGGTTAAGATGCAGATAGTTGAGTGCCTGCAGTAATGGCCTGCTGTTTACCATCTCGGCCGAGACTGTGCCGGATACCAGGTTAGCGCTAAGCAGGCTGCCATCTTTGAGAAAGACTTGGTACTCATTGGCGCTGGCACGATAACCGCTGCGGATATTATCCTGCAGCGAAAAGTGGCGGCTCAACAGGCTTTGAATGTCATTGTTACCCAGTGAAGGATTCAACCCTTCGACACGGCTCTCACTCTGGGTTATCTGGTAGTTGGGGTTCCAGTCATTGATGTGATTGACGGCAATCCCCGAAATGGCATACACCAGAGTCATGCCTATGCACAGATACCCTATGTCTCTGTGCAATAAACGGATCCTTTTGCGCAGCTTGTTACTCAGCATCACGGATTTCGACTCCGTATGGATGCAACTGATAGAAAGTCACTGCTTGAGTTACGGACTCAGGATCGAAGGGCTTGTTGTGTTGCTGGGCCTGATGCCCGAGATAAGCGCGGGTCTGTTCGAGATCCAGCTCAATTGCCTCTAACGCTCCGGTAGCATAGGCTTTTTGCCCACGGGCACTGACGGGAAAGACCATCTCGCCATCGCGAACCTTGACTCTCAATCGATCAAAGCTGTCGTCGGTTGCCAGTTCCATCCAGCAGCCCCGCTTGCTGCACACTGAGACTATGGTGCCTTCTACCGTGAGCTCCTTACCCACATAGTCATTCGGCGATGCCATCAATGTGGAAATGGGCACGAAGATATTCAGATCGACCGGTTCGCCGAACTTGCTGTCGGCACTAAAGGCCAGAGGGGTAAACAGGGCTGCCAACAGGATTAACTGATTGATACGCATGGGAGTAACCTTTGTAGTTGAATATGATTTATTGAGAATGGTTATTATTTAATGTTGCGATATTATTGAAGCCTGAAGCGATATTCAAGTATTCAGGGCATTGAAATCCCAATATGCGAGCTGGTCGGCATTTTGCCGATTAATCAAGATTATCTGTCTATTTTCAATAGGGTTTCCAAGAGGTGATACTCAGCTGTTGGGCCCCGGATGGCGAGACTGGCCAGAGTGCGGCCGAACGTGAAACAATAGCGCGACGGACAAATGGAAGGAAAACACATGCAGCCTATTTTGATCACCGGCGTCGGAAAGCGTCTGGGACTGGCAATGGCCAGGGACTTGATGGCTCAGGGCTATCCACTCATCGGCACCTATCGCAGCCATTACGCCGCCATCGACGAGCTCAAGGTCGCGGGCGCCGAGTTGCATCAAGTGGATCTCTTGCAAAATAGCGAGATCAAAGCCTTTATTGCCGATGTAAAAAGCAAGCATGAGTCTCTGCGGGCAATCATTCACAACGCCTCGGATTGGATGCCGGAGCGGCCTGATACAGATGCCGCAGAGGTTTTTGACAGCATGATGCAGATCCACGCCTCCGTGCCCTATCAGTTGAATCTGGCACTGGCGCCGCTACTGGAAACTGATGAGATAGGCTGCCGGGATATCATTCATATCAGCGACTATGTGGCGCAGAAGGGCAGTGAGAAGCACATAGCCTATGCCGCCAGTAAGGCGGCGCTGGATAATTTGACCCTGTCATTTGCCGCCAAGTTGGCGCCGGGCGTCAAGGTCAACGGCATAGCACCGGCACTGATGCTGTTTAATGAGCAGGATGATAGCGCCTACCGGCAAAAGGCGCTTGCCAAGGCATTATTGCCCAAAGAGGGCGGCGAGCAGGAGATGCTGGCCGCAGTGAAGTATCTGATGACCAGCCGTTACATGACGGGCCGCACTCTGTCACTCGATGGTGGGCGGCCGCTGAAGTGATTTAATGCAGCAAGGGACAACTGGGCTTTAAGGCCAGCACATCGCACTGTAGTTGATTGAGCATCTGCTCAGAGGCGTGGCCGTTGAGTTCGCTCAGCAACCCTCTGTGCTCTGCCGCGCCCATGATGACTATGTTGCTGTGCCATTTGTTGGCGGCCTCCGGTACCACATGATCCGGCATGCCGCTGGCCAGATGCAACTGCTCGTCACTCAAGGCCAAAGGTCTGGCGACCTGCCGCAGTTTTTGCCACTGATTGTCTTTCTGAGAGCGACAGCCGGGTTGCTGGTTATCGAAGGCCATACTGATGTCCGCTTCCTGATAGCAGTTGAGCAGATGCAGCCTTTGTTGCAGCAAACCGGCAAACTCAAAGGCCTGTTGCAGCAATCTGTGATTGAAATGGGAATGATCTTCCGTGTCTTCATCCAGCTCCAAAGCCGCCAGTAACGACCCTTGCTGCTCCCAGGGAGAGTCGCTGACAAACATCACCGGCAGGGACACCCGTTGCAGCAGTTGCCAGTCATCTGTATGACCCAATTCACACTGCAGGGCTGAGTAGCTGTGATGTTCTACCAACAGCAGATCGTAATGCGCCTGTTTTAGCTCGGTGAGAATGGCGGTCGGCAGATCCTTGGCCTGACACTGCTTCAAGCAAAGGTTCAGTTCCCTCGATGGGTAATGTGGACGCTTTTCCCTTAGATGGGAAACCAAGGGCTGTGGATGTACTTTTTGCTGTAGCCACTGACCAATACCCTGATATTTAGGGGTTTTGACTCTGAGCAGTGTGAGCTCGGCATGGCTGGCATTGGCCAGTTGCACCGCTTTTCTCAGGGCCAGTTTTCCTCTGTTACTGTCGTCCGAAACGGCCAGCAAGCGTGTAAATACACTCATGACTCTATCCTCGAGGCCAAGACTATTATTGGCTTCGTATAAGTCTAGCCATACCGCGCCACGCCATCAGATCCTTTTGCTCTTGAAATGTCCGTCAATAGCGGCTTTTGGTCTGTTTGGCCGCAGAGTTTTACATCAGTCTTTGCCCTGTAGCAGTGACTCCAACATATGGTATTTACGGCAGGCAAAATGGCGGAACGATTCGCTGATAAAGCTGATTAACCAGTCGGATTCCAGCGAGCCATAGCGGGCGGAAGAGATGTAAAGCTTGTAGGTAAACTCCACGTCGGAAAGGCAGGATGGCGCCTCCAGCACACTGAGTTCAGTACCTATTTCCTCTAACGGGAAAGCCAGAGCCGAGGTGTATACCAGAGCGTTGCTGCTCTTGAGTACTTCGATGATCTCGCTGATGCTGTCTATTTTGGCTCTGATCTTGAAGTCCGGGAACTTGAGCTTCATGGTTTTTTCTATCAGGGACTGGCCATAGGAGTTGAAGCCGCACAGGTCGTGCAATACCACAGGGAAGTCCTGCAGATCTCTCAGACAGATACTGCCCTTCTTGGCCAGGTAATGGTCATGGCGCATAAAGAAGTATCTGCGACAGGGCAATAGATCTACCTTATAGAGGGAGTTGAGCGAGGTTTGGTTGACGTGAATGCCGTAGTCGATTGATCCTGTGAGGATTTCATTGAAACTATTTTGGTTCCAATTACGGGTACAGAGCACCATTCTGGGGGCTATTTGACTGGCCTGTTCTATTAGTTCAGGGAACCAGTTGCAGATAGTGTTATCGGCCACAAGCCATACTTCCTTGTCAATATTCATAGGCGAAAAATCACTGCTGTTCAGCAGATCATCTTCAATCCTTAAAATAATATCCTGAATCGTACTTTTAATTCGTTTGCACTTTTCTGTTGGGGTAAAACCGTACTTGGTTCTGACAAACATTTCATCGTTGAATATTTGTCGTATCTTTTTCATGTGATAACTGATGCCGGATTGAGTTAATCCCAATTCTTGAGCAGCAACACTGGCATTTCCATGCTCCAGGATCAGCCTTATCAGCTGCAAATGAATTAGCGACAGATTGTTTATATCGGCTTTGTTCATGGCCTGCTCCCCTTTTTTATAAGGTAATATATTAAAGGCGAATTTTCTGTGACCAGTATCAGTCAGCGGCAGTGCTTTTGTTAAAGTATGTAAAGGTAATAATGTGATCACTATTACCTTTACAATAGGTTATGTGTTTTCTCGCTGATTATTTTTAAAACTGATACCCTAGTTCGAATAATAGTTCGCCTCCATGATGAATTGAGCCGCCCCAGGCATCACGATACTTATATGCCAATGAAGCCGAGGCTTGAGGCAGGAATTGATAATCCAATCCCAGAATCGCTTGATAACCTGAATCCCGGTACAGGAAAGTTGCCACTTGTTCATCACTGCGGTCGAATTGGGTCTCAAAGTAGAATTTACCCAGTAATTCCTGAGTCACAGGATAAGCCAATTGCACCATGGCGGCATAACCACTGCTGCCATTAAAATCTTGCTGGGAGGCGTCCATGTCACCCCAGGCGTAGTGGGCGCCTATCGCCATGGTTCCTTTGAGCTTCTGCCATTGGATGTCGTAAGACAGGCCATAGTAGAAGTTTTCTTCGGTACGGTTTTTATTGTTGGCCGTAAAAGACTGTAGCCAAAGATTAAAGGGGATATCGCCCAGGTTATAGTCCAGTTTTAGCCAGGACTTGACTGTAGCACCGGCCTTATTGCCTTGCTGATTGTCGTTGTCGTCCAAGGGGTTTTCCAGTGTCAGCCAAGCTGCAAAATCGCCCCAACTGGCGCGGGTAGTGTTGGTAAAACTGAGATAACTCTGGCTGTAGAGATTGGGGTTATTGTCTTTGGCATCCAACAGATGCTCATAGCCGACTTTGATGCCATTTTGTTGTTGGAACACCTCGGCTTGGGCCGTGGGGATCAGCAACAGCAATGGCAATAGCCCGAGTAATGAAGTCCTTATTAACATGGTGTCACCTTAGGCCGGGATGGTCCCGGCCGTTAGAGTCAAATCAACGACCGAACATCTTTGCCGGCTCGATAAACAGGCCGCGGTAATGGGGCTGACCAGCCTTATCGGAGAGGACATCGATTTCCAGTTTCACTTCCTTGGTGCGGTAATCAATCTCATTGAATTTGCCCGTGACTCTGCCGGGCTCAAATAGATTGATAGAGCCACCAAAACCAAAGATGGTGTTGTGGTCGGCAACGTATTCCACGTTGGAAGTGATAGGGCTATACCACTCGTAGCCCCGCTCTTTGCCGTATTCCCAGATTTGCTGCACAGTCATATTGTTTTCGTCGATTTTGTATTCCACGAAGCGACTGTATTTTTGAGTCGGTAGGGCGGGTTGGGTGTAGTGGCGACCATCTCCATTATCAAATACGGTCAAAGTGCCTTTGCTGCTCAGCCAAGCTGTGTGCTGGGTATAGGTGAAGTCAAAGTCACCTTGGCAGTCACCTTGTTCAGAGCAGGAGATGGCTTTGCCTTTGGCATCGACAGGTTTAAGGAGCTTTTTGGCCAGCTCTCCCTTCCAACCTATGCTGGGAGTGAGGATCCATTTGACCTGTTTGTCGCGGGTGATCTTCACAACCCCTTGGTGGCGCAGCGATAGAATGATGCCGTCATCTTTGGGATCATAGGAGATGGAGTTGACGTGAGCCCAGTTCCGGCCGGCCGCTACCCCCGGAATATCGCCATAGGGCGCATCTATCTTCATTTCACCGGCAGCTTGACCTGCATGGTCGAGATCCACGTTGACGCAAACGGCCCCCATATCCAAAGCCTTAAGGAGGGCATCGCGGTAGGGATCGAGAATTTTATTGAGATCCCAGACATCGAGCAGGTTACCCTGTTGGTCTACCTCGAGGATATGATCCCTGACAGTATGGACCTTGTCCCCTTGCGGGTTGACATAGTTGGTTTTGGCGCCCCTGAGCAATAGGTTGCCATTGGGCATGGTCACGCTCTCATGGGATAAGTCTTGATAGCCCCTGGGGATCTTGAAGTCGACAATCTTGCCCATTAAGTCCAGATATCCGAAGTGCTGGCCTTGGACAAAACTCAGATTACCGCGACCATCCTTTCTCAACCCCATCAGGTAACCACGTTTATTGACGTCGATATTCCGACCATTGTAGGTGGCATCCTGATCCAACCACCAACGAGTTTCACCTTGTGTATCAATGATATAAGTTAGTGGTGCCATGTCGAAGGTCATGGAGCCCAACGCCGGGGTAGACTCGAAAATCCCGGCGTTTTTGCCCTTGACCCCGGACCAGTGCAGATCAGAACCCTGGAACAGCATAGTGTGGGAGTTCACCAGCAGCAGCCTGTCTTTAAAATCCTTATCGACTTTCCTGACCTTCACTTCCTGCATTGAGGTGATGTTACGGTTATCTATGTACTTGTTTTCGAGGGCACTGGTGAGAATTTCATATTTATCTGTGTATTTTTTGCCATCGAGAGTGAAGTCGACACTGACCTGATTCTTGTAGTCGGCATACAGGCCAAAAATAGGAATACCGTCGTGTCGGTTGATGGTTTTGGGGCCGACCGGATAGGAGATACTGACTCCGTTCTTGCCTTTCCCTGCCACGGTAACGGTAACATTGGACACTCGCTTGCTACCCAAATCGACCAGAGCAGTGAGTGGCGAATTACCATATGGGTTGACAAAAATACCTCCCAAATGCCCGGCCGGAGGTGCAGGGTAAAAACCTGCGGCAGAGACAGAAGTTGATAAGCCAATACCTAATATTACAGCCAATGAAGTGAGTGACTTTTTCATATCATATCCTTTGTTTTTAATAGACGCTTATTAATTAAGTTGAATGGAGGGATTTAATTTGGGGGCGTAATCACATTTGCTGTTTTTAATTTTTAGTTAATGTTTTGTTTGTGTTCTTGTTTGCAGCTTAATTTGGTGGTTCAAAAAATTTGATTTGCCTTATTGGCTTGTTTGTATTCTAAAGTTCTTGAAATCAATATCAGTTTATTTGAACTCTGTTCTCTATATCGTTGTTATTCACAGTATTGCTAATAAGCTGGATTTGCTTGTTGTTATTGAATTTTATCTTGGCATGATTTAATCGAATCTGATTGATGGATAAGAGGTCCAAAATGAAATTTATTAAAAGAATCGTAGTGGGTGCTTTTTTACTGGGAAGCTGTAATGCAATGGCATTGGATTTGGAGGAGGGGAATCATTACCAAGTTCTACCGGAAAGTGTTCAGTTTCAGGCTGATAAACAGGTAACCAAGATATTTTCTGTCAACTGCCCATTCTGCTACAAGTATGAAAAGTCTGTCATTCCCGGAATGGTTAAAAACCTGCCATCCACGATAAATTACGATGCTTATCATATATCGAGTAAATCTCCTTTTGGTGCTGAAGCTTCTGAGGTCTTGGCGGTAGCCAAGACTGTGGGAGAGGCCAAGTACAAAGCCGCCAAAATGGCTCTATACGCCAAGATCCACGATGAAAAGACCAAGTTTGCCACTGGTGATGAGTTAATCCGCTTTGGCCTGAGTCAAGCCGGGATCTCACAAGAAGAGTTCAACCGTCTCAAAGGTAATCCCGAAGTGAAGCAACTCCTGGCCAAGTGGGACCAAGGGATTGCCATCGCCAAAATCCAGGGGATCCCGGCGCTGGTGGTCAATGGCAAGTATCTGATCAACACCAAGTCGATTCGCAGTATGCCTATGCTGGACGAAATGATCCTTGAATTGTCCAAGAAGTGAGGATAATGAAGATGAATCTTGTGAGCCGTTTGTTCGCTGAATTCAAGCAAGCTCCTCTGTCTGCTTTGGGCCGCTGGCAGGCCCAGAGAGGTGTGTGGTTGCTGATGGCCGGAGCTGCGCTGTTTCTGTTGTTGTCGGCAATGGGGTATTTCCAGTGGTTTTTGGCCATGGATCCCTGTGAGCTTTGCGTTTATATCCGTTTCAGTCAGTGCTGTATCTTGATTGCCGGTATCGCCATGGCGATCAAGCCTTCCAGTCAATGGCTCAAGATCTTGGGGTTGGTGCTGGCCTGGTATGGCGTGATCCAGGGGATGCTCTGGTCAGTTGAGCTGCAACAGATACATGCCGCGGCGCACATGCTGGATGGCGGCGATATCTTTGC
This sequence comes from Shewanella sp. Iso12, assembly GCF_012030025.1. Lineage (NCBI taxonomy): Bacteria > Pseudomonadati > Pseudomonadota > Gammaproteobacteria > Alteromonadales > Shewanellaceae > Shewanella > Shewanella sp. Iso12. Next base: position 57,632 of record NZ_JAAUHW010000011.1, read on the forward strand.
TACCGGCGGCGGTGGTGCCGCTTGTTCCACCGAGCCGCATTTCCCCTTGGGGTTGCCGTTGCATGAATGGCTACCCTATGAGTTTGCACCGACAGGGGGCTGTGGAGAAGATGATTGGTCACTGCTGGGAATGAATATGGCTGACTATTGCATCATAGCCTACAGCATTTTCAGCCTGGCGCTGGGTGCCGTCACCCTGGGTTGGTTATACAGTCTGTTTGCCAAGAAGTGAATCAAGGCGGCTCCCCCACCCAGTGAGCGAAGGCGAGGGAGCCTGTAAGGTTACTTATGACTGCCCTTAGCTAGGGCGATTGCGCTGTTTTGGCAGATCGCTCAGGTACTGGACAAACTCCACTTCAAACCCGGCCGGGTCGATAAAGTACACATTGCGGCGCCAGGGCTCGTCAGCACCGTCTTTATCTATGCTATAGCCTGCGTCCTGCAGGCGCTTGATCACCCCGTCAATGTCTGCTGTGACAAAGGCGAAGTGGGCCAGCCCGGGTTGATGACCGCTCAAGTCGCGGTTATAGCCTTCACCGTTATCGCTGAAAGCCAGGTATTGATAGTCATCACCGAAGTGGAGCCATTTTCGTGGCTTGCCATACCAGCTTCCTTCTCCTTGGCAGCGGATCTGCCAGTGAGGAAAGGCGGCGCGGTAAAAATCCAGGGTCTTGGGGAGGTCTGCGACCACCAGGTTCAGATGTTCCAGTTGTATCATTTGCGTTCTCCTTGCCCTTTTACTGCCTGTTTGGGCCTTTGTTTACATGCCGTAGCAATATTCCTGTTGTTTGGGAAAGGGGGCGTCCCTGTGGGCAAAACGTATCTGTGCCAGTGCTGCTGCATACTGGGCCAACATATGCAGGCTATAACCTATCCTTTCTCTTAATCTGGCATCGCGGATGCTGTCGCATTCGGGGTTGAGCATTTTATCGACATCGCGGACGATCAAATGATCCGGAACGGCCACCAGTTTGTTGTTTTTCATGGCGTTCATTCTCAATTCACTGATGGGATAGGCACCGCTTATGCCTGAGACAACTGCAACCAGCAGCACAGGCTTATGGGCCGTATGTTGGCTGTCACACATCAGCAGAAAGTTCTTCAGCAAAGGTGTCGCCATGCCGCCCCATTCCGGGGTGATAAGCACCAGAGCATCGGCTGCTGTCACCTTGGCTTCTATCCCTTGCCAGTCGGCTCCCTTGTTTTGTTGCTCACCATCCCAGAAGGGAAGATTGAAACCACAGAGCTCCAGATGTTCCGCCTCTGTGAGTTGCTTGGTCTTTATTTCCCGGGTGATGAATTCTGCGACCTTGGCACTCTGGGATTGGAAACGTTGGCTGGCGCTGACGACTAGGTATTTCATGTTAAGTAAACCCTTTTGTTTATTTATTGTTTTATAAGGTATGTGCTTTACTTAATAATGTAAAGATAAAATAAACAAAAAAGTTTATTTATTCTGGATGCGGCGTCCTGAACCGGGCATAATCAGCGCTGGAGGTGCCATGAAGACCACAGACAAGATAGTCGACATTCTCAAGTTGAACGGAGCCCAGACGGCCCAGAGCTTGGCCGCAGAGCTGGGGCTGACCAGTATGGGGGTACGTCAACATCTGCAAGCCCTTGAAGCCGAGGGGCTGGTGCGGACCGAAGACAGGGCCGAAGGCCGCGGCAGACCTGCGCGTTATTGGACGCTGACCGAGCAGAGTCGCTCGCTGTTTGCCGACCGTCACGATGAGCTGAGCCTGCAGCTGATAACTTCAGTGCGTCAGGTCTTTGGTGACGAGGGCTTGGATAAACTCATCAGTCACAGGGAGCAGCAAAGCCTCGAGAGCTATTCGAGCCAGATGGCCGCTGCCGCTTCCCTTGTCGATAAGCTGGAATGCCTAGCCGAGATCCGAAGCCGTGAAGGCTATATGGCGCAGATTGAAGCGGACAGTACCGGCTTTTGGCTGCTGGAAAACCATTGCCCCATTTGCGCGGCGGCCACGAGTTGCCAGAACTTTTGTCGCTCTGAGCTGGCGTTGTTCCAGCAGTTGCTGGGGCCTGAGGTGGAAGTCAGTCGCCGCGAACACATTCTGGAAGGTTCACGTCGCTGTGCTTATCGGATTGAAGCTAAAGGTACTTTAAACGATGCGCAGTAAGAGGGGACGGCTGGACAGGTTTCTCGCCGGGCAGCTGAATATTCCCCGCAAACAGGCCAGGCAATTGCTTGCCGATGGCCGGGTTTGGCTCGATGACGAGCAGGTGTTTGCCGCAGACAGACTTATCCATGAGTTCAGTCATATTCGTCTCGATGAGCAATGGCTGCAGCGGCAAAACCCTGTCTACTGGATGCTGAACAAGCCTGCCGGAGTAGTGAGCGCCACCCAAGATCCCGAGCATAAAACCGTGCTCGACTGCCTGCCCCCGGCGGCATTGGTGCCGGGGCTGCATATCGCCGGCCGCCTGGATAAGCAGAGTACCGGGCTGGTGCTGCTCAGTAATGACAGCCGCTGGACCCAGGCGTTGACCCTGCCTTCATCGAGTAAAGCCAAGCGTTATCGGGTGCGTCTGGCCAATCCGATGGATGACACTTATATCGAGGCTTTCAGGGACGGATTTTTCTTTGAGTTTGAAAACGTCATCACAGCGCCGGCCGAACTGAGAATTTTGGCAAGCCATGAGGCCGAGGTGATACTCACTGAGGGCAAATATCACCAGATAAAACGCATGTTCGGCCGCTTTCGTAACCCTGTACTGGCGCTGCATCGCAGCCAGATAGCTCAGATAGTGTTGGATGACTCTCTGGCCGAGGGCGAAGCCAGAGAGTTGACCCGGGAAGAGGTGGAGTCGGTCGCTTACTGACGATTTTACTGACGGCTACTGAACTGCGGCGATAATGCTATCTATGGCCTGCACCACCTGCATACTGGCATCTTCCATCCGTTGCAGCGCCATTACCTGCTCTGTGGTGTCGCCGGCTGCGGCGTGTTCCAGCGCCAGGCGGCCACTCTCGTGCACCAATGCATGCGGCGCTTCCAACTCGCGGAACCCCGGGAGTGAGCTATAGAGGCTGGCGCCTTGTCCTTCGTAGTACCACTTACCCAAACGGCAGTCATGGTGGCTGTTTACCGGCTGATCAAAACACTGGTTTTGCAGCAGTTCATAGATATTCTGCTTCCATACCGCATGATCCAGCTTGGTGGTGTTGAGGAAAGACACAGTCGCGGCATGGCTGATCACCTGCTGCATCTGCGCCGATTGCGCCAACACCTGAGTGACCACAGTGTCTATCTGTACCGCCGAGCTGGCCACTTCATCGGCGCAGCCTTGGTTGTCATCTGTCAGAGTTCGTATGCTTTCCGACTGAGTGATGATCTGCTGCACCAACTGCTCTATCTGTTGGCTGGCGTCACTGGCCTTGGCCGCCAACTGCCGGACTTCATCGGCCACCACGGCAAAGCCGCGACCAGCCTCTCCGGCGCGTGCGGCTTCGATGGCTGCATTGAGCGCCAACAGGTTGGTCTGTGCCGAAATACCCTGAATGGCGCTGACAAACTGGCTGATGCTTTGGGTACTGGTATCCAGCTGCGCCACTGTCCCCAGACTATGCTGTGACTGTGAACTGAGCAGATGGGCTCGCTCTCCCAGCCTGGTCACGGCGCTGCGGGTTTGCTCGAACAGGGTGTTGAGCTGCTCCAGCTTACCTTGCTCCTCAAGCAGACGTCCGGCGTCTTCGGCCATGGCCTCGCGTACCGATTGCAACATAAGCCCGCCCTGGTTCTGGCAGGCCAGCATGGCGGCGAAGTCGCGGTTTTGCGCCAGTGCCTGGTCCCTTTCCTGTTTGAGCTGCCCCAGTTGCAACTGCAATTGCTCCAGTGTCGCCTGGTGCTGCTGGCCCTGTTCCTCGAGCCGCTGTTTCAATGAATCTATCTGCCGGTGAAGACGATGGTTAAAAAGCATAAAACTTCCTTGGATACAAATAGTTGCATTCTATTTATGGCTATTTTAAGCATAGACTTTGGCCCGTTCCCTTGGCGGGATCAAGCTCTCATTTACAATCAATATATAAAAACGCCACCCTGAGGTGGCGTATTAAATCAGGCTTGGGCCTGCTGCATTCTCAGCAGCCACTTACCGTAGATATAGATGCCGACGGCGGAAATGGTGCCTATGGCGCCTATGATGTACCAGGCCATGCCTATGTTATGGCTCTGGTAGAGGATCTCGGTTAGCTCGCGGCCACTTTGGCCGGTGAACTCAACCAGTTTATGAAAGGCCTCCCCCTGCGGAATGGCGGCCACATCCTTCTGTGACATGCCCTTATCCAGCAGCATCTCACGGGAGAAGATCTCTTTGGAGGCAAAGATTTCATAGAGTTTGGGGCCGAAATAGCCTTCCAGGCCCCAGCCTATGCCCTGTGGCAACATCACAAAGCCGAGGTACATGGCCTTCTTGCCTTCGGGGGCAATATTACCCATAAACTCGTTCTTCTTTGGGCTTATCATCATTTCGCCGAGGGAGAACATGGCGATAGCCAACACGATAAACCAGGCCGCATGGGTGGCACCGATCAACACAAAGGCAAATATAGACAGCAGACAGCCGGCCAGCATGGCGCTGGTGATGCGGTACTTGGCGGTCAGGGCAGCTATCAGGAAGCAGCTGGTCATAATCAGACCCGCGTTGAGGTTGAGCATGCCTTCCGGCATGACCTTGGTGCCTTCGTTGTTCAACCCGAGCCAGAATTGCAGTATGCCGTTGCTGGTGCCTTCAGGACCAAACAGGCTGGTGACAATCACGCTGGTATCCACCCATTCGGCGATATGAATAGGCAGCACGTCAAACAGGGAGTTGAACAGGAACCAGAAGCCGGAGAACACCAGCATATAGTAAATGACTACCGGCTTTTTCAGCTCGCTCCAGGCATCTTTCCATAGCATTTCCTGCTTGAGTTCGCCGGACTTGATCTTACGTTGCCGTTCCAGGCGTTGCTCTTTACCCGGCTCTTTGTACGTCAGCAGGAACAGGAAGTTGAGCGAGATAATGGCGGCGCAGGCGTAGAACACATTGTCCCAGGACAGCTGCCGCATATGCACTGCCACCAAGGGGCCAAGGAAGCCACCGATATTCACCACCTGATAGAAGATACCCCAGGCCATGGAGGTGTTGTTACGGTTGGTGGACAGCACCAGCGTTCCCTGGATACCGGGCTTGAAGATGCCGGTACCGGCCGCCAGCAACATGGCGCCGAACAAAAAGCCCCAGAAGCTGGGGAAGAAGGCCATACAGAGGTAGCCACAGATCTTGATAATGGTTGAGGCAAAGATGGTCTCTTTGTAGCCCACCCTATCTGAGATCCCGCCGGTAAATACCGGCACAAAGGTCTGCAGTAAGGCCCAGACTGAAATAATGATACCGTAATCGCTGAGGCTGATACCTAGGCCACCTTCGGAAGCCGGTGCCTTGGCATAGAGTCCGGCACTGGCCTTAACGCCGTAGTAGGCGATACGTTCAACCAGTTCCATACCGCCGACCAGCCAGAAGATATAGCTTAAACTGGCGATGGAAGCCCACATCCCCAGTTGCTTGACTTCGCGCAGGTCATTGCCCGCACAGGAGTTGGAGTCGCTCATACTCTTCCCTTGTCTGTATTATTATGTTTGTAGGTCTTTTATCAATTGCAGGCTAATGCCTTGTATCAAAAAAGGTGATAACCGCGACACTTTACCCGCTTTACTGTCAAACACCAAAAAACAAGCCTGATCAAATTGGAAAAATCACGATCCGCCTGGAAAAAATTGCTGCTTACTTTTAACAATATTCATAACTTTCAAATCATTAACTTGGATAAGTGACTCATTCGCTTGCAGACCTTGCTATCTCCTTGTAGCTTGGAGTTTGTTTGAGCTGATACTGGAAAGTCTACGGTGGCAATTGAGCGCGCCCAAGGGACTGAGTAAGGAGCCAAGATGCGAGTATTAACTGTAATGACTGTGGGCACTCTGTTGCTGTTGGCGGGCTGCTCTGAAGAGGCGGCAAAAACCGAGTCCGAGAGTCTGAAAGATACTGTGGGAAGCCCTAATCCGGCAGCGGTATTTTGTGTCGAATCCGGCGGTAAGCTGGAGCTGGTTCAGGAACAAAAGGGCACTGTAGGCTATTGTCACCTGCCGGATGGCAGCATTGTGGAAGAGTGGACCTATTTTCGGGCCAATCATCCGGTAAATTGATTGGCCCGATTCTCTAAGAGGGTGTTAGAAGCGGTAGCTGTAGGCCAGGTTGACAAAGTCGAGCCCTGGGTTGGGCTTGCTGAGGCCGGCATTGGAATAATGCAGGTAGGTGATGGAGACAGTCTGTTTGCGCTCACGACCAAATTTGAAGGCAAAGCCCAATCTGTCTTCAAACTGATAGTGTGAGCCGACATCCTTACCGGCAAATTGGCTGTCATCCAAGAGGGCAAAGCCGATCCCGGCCTCGAGATAAAAGTCCAGCCATTGCCCCCTCATCAGCGGGTATCTCAATATGGGTGACATGGCCAGCACATGATTGACATCATGCTGGTTATCCTCGCCGTATTCCCAAAAGTTGATACTGGCTTCCAGGGTCAGTTCCAAATCTTCACTGATAGGTTTCAGGGTATCCAGATACAGCTGATAAGCCAGTTTGATACCGTTGGCCTGGCCTTCGCCATGGATATAGTTGATTGCCATGCCCTGTTCGGCGGCGTTGGCATCTCCCGGCAATAAACAGCCCGGCAATATCAAGCTGAGCATGAGTGTCAGCAGGGGGAATAGTCTCTGTGAGTGTTTCATCTCGTTTCTGCCTCTCGAATCAATGTCGGCAGTTTAAATCCGTAAAATTAGAAAGAATATCGCAATAAGAGCGGGTTAATTTTCTAAAAAATGGAACTGTCAGCCTGTGCCAAGCCGAATGCAAACCAAACTGTATTTGCTGGTAAAAGCAAACTAAGTGGTCAGGTTCAGCTGGTTCAAGCCAGTCGGATTTAATGCCTTAAGGGGTATTACAGAGGGAATATCGCTGTACTTGGCTATTTTAAGGAAGGTGCGAATAAGTCCTCGTTGCACTCTGGCTTGCACAGCAATTGGCGTTCAAGGCATCTGACTGAAGGCATGCCGGGGCATGTCGAAGTCAGATAACGCAGAGAGCCGGTTGCTGTGAAAGCCCCGAAGGGCGTGGCTTACAAGCCTGCCTGCTGTGTTGTGCTTCTTGCAAAGGACTAGGGCCATTTGCTGCGAACCACGCCTTGCGTCCAGGCCCGTAATCCGACGCAGAGCACACATGGGACTTGTTTGCACCTTCCCTAACCCTATAGTCATACCGGGATTAGTCACTCAGACAGTGACAGTGTGTTGCATCTTGGCGGGCAATGCCGGCCGGTGAAAAGTCCGACCGATTGCGCTGCGAGAGGCTCAGCCAAGGGGCGGGCGTATGGCCCCTTGGACTGAGCTAGTACAGCTGAGTGACCCATTGGTTAGCGAAATAGATTAAGTCCCATGGCGGCTTTGACATCTTGCAGTACGGCATCACTGATGGCTCTGGCTTCTTCCGTGCCCCGCTGCAGTATCGCCAGCAGTTGCCCCTTGTCTGCCATAGCCTGACTGCGCCGTTCACGCATGGGCGCGAGTAACTCCTGCAGGCAGTCATTGAGTATCCGTTTGCACTTCATGTCCCCGAGGCCTCCTCGGCGATAATGGGCCTTGAGCTCGGCTACCAGCGCCTTGTCCGGGTGGAAAGCATCGAGATAACTGAACACCGTATTGCCCTCGACTCTGCCCGGATCTTCCACCCTCAGATGGTTGGGATCCGTATACATGGAAAACACCGCTTGCTTGAGTTCATCACTGCTCATTCCCAGTTCTATGGTATTGCCAAGGGATTTGGACATCTTGGCTTTACCGTCGAGTCCCGGAAGACGGCCTGTGTCACTGAGAATCGCCTGACACTCCTTGAGCACTTCAGCCCCCACCAGGTTGTTGAAGCGACGGACGATTTCATTGCTTTGCTCCAGCATGGGCAACTGATCCTCACCTACAGGCACATGAGTGGCGCGAAAGGCGGTAATATCAGCGGTCTGGCTGACGGGGTAGACCAGAAAACCCGCCGGTAGGCTGCGCTCAAAACCTTTTTGCTGGATCTCCGCCTTGACCGTGGGATTGCGCTCAAGCCGGGCAACCGTCACCAAGTTCAAGTAGATGCAGGTGAGTTCCGACAGCGCCGGCAGTGCGCTTTGCAGGCAAAAACGTGTCTTGGCCGGATCCAGCCCGGCCGCCAGGTAGTCGGCCATGACTTCGAGAATATTGTCGGTCACCTTGGCCGGGTTATGGCCGTTGTCGGTCAAGGCCTGATAGTCGGCAATCATTACGTTCTGATCGAATTCGTCCTGAACCTGGACTCTTTGCCGGAGTGAACCGACATAGTGGCCGATATGCAGTTTGCCTGTGGGTCTGTCGCCTGTGAGTATGATCTGTTTCATCTTGTTCTCCTTGAAATTGCCGGAGCCATAAGACGTACAGATACACAAAGGCCGCCTTATGGCGGCCCGGAAGATATGATTTTACCTATGTTTAATCCTGACGCCGCCGGTTTGGGCTGCGCCACCAAGTCTGTTGCATGAGCAATGAGTCGATTGGGGAATACATGGGGTTAATCAAAATGTGTTTAAAGACCCAAGGATAGTAAAGCCTTGGTCTGTGGTATGCAAGTCACTAAAGGGAGGTTATTTGTCAGGAGTTTGTGCCAGGTCAAGCATTTTTTAACTGTAAGGTATAAGGTTAAAGCATAGTCACTCGGCAAGTGAGAGGTGCTTATGATGCGGTCCTTGTTTGCTGGCAGATCTTGGCTGTTCTTGGGTGTTGGTGCCAGTCTGCTGTTGTCGTTGGGGGTTGTGGGACGCTTTCCCGAGCAGGTGATGCAACTCAACCCTCTGATGCTGGTAGCCAGTCTGCTGGTGGCCGTGGGCGTCGGTGTCTGGTCGGCGCAGCTTGGCGGTAAAGCCTTGTGGGCAGTACCTCTCTCCTTTGTGCTGGTGATGTTGGCCGGTACTTTGATGGCGCAAACCTCGGTGGCGCTTATCGTCAGTAAATCCTTTGTCCTCTTGTCCATGTTTGTGCTCGGCATGTTGATTGCCGGTAATATCTGTTTTGCCACCCATATCGCCGCGGCCATGGTCGCCATGTTGGCATTTGCTCATGGCTACACCCTGGGCAGCGCCAATCTGGGTGTAGCCGACTGGACCCTCAGTGGTTCCAATTTGTTTTTGGGCTATCTGGTGGGGATTGGCGCGACGGTGTTGATCCTCAGCATGGTGGGGGAGGTAACCTGTAAAGTACTGGCCAAGAAACAACTGCAATACGTGCTCGGCACTTGTTTGTTGCTGGCCGGCTTGATGATGGTTGTTGCAGTGTGACGAAGCAGAAACAACAAGGGCAAGTTCGATGAACCTGCCCTTGAGTCTTTATGCCGCTTGGATAGCGGTTTGATTGGTCGGAGCGACAAGATTCGAACTTGCGACCCCTGCCTCCCGAAGACAGCGCTCTACCGGGCTGAGCTACGCTCCGACTCTGGAACCAGATGGTAAGTGAAGCTTAATTGGAAAAATGCCAACCAGGCCGCAAAATTATTCTCCGATGTGAGCTTGATAGTTGAAGCGCTGAAAAAAGCATCATGGCATTAGCACTGGCTGAGCTCGATGATTCTGCTTATCAGGGCATAGAGGCCGTTGCTGCGGGATGGGCTCAGTTGCCCCTCCAAACCCAGTTGCTTGAGATAAGCCTTGGGCTCAAATTGCGCCAGGGTTTGGCTGTCGCTGTTATTCATAGCATGCAGCAACAAGGCGATCAGCCCCTTGACGATGCGGGCATCGCTGTCGGCAATAAACAGATGCTTGCCATCGATTTGGTAGTGGTAGAGCCAGGCGGCGCTTTCACAGCCGCGTACCCGGGCGGCTTCAGTTTGCAGCTCGGGTGGCAGGGCCGGTAACAGCTTGGCTCCTTGCATTAACTGGCGGTATCTGTCCTGCCAATTATTGGCCGAAGAGACGGCTTCAAATAAGTCGGCCAGGGGCACCTGGGTTTGCTTGGCAAATTGGATAAAGTCGGCAGCAGTGAGTGTTTGCTCTGTCATGGTTCAGTATCCCAGTAGTTCGGCGCTTGCCTTCAGGGCATCGAGAAAACGTTTGATATCTTGCTCATCAGTGTAGATCCCCACAGAGGCCCGGCAGCAGCCCTTGATACCCATCAGCGACATCAGTGGCATGGCGCAATGATGGCCGCAGCGTACCGCTATGCCTTGTTGATCCAGCAGTATGCCTACATCCTGGTGATGCTCGCCCTTGAGATTAAAGGCCACGGCGCCCAGATTATCTCTGTGGGCGGCGTAAAGCTCGACCCCGGCAATGGCGGATAACCCCTGTTGCAGTTTGTTCAGCAGTTTTTGTTCGGCAAGCGCCAGGGCTTGTCTGTCCTGCTGCTCAAGAAAGGCGATGGCCTCTCCCAGACCTATGACCTCGGCTATCGGCGGGGTGCCGGCCTCGAGGCGGTTGGGCAAGTCGCCAAATGTACTGCCCTGGAAACTGACGGTTTTTATCATCTCACCGCCGGTCAGCAGTGGCTCCAGGGTGTCCAGCAACTCATAGCGGCCCCAGAGTACGCCTATGCCGCTGGGGCCATACATCTTGTGGCCGGAAAAAGCATAAAAGTCGCACCCCAGTTGCTGCATATCCAGCGGCAGGTGGGCAACGGCCTGGGCACCATCCACCACACTGATGGCACCGGCGGCGCGAATATCCTGACACAGGCCTGCTATGTCATTGACTGTACCCAATACATTGGAGACGTGACTGAGGGCCACCAATTTGGGCTTTTGCTGGAGCAGCAGGCCAAAGGCCGCCTTATCGAGGCGCAGATCTTTATCCAGTGGTATGGGTTCCAGCCTGGCACCACTGCGTTTGGCCAGTTGTTGCCAGGGCAGCAGATTGGCGTGATGAGCGCAGCTGTCGACCAGAATGAGGTCATCCTTGCCAAAGCGCTCGCCAAGGCCCCAGGCCAGCAGGTTGATGGCTTCGGTGGTGCCGTGGGTGAAGATGATCTCTTCCCGCCGGGCGGCATGGATAAAATCTTGCAAGGCATCACGCACAGCTTCGTAGGCCTGGGTCGCCCGGGCGGAAAGCTGATGGGCCGCTCTGTGCACATTGGCGCAATCTTCACGGTAGAAACGCGCCATAGCTTCCAGCACCCGCCGGGGTTTTTGGCTGGTGGCGGCCGTGTCGAGATAGACCAGGGGATAATCCCCCAACATCTGGGTGAGCGCGGGAAACTGGGCGCGCAATTGTGGAGTGCTCATTGCTGTGGATCTTCAATCAAAAGGGCGCACAGATCTTTATGGATTTGTGCGCCCAATGCAAGGCGAAATATCTCAACCCTTAAGGACAGGGCAGGCGAAATCGGCTCGACAGCGAGTTGAGCTCACCGAGCAGTTCATCACTCAGCTTAAGCTGCGAGGCGGCAATGTTCTCCTTTAACTGCTCCAGATTGGTGGCGCCTATGATATTGCTGCCCACAAAGGGACGGGAGTTGACGAATGCCAGTGCCATCTGTGCCGGGCTCAGGTGGAATTTTTGGGCCAGCTTGACGTAGGCCTCGGTGGCCTCAAGCGCCAACTCGGTGCCGGTATAGCGGGCGAAGCGCTTGAACAGGGTCAACCTGGCGCCTGCCGGCCACTGACCGTCGAGGTACTTGCCTGTGAGGGTACCGAAGGCCAATGGCGAGTAGGCCAGCAGTGGTAACTCCTCGCGGTGGCTTATTTCACTCATGCCCACTTCAAAGCTGCGATTCAACAGGTTATAGGGGTTCTGCACGCTGACAATTCGCGGCAGGCCGTGTTTCTCAGCCAGTTGCAGGTATTTCATCAGGCCCCAGGGCGTTTCGTTGGAGACCCCTATATAGCGCACCTTGCCGGCGCGGATCACTTCGCTCAAGGCTTCTAGGGTATCCAGGATGGGAGTCATCGACTCCTGCTCCTGCTGCTCATAGAAGAGTTCGCCGAAGAAGTTACAGTTTCTGTGGGGCCAGTGGATTTGGTAGAGATCGATACAGTCTACGCCCAGGCGCTGCAACGATGCATCCACCGCCAGCTGGATATTGCGCCAGTCCAGTGCCATCTTGCTGCGGATATAGTCACTCTTGCCGCCGGGAGCCGCCACCTTGGTGGCAATCACCAGGTTGTCTCTGTTGCCGCGGGCCTTGAGGTAGGTGCCAAGAATGCGTTCGGTCTCACCCTGAGTCTCGGGTTTTGGCGGCACCGGATACATCTCGGCAGTGTCGATAAAGTTAATCCCTTCGGCTAGGGCCATATCCAACTGGGCGAAGGCGTCGGCCTGGCTGTTTTGCTCGCCCCAGGTCATGGTGCCGAGGCACAGTTTGCTCACTTCCAGAGTGGAGTGGGGGATACGTCTGTATTCCATTGAAAGCTCCCGCTAATTTCCTTATCTGCAAGCTAACAAGTGACAGAGGTTGATTGTCAATAAATAAAACCGTTTTCGTGTCACTTTTGTTATTTTTCAGTTTGTTGAGCGGGAGGTGCAGGAATGGGAAGTATGGTTTGGATTTCAATCTGTTGCATAACACCATCGCTGATGAATCAATCAAGGGAGAGGTGGCAATTGAGGACTTTGGGCAGGCATAACCGATTGCCAAAGTCACACTCCGGGAATAGCTGCAGCAATCACAGCGGCATTGCATCTATTGTGTTGGTGCGCTTTTTAGGCGTGGGCCGTAGCTGCCACCAGAGCCTCCGGTGGCAGCGGCTTGCTTGGTTAGAGGCTTGCTCGGCTAGAGTGTCAGCAACATGGGAATTTCACAGGCGCTGTGGCCGGTATTGCCAAGGGGCTTGGGCAGGACGGTAAAGCCCAGGCTGACGTAGAGGCCGAGCGCTTGTGGCAACAGTTTAGTGGTTTCCAGATAACAGGCCTTATATCCCTGCTCGCGGGCAAAGCTGAGGCATTGCAGTGCCAAACGGCGGGAGAGTCCCAGGCCTCGCAGTGCGGGCATAAAGTACATCTTCTGCAACTCACATACGCCCTCTTCGCCGGGCAAGGGTGCTATGCCGGCACCGCCGAGCAGTTGCTGCTGTTTTTCAATTACCCAATATTGGCTGCCTGGCTGGCCATATTGGTGACTCAAGTGATCTAGGGTCGGATCGGCTACACTGTAACCCTTATCGGGAGTCAGGCCATATTCGGCCGATACAGCACGTATCACGGCGGCCAGCCCGGCATCGTCTGCCGCCTGTAGTGGCCTGATTACCACCCCCTGTTGGCTCTTGGCTTTGGTAATCGCCTTGTTGTAGCAGCGCAGGCTGGCTTCCAGTTGGGTCACTTCGCTCGGTGCCAACTGGGCAAGAATGTCAGCAAATTGATTATCCTGCTGGTTATCCAGTTGTTTCAACATCTTATGCCCGGCCGGAGTCAGACTTACCTGCAGACAACGATTGTCTCTGGGATTGGCCTTGGTTTGGGCCAGTTGTTTCTTGACCAGATGACTGACGGCACGACTGGCATTGGATTTATCTATATTGAGCAGGCTACTCAGTTCTTTAATGCTGAGATCTTGCTGTCCCAGCTCCAGCAGTGTGTGTGCCTGCACAGGTGTCAGCGGCAGTTGCCCGCAGGCACCGGACAACATACCCAGCTGCCGTACCAGATGACGAGACAGATGTCTGAGCACAGGGCTAACCTGGGCCAGTTCATCCTGAGATGCTTCCTGACGATTGCCCGGCTCTTTAACATCAGGCTTGGATGAGCCCGAATTTAGCGGTTTTGTACTGAGGGACATCTAAGGGGATACCTCGCAAAAAGATAAAATGGTTGCGATAAGCAACTAATGTTGAATTCAAGTTAGCTCAGTCTGTATCTATTTGCAACAGCTGGGTTTGGTAATTGTCCCGTATTTACACAGGTCGCTTGGGAAAGATTAAGGTGGGGCGGTCAACAACACCGCCGTTATTAATAACAGCGGTGACTGGTATCAGTAAAGCTCCGGGTAACGCAGTGGCGCCGATGCGAGCAGCAAGGCCGAGTGATAAATACTCTCGCGAGTAGCATGCCCTTGGGTCAAGAGCCCTATGGCGCCACCTGCCTGTTTGACATTGACGGTATTGAACAGCGAATCCATCACATCCCCCAGCTCTTCACCGGCCTTGAGCGCGGCATAAACCTTGGGCGGCAGGGGCAGGTGAGCACTGCGGCCGACGCAGAGGCGTTCTTTGGTGGCTATGACGACATAGGCAAAGGTGGCCGGCCCCTGGGGGAAATCATCCACCCCACCTTCCATTGCCAGATAGTAATCGGCATCTGCATTCGCCTTGCACCATTCCACCCTGTTGATGGCTCCGTGGCGGGTATCGGCATCTGTCATGGGTTGCTCCGCCACACCGGATGGCGCCTTCATGGCTTGGCAGTGGATTTCGGCGTCGGGATGCAGGGCGCGAACCGCATTCTCTGCGGCTTTGAGTTTTACCGGGTTGGTAGAACCCACCACTATCTGTAACTGTTTTTGTTTCATATTTGTTTGTTTGATGGATCTTTAATGTGGACGACCGTTTAAATCATTGTTTAAATGATCGGAGGTGCGACCTTGAGTTGGGCGCCATTGTGACGTGCCATAAATCACAACGCAAGATGCACCGAGGGACACGACATAAGCGCCACGACAGACCCGTATGGCTTTTGGGGAGTTGTATTGTTCAAGGGGCTGGGCCTTGTCGGATAAATGGCATTAAAAAAGAGATAATTATAATGAAATTCAACAAACTCATGTACGCCATGGGGCTGGCAGGCACCCTGGCACTCGTTGGCTGTTCGGATGACGACAATGATCAGAATCCGCCTCCGGTCGACAACACACTGCAGGCATTTGCACCGGACGGCAAGCTCTCGGTCAGCGTTCGGCGCACCAGTTTCGGTGTACCTCACATTCAAGCCGACAATTTGGAAAGCCTGGGATTCGGTAACGGCTATGTGCAGGCGCAGGACAATCTGTGCATCCTGGCCGATGGTTTTGTTAAGGCCAACTCAGAGCGTTCCATGTATTTCGGCCCCCATGCCAGCCTGGACTTCACCACAGGGATCCCGGCCCGTGAAGACAATGGTAACCTGATCTCCGACTTTGCCTACAAGGCGCTCAAGGTCAGAGCTCAGGCCGAGGCCAAATGGCCTGAATTCAGCGAAAACTCCCGGGCACTTATCAGCGGGTTTGTCGCCGGCTACAACCGGTATTTGAGCGATGTGGCCGAAGGCAAGCAACAGGCCGAGCCCTTCTGTGCCGGGCAACCCTGGGTCAAGCCTATTGAACCTGAAGATGTGGTGACCTACCTGTTTTCAATTGCCCTGTTACCGGGGGCGGCCAACTTCCTGGATCTGATCTTTTACGCCAATCCGGGTGATGGTGATGAATATTTGCCGCGAATAGTCGGCCCGGCTCCTGCCTCTGCCGCCCAGACCGCTTTTGTCAATGACATCAACAGCAAGCTGATTGCCAGAGCCGCCAATATTGCCACCCCGGAGACCAACCCGGGTGAACTGGGCTCCAACGGCTGGGGCCTTGGCAAAGACAAGACGGAAAACGGCAAGGGCATGGTGCTGGGGAACCCGCACTTCCCGCATACAGGTAACCTGAGGTTCTGGCAGTCCCATGCCACCATTCCCGGACACCTGGATGTGATGGGCGGCTCTCTGGTCGGCATGCCGGGCCCAATCAATATTGGTTTCAACAAAGATCTCGCCTGGACCCATACTTTCTCCACCGCCGAACATTTTGTGGTCTATAACCTGGAGCTGGTTTCCGGCGACCGAATGCAGTATCTGTTTGATGGTGAGCCTATGCCTATCAGCAAGGAAACCGTGCAGGTGCTGGTCAATGCCGGTCCGGCGGGTATGTTGGTAGCCGAAAAAGATATCTATACCACTCCCAAGGGACCTATAGTCGAAGCGCCTGCCACCCAGGCACCTTTTGGTTGGGATGATGGCCAGGCCTTTATGTTGCAGGATGCCAACATGGCGACCATGGATCCCGTGGATCACTGGCTGGCGATGAACATGGCCGCCAACAAGCAGGAGTTTGTGCAGGCATTTAAAGACTATGACGGCATGATCTTCAATAACACCATGTATGCCGACAGGGAAGGCAACGCCTTCTATATCGATGACTCTACCGTGCCTGGATTATCCGAGGCGGCTGTGGTATTGCTGAAGACTTCCCCTGAGATCAAGGCGGCCAAGGCGCAGGCGGGCTTTACCATATTGCCGGGCAATACCTCACTGTTCGCTTTCGATGGCCCCACGCCTTTCGAGCGGGCGCCCAAGTTGGAACGCACAGACTTTGTGCAAAACTCCAATAACTCCTTCTGGTCTACCAACCCGGCCGAGCCGCTGGAGTATTTCTCCCCCATGTACGGCCCGGAGCGTGGCCAACTGAGCATGAGAACCCGTATGGG
The DNA here is from genome assembly GCF_012030025.1 of Shewanella sp. Iso12. Classification (NCBI taxonomy): domain Bacteria; kingdom Pseudomonadati; phylum Pseudomonadota; class Gammaproteobacteria; order Alteromonadales; family Shewanellaceae; genus Shewanella; species Shewanella sp. Iso12. The sequence goes on from NZ_JAAUHW010000011.1 coordinate 74,120, forward strand.
ACTCAAGCTGCTTGGTGATGCCGCCGGTAGTGATGGCAAGTTCAACCTGGATGAACTGGAAGCGGCAGTGCTCAACAACCGCAGCTATCTGGCCGAAATGGTTTTGGATGATCTGATTGCCCAGTGTGAGGCCAAGGGCAGTGAACCTGTAATGGTCGGTACCCTTGCCAAGGATATCGGCGCTGCCTGCGCGGCGCTCAAGGCCTGGAATGGTCATCAGGACAACGACAGTAAAGGCGGCGCCTTGCTTCGGGAATTCGCCCATTTGTTCAATGACAAAACCATGTTGACCCAAGGCTTTGATTATCTGCAGCCGGCGACCACTCCCACTGGACTGAGTTCTGACGGTTCGGCGCTCACCGCGCTGGCACATGCCGCGCTCAACCTGGAAGCGGCCGGTTTTGCCGTCGATGCGCCCCTTGGCAGTGTGCAGTTTGTCGAGCGTTCATTGCCGGATGGCAGCGCCAGTGGCGTGCGTTTGCCCTGGCCCGGCAGTCATCATGCCGAGGGTGGTTTCAACGTATTTTCCACCAAGACCAGTGGTGACGACACGCTTATCCCGCAGCACTCTTACGCTCCGGCAACCGATGTACTGAGCGGCAAAGCGCTGGATTCCGGTCTGAGCGCCAAGGGCTATCAGGTTCGTTATGGTTCCAGCTGGATGATGGCGGTGAGCTTTACCGATGAGGGCCCGGAGGCGAAAGGGATACTTACCTACTCAGAGACCAGTAATATTCTGCGTCCTGAGTTTGCCGATCAGACCGCGCTCTACTCCAGTGAGAAACGTTTCCGCCCCTTGCTGTTCAAAGAAGCGGATATTGATGCAGCAACTGTATCCAAGATGGAACTGACGCTCGAGCGTTAAGCGCTATTCTTTCAGCTTCAATGCCGCTCATCGAGATGAGCGGCATTTTTTTGCCTGTGATTGCCAACACAGTCAAAGTGGCCTGGCTAACATGACAATCTATATCTGCGCTGAACTTAGGCGGGCTTTTCCTCGTACATGAGGTAGTGGCTCTGACTCATGCCCAGTGATTGGTAAGTTTGTTGGGCACGGGTGTTTTCCTGCTCCACATAGAGCCTGAAACTGGCTGCCCCACCTTGCTTTTCGGCCAGCGTCTTGACCTCCTGATACAGGGCGCGATAGATGCCTTTTTGTCTGTGCTCTGGCTTGATATAGACGCTCTGGATCCAGTAGTAGTCTGCGGCGCGCCAGTCACTCCACTCGAAGGTAACCATCAAGGAACCTGCGATTTCACCTTCGATTTCTGCTACCAGATAAAAACCTTTGGCGGGATTTTCCAGCAGGGTGCTGACGCCCCGGCTCAGGGTGTCACTGTCCAGTGCCAATCCTTCGGTTTCCTGAGCCATCGCCTGGTTGAAAGCCACCAGGGCCTCGGTGTCTTTTGGGGTACCTTTTCTTATTAGCATAGTTATTCCTTTGAGTTCTGTTTGCTTGCATGCTCGTAGGGGCGGGCACAATTTATCAGCAGTCCTATGTTGGTGCAAAGGGGGACTGGATTAAAAGTCGTCATTTCCGGTTTTATCTGGATTACCCTGGCTCGGCTCAAGATAACGGCTCAAGGGAACTCAAACCTGTAACCGGGCAGCGTGATACAGATCATCCTTGCTGCAGGCGAGCTGTGCTAAACTCGCGCACCGGCCTTGATGTCTGATCTCGGCCATCCGCCAAGGATATGGCCCCTCTCTTTTTCAAATATCAAGGTTTACACATGTCAAAACACCAACCTTCACTTGTCGGCCGTCTATGGTCACGCTGGTCGGGGCTGCCGCTGTGGCTGAAAATACTGATAGGTATGGTTCTGGGGATGAGTACCGGACTGATACTGGGTAAAGATGCCATCTATCTCAAGCCCATAGGGACTCTGTTCGTCAACACCATCAAGATGCTGATAGTGCCATTGGTGTTCTGCTCGCTGATAGTGGGTGTGACCTCAATGCAGGATACCGCCAAGATGGGGCGGATAGGTTTCAAATCTTTTGCCTTCTATCTGGGGACCACTTCCATTGCCATCAGCCTGGGGTTGATAGTCGGTTCTGTCATACGTCCGGGCTCCGGGCTGAATATGACCCCTGAGGTCGGTACCGAAAAGGCTACCCAGGCGCCTTCTGTAATGGAAACCCTGATCAACATAGTGCCCACCAACCCGGTATCGGCTCTGGCCGAAGGGCAGATACTGCAGGTGATAGTATTCGCCGTGGCACTGGGGATAGCTCTGGTGTTGATTGGTGAGCATGGCAGGCCAGCGATTCGTGTATTCGAGAGCCTGGCGGAAGCCATGTACAAGCTGACCGATATGGTAATGAGTCTGGCGCCCTATGGGGTGTTTGGCTTGATGGCCTGGGTAGCCGGTGAATACGGCATGGAGATGCTGCTGCCGCTCATTAAGGTGATTGTTGCCGTTTATATCGGTTGTTTCCTGCATATTGTCGGCTTCTACAGCCTGGTATTGAGTGTGTTTGCCCGCCTCAATCCACTGCAGTTCTTCAAGGGGATCAGCAATGCCATGGCGGTCGCCTTCACCACATCCAGCTCGGCGGGAAGTCTGCCTGCCAGTATGAAGTGTGCCAGCGAATACCTGGGAGTGAACAAGAAGATTTCCAGCTTTGTGCTACCGCTGGGCACCACAATCAACATGGATGGTACCGCCCTCTATCAAGGGGTGACCGCGCTGTTTGTGGCTCAGGCCTTTGGCATAGACCTTACCTGGGTCGATTACATCACCATTATTCTGACCGCGACCTTGGCTTCCATAGGTACTGCGGGTGTGCCCGGTGCCGGCTTGGTGATGCTGACGCTGGTGCTGACCACTGTAGGTTTGCCACTGGAAGGGGTGGCGATTATTGCCGGTATCGACCGTATTCTGGATATGGCCCGAACTGTCGTTAATGTGTCCGGCGACTTGGTGGCAACCACTGTGATTGCCAAGTCGGAAAATGAGCTGGATATAGAGCACTATAACGCTGATATGCAGCAGAGTGCTCTGATAGCCGAGCAGAATGCCGTCAGCGCTGCAGAGGAAGGGCGCAGCTGAATTTTGCAATATGAGCGTGACTGAGAGTGTGTTGCAGTCATAAAAAAACCGCCGGAGGGCGGTTTTTTTATGACTTGAGGCAGAACTCAGAGGCTGCTGAGTTGCAGTAACACCTTGCCGTCATCGCTTTTGAGCAAGAGTTTGCCATTGCTGACTTCACCTTGGGTTACCTGAGGCAAAGCTTGCATCACCAGTTGCTCCTGGGCCATCAGGGCATCGACACAGGCTTTCATTGTGCTGCCGGCCGGTGAGAGTTTCAGCTTCTGACCTTCCTGGGAATAGGTTCCGAAGAAGTTATTGCAGCTGTTGTTGCCGGACAGTTTGCCGTCATTGGTAAAAACCAATTGGGCAGGGCTGTAATCTATAGTGGGTTGTCCCATAATGCTTTCTACATGCCAGCTGCCTTCCAGTGGCAGATACTGACCTTGGGTATCAGGGGTGGTTTGGCATGCAGCCAGACCAAATAGCAGCGCAGCGGCTACGAAGGTTTTCTTAATCATGGTCATTTTTCCATTAGTCTATTAAGCCTCTATAGTGTGACAAGAATAGCGCGGATTAAAAAGGGGGAGAAGGGTGATATCCAGGGCTAACTCAGTGATAGGCCTTCTGAAATTGTTACATTGGATAGGTGTGTTAATGCTGCTTGGCGGCATTGGGCTTTACATGTTGACCGATATGGCACTTGAGGTCAGCGGAATGTTGACCATTGCCTCACTGATAGGCTTGGGGTTGGTATTCATGTCCCCTTATCCTGTGGTTATTTTTATCCAATGGGCCAAGGCTCAGGATCAAAAACCGCAATAATCGCCCAAGTTCGCAGCTTGGTTTACTCAACATAAGCGGCTTATCCCGGATTGGCGTTAAGTTTTATATTGCAGCAGATCTTGCTCTGCCTGTTCCAACATGGGTGAGAGCTCGAAGTGGGAGTCCGGTGCGAAGAAGCTTTGCCCCACCAATAACTGCAGGCCGCAATCACTGCGGCTGACCTGCTTTTTCAGGCGACTGGCGAGGATATCCAGGTGCGCCTGGCTGTCCACAAATGCCAGAATAATGAACTGGTTGTGATTCAATCGGGCACATATGTCGGCTTCGCGCATGTTCTCCAGTATCACCCGTGCCAGCATTTTCAGGGATTGATCCTGCTGCAGTCCGCCAATGCGGTTTGAATCCAGCTCCTTGCCTTCCAGCAGCAGAAGCCCGGCATGGGAGCCCAAACGGCGACTGAGGCTCAGTTGCCTCGGCGCCAACAGATTAAAGCCTCTGGGGTTGAGCATACAGGTGAGTTCATCCTGCAGAGATAGAGACTCCAGCTGCTCCATCAGTTGCAACTGTCCAAGCTCGGCCTTGAGCAGCGCCAGCATAGGCTCGAGCAAAGACTGCAACTGCTCTAATGCCACCTTGGGTTTGCCATTGAGGATCAGTAATTCGCCAAACAGCTTGCCATCGGACCAATGAAGTGGGTACTTGATGGTCTCCGCCGGGTTAGCTGCAAAGTGTTGCAGCAGGGAGGCGATACCTTCAAATTCAGTTGGGATTTCAGCCGCCGGGCTGTGGCTCAGGACCTGCAGCTTGGTATCTGGCATATGTTGCAGTAACAGCACAGTTTGGGCGTGAAACATCTCTCTGACAGTAACCAAGCGACTCTGCCAATGGTCGAGCTGCAAAGGGTCGTTGGGATGGTCTCTTAAGCTGCTGGTTCTTTCCGTCAGTTGCGCATGCATATAGTTATAGTATTTGTGATGGCAAGGATTGCCTCAGAATACCCAACTGCGTGCGTTAATAAAATGAAAACATTCGGTTATTAGATCTGGGTCTTTTTAACGTCTCTTCTGTGCTTTGAATCAAGGGGCTCATGCTTCTTTCTTTTGCTGTTTGGATGACTTGAGTCCCGCCCTGGCACTTTCCAGCATAGGCGCCAGCTTGGCGGCAGAGTCAGGGCTGAAAAAGCAACTGCTGGAGTCCAGTTGTAATGGGGCCGAAAACTGGCTCATCTGCCGTTCAAGGCGTTTGATGATATGCTCCAGATCCCGCTCCAGATCGACAAACACCAGCAGGACATATTGGCTGTCGTTATAGTGGGCAGCGATATCTGCGGTTCTTATGGTATTGAGGATCAGGTTGCCGAGTTCTCTATGGTGACGTGCCAGCGTTTCGGCATCCATATTCATCCCGGGTATCAACTCGAAAAAAATAATGCCTGAATGAGCACCGAAGCGGCGGCCGAGATTGAGCTGCCTGGGTGCCATCATGATAAAGCCGTAGTGGTTGAGCATGCCGGTTTCCCGGTCGCGCATGGACAGCGACTCAATTCTGTGACTCTGGCATAAGAGCGCCAAGTCTTGCTGCAGCAGAATTTGGAACGGCTCCAGCATATAGGGGCTGATGTGTTGCTGCTCGTTGGCATGGGCATTGATGACACACAGGCAACCGAATACCGAGCCGTCGGGCCAGAGCACTGGCCGGGATAGAATCCCCAGGACATTGCTGAACTCTTTTGGGTTGTCATCATTGGTGGAGCGGGTGAGATCCAGATTAACGCCCTCGGGTGGGCTATCGACCATACGCTGGAATACACTTTCATCGGCAGAGAATACCTTGCCGGGCGGGAACCTGTGGCTGGCATCGGCGGCGCTGACAATAACTTCGAATCCCTGATCTGTCTTTTGCAGCACAAAGACTTTGTCGGCCTGGTAGTAACGTTTCATTAGCTCACATTGATGCATCCAGCGAATAAGGTTGAGTCTGTGGCTTTCATTTTCCAATAGGCTCTTGCCTGGGTCTATGGTATCCGGGAGCATATCTCTTCCTGAGTCGAGTGGCTTAAGTTCAACTTTAAGTGTGGAAGCAGTATGGGAATTTCGCAAATCGAGTGCGGCTGCAACAGGCTTTGGCTATAATGCGGCTTCTTTTATTGCTGAGCCTTTTTGATGCCAGAAACCATGCAATACCGCCAGGCTGAGGCGGCCGATGTTGAGACGATTGCCAGCCTGGAGCAGCGCTTCGGCCAGGATGAGTTGAGTGCCAGAGAGAGTACACGGGGCATGCAAGGGCAGGGCTTTTCGGCCAAGGAGCTTGAACCTCTGGTGGCCGCCGGTCATGTGTGGTTGGCGTTGGACGCGACTAAGGTAGTCGGTTATCTGATAACCGGCAGTTGGGATAAACTCAAGCATTCGCCTTTGTGTCAGGCCCTCTGTCGGCAACTGACCCAGAATCGCTTTGACCTGGGGCTGAACTGGCAGCAAACTCTGCATTACGGCCCGGTTTGGGTGCATCCTGATTATCGTGGCAAGGGCGTGTTTGATAAGCTTTACGGCGCCGCCAGAGCCAACATCAGTGCGCCTTGGCTGGCACTGATCGCCGAGGACAACGAGGCGTCTATACGAGCCCATAGCAGGGATGGCCGCATGCGCACCCTGGACTTTGTCACCCTTTGCGGCAGGGATTTTTATCTGCTGCTGGGCTAACAGCCGCTTTGACGCGGGAGAGCAAGATGCAAAACACGCCAGAAACCCTACTGCAAGCCTGTGAGTCGCGAAGGTTATCTGCCTGGGATAATGTCAGATACCTGGTGTCTGTCTTGACGCTGCAGGGCGAACAGGCAAAGGCCTTTGAAGCCCAAATCGATGGCAAGCCGCATTATCTGCTGCAAGCCTTGGGCGTCTGTTTCGACTGTGGGCGCAGCAACAGTTATCAGGTGCAGATCCGTCTGTTGACCGATACCGAATTCACTCCAATGAAAGTGTTGGATATCACGCCGCTATCGGCCGAGCAGTTGGGTTACCTCTGTATGGAAACGGCCCATTTCGATCACTGCTACTGAGTGTCAGTTCGACAGATATAAAAAAACCGCCCTGAGGCGGTTTTTTTGCAAGCTGAGTCTATTACAGACCTGCGTCGGCGCGCAGGGCTTCAGCCTTGTTGGTTTGCTCCCATGGGAACTCATCACGGCCGAAGTGACCGTAAGCGGCGGTGCCTTGATAGATGGGACGCGCCAGATCCAGCATCTCGGTCAGGCCGTATGGGCGAAGATCGAAGTGCTGACGAACCAATTGGATCAGCAGCTCTTGCGAGACTTTGCCGGTACCGAAGGTTTCCACACTGATGGAAGTCGGTTCGGCCACACCAATGGCGTAAGACACCTGGATTTCACAGCGATCCGCCAGACCGGCAGCCACTATGTTCTTGGCAACGTAACGGGCAGCGTAAGCGGCGCTACGGTCAACCTTGGATGGGTCTTTACCTGAGAAGGCGCCACCACCGTGACGGGCCATGCCGCCGTAGGTATCAACGATGATCTTGCGACCGGTCAAACCACAGTCACCCATAGGGCCACCGATAACGAAACGGCCGGTTGGGTTGATGAAGTACTTGGTGTCCTTATTCAGCCACTGGGCAGGCAGTACCGGCTTAATGATGGTTTCCATCACGCCTTCCACCAGATCCGCCTGACTGACGCTGTCGCAATGCTGGGTAGAAAGTACCACGGCATCGATACCGACAATCTTGTTGTCTTCGTAGGCGAAAGTCACCTGAGACTTGGCGTCGGGACGCAGCCAAGGCAGAGCGCCGCTCTTGCGTACTTCGGACTGGCGCTTAACCAACTGGTGAGCATAAGTGATAGGAGCCGGCATCAGCACGTCAGTCTCATTGCTGGCGTAACCGAACATCAGACCCTGGTCACCGGCACCCTGTTCTTTGGGATCGGCACGGTCTACACCCTGGTTGATATCGGGGGACTGCTTACCGATGGCGTTCAGTACCGCACAGCTGTCGGCATCAAAACCCATATCTGAGTGGGTATAACCTATTTCGCGAACGGTTTTACGGGTCAGTTCTTCAATATCGACCCAGGCAGAGGTGGTGACTTCACCGGCTACCAATACCATACCTGTCTTGACCAGGGTTTCACAGGCTACACGGGCCTTGGGATCCTGAGCCAGGATCGCGTCGAGTACCGCATCAGAAATCTGATCGGCGATTTTATCTGGATGTCCTTCTGAGACCGACTCAGAGGTAAACAAGTGTTTTGCCATAATTCGGAAAATCTCGTCTGTGGAATTCAAACGTGTAGAAGCATCTACATCTAGACGGCCATTTTAGTAGAATTCGACTTGGATGACACCCCTTGTCGCAAATATTTGTGCGCCATGGCGCAGGAATCGGCTCAAATGACTCAAATCTTTTTTACTGTTTTCAGCTATTTTGCTGAAATTTATCAGATTCATCTGTATCTGAATCTAGACTTTTCCTCTGGCAATTCAGCCTTGGCATTTGCGTTGAAAGCGATCAGCGGACAGGCAAGTTGACAGCTTTGTGAGCGGCAGGCTTCGCAAATGAGGTGCAAATGTAAACACAAAGCAAAGCCTGGGCTGCTTTTGGCGCCGTGGGTGGGCGAATTTTATTTGCGTCCTTCTGCCCGGTAGGGGAAAATATGGCTCCATTTTGCCCAAGACCTCTAAGATCAAGCAGGAGAGAGCATGTCTTCCCGTAAAGAACTCGCTAACGCTATCCGTGTTTTAAGTATGGACGCTGTCCAAAAGGCCAATTCCGGCCACCCCGGTGCTCCCATGGGGATGGCAGATATCGCCGAAGTCCTGTGGCGGGATCACCTCAAGCACAACCCTGTGAACCCTCAATGGGCTGACCGCGACCGCTTTGTGCTGTCAAACGGCCATGGTTCCATGCTGCATTACTCACTGCTGCATCTGGCGGGTTATGATCTGGGCATTGAAGATCTCAAGCAGTTCCGGCAACTGCACTCACGTACTCCGGGCCACCCTGAATATGGTTATGCTCCCGGCATCGAAACCACCACAGGGCCTCTGGGCCAAGGCATCACCAATGCCGTAGGTATGGCGATTGCGGAAAAGACTCTGGCGGCTCAGTTTAACCGTGACGGTCACGATATTGTCGATCACCATACTTATGTCTTCATGGGTGACGGCTGTCTGATGGAAGGTATCTCCCACGAAGCCTGCTCTCTGGCCGGTACTCTGGGTCTTGGCAAACTGATCGCCTTCTGGGACGACAACGGTATCTCCATCGACGGTCATGTTGAAGGCTGGTTCAGTGATGATACCCCCAAGCGCTTTGAAGCCTACGGCTGGCACGTGGTTGCCGGTGTAGACGGTCACGATCCGCAAGCTATCAACGCTGCCATCGAAGCCGCCAAGGCCGATCCGCGTCCATCGCTGATCTGCTGCAAGACCATCATAGGTTACGGTTCTCCCAACAAGTCCGGTTCTCACGATTGCCATGGTGCGCCGCTGGGTGATGCTGAAATCGCCGCCGCCCGTGAATTCCTGGGCTGGAAGCACGACCCATTCGTGATCCCATCTGAAATCTATGCCGCCTGGGATGCCAAGGAAGCCGGTAAGGCCGCCGAAAGCAGCTGGAACGACAAGTTCGCCGCCTATGAAGCCGCTCACCCCGCGCTGGCCGCCGAGCTCAAGCGTCGCCTCAACGGTGAACTGCCAGCCAACTTTGACGCCGATGCCAAAGCCTATATAGAGCAGTTACAGGCCAATCCTGCCAATATCGCTTCCCGTAAGGCCTCGCAAAATGCCCTGGAAGCCTTCGGTAAAATGCTGCCGGAATTCTTAGGGGGCAGTGCCGACCTAGCGCCTTCCAACCTGACCATGTACTCAGGTTCCAAGCCTATTTCGGCCGAAGATGCCAGCGGCAACTACCTGCACTATGGTGTGCGTGAGTTTGGTATGACCGCCATCATCAACGGTATTGCCCTGCACGGCGGGTTTGTACCTTACGGCGCCACCTTCCTGATGTTTATGGAATACGCCCGTAACGCCATGCGCATGGCTGCGCTGATGAAGGTGCAGAACATTCAGGTCTATACACACGATTCCATCGGTCTGGGTGAAGACGGCCCGACTCACCAACCGGTTGAGCAGATTGCCTCGTTGCGTATGACTCCCAACATGAGCACCTGGCGCCCATGTGACCAGGTAGAATCTGCCATTGCCTGGAAGTACGCCATAGAGCGCAAAGACGGCCCAACTTCACTTATCTTCTCGCGTCAGAACCTGACCCAGATGCCACGCAGCGCCGAGCAACTGAGCGATGTGGCCAAGGGCGGTTATGTGCTGGTGGATTGCGAAGGCGCGCCTGAGCTGATCATCATTGCCACCGGCAGCGAAGTTGAGTTGGCGGTTAAGGCACAGGCTGAGCTGGCTGCTACTGGCGCCAAGGTGCGTGTGGTTTCCATGCCATCTACCGACGTATTTGACCAACAGGACGCGGCTTATAAAGAAGCCCTACTGCCAGCCAATGTCACAAAACGACTGGCAGTGGAAGCGGGCATAGCCGATTACTGGTATAAATATGTGGGCCTGAACGGTCGCATTATTGGCATGACCAGCTTCGGTGAGTCAGCGCCTGCCAATCAGTTGTTTGAGATGTTCGGTTTCACTGTAGATAAAGTGGTTGAAGCCGGTAAGGCTCTGCTCGCCTGAGCCGCGCCTGCCTGATTGGAAATGACTGTGCGGCAACCAGGCAATGGAATGCCGCACAGGAAGTGCAACGGCCTGTCAGGAAGACAGGCCGTTACCCAATCAGCATCCCTCATTAGAGGAACAGGATCTCCATGATCAGAGTCGCAATCAATGGTTATGGCCGCATCGGCCGCTCAATTCTCCGTGCCTTATACGAATCGGGTAAAAGGCAGCAAATTCAGATCGTTGCCATCAATGAACTGGCCAAGCCCGAGGCCATAGTCCACCTCACCAACTATGACACCACCCATGGTCGCTTCCATAGCCGCGCGAGTCTTGCAGACGGCATGATGCAACTGGGGGACGATAGCATCAGACTGTTGGCCGAGCCGGAGGCAGACAAACTGCCCTGGGGCGAGCTGGATATCGACTTGGTGTTCGAAGCCACAGGCGCCCTGTCTGATAGACAGAGCTGCGAGGCTCATATCCAGGCCGGTGCCCGCCAGGTATTGATAAGTCATCCCTCTTCGGCGGATGTTGACGCCACCATAGTCTATGGTGTCAACCAGGAACTGTTGGCCGCCGAACACACTGTGGTGTCCAACGCATCCTGTACCACCAACTGTATTGTCCCTGTTATCGATGTGCTGGATCGGCACTTTGGGGTCAAGAGCGGCGCTATTACCACTATCCACTCGGCGATGAATGATCAACAGGTGATAGATGCCTATCACGACGATCTGCGCCGAACCCGCGCCGCCGGGCAATCGATCATTCCGGTCGATACTAAGCTGGCCCGCGGCATAGAGCGTATCCTGCCGCAGATGAAGGATAAGTTCGAGGCCATTTCAGTGCGGGTGCCCACTATTAATGTCACCGCCATAGATGTGTCTGTGACTCTCAATGACAGAGTGGATATTGCCAAGGTAAACCAGGTGCTGGAACAGGCGACCCATGGCCGGCTTGAGGGCATTCTGGGCTATACTGATGAGCCTCTGGTATCATGCGATTTTAATCATGATCCGCGTTCCAGCGTGGTCGACGGCACCCAGACCCGGGTCAGTGATGGACAACTGGTGAAGCTGTTGCTTTGGTGCGACAACGAATGGGGCTTTGCCAACCGTATGTTGGATACGGCGCTGGCGATGATCAAGGCCCGCAGCGCCTGAGAGGCTGCAACAGATTATTCCAGGGTGGCAGGGAAGGCGCCGCCCTTAGTGAAACAGATTTGTTTTTGATTAAGAAGGAAGCGTAAAAATGGCAATTATCAAGATGTCAGAGCTGGATCTTCAGGGCAAGCGTGTGCTTATCCGTGAAGATCTCAACGTGCCTGTGGCCGATGGCGTGGTCACCAGCGACGCGCGTCTGCGGGCTTCGCTGCCCACTATCAAGTTGGCACTGGAAAAAGGGGCTGCCGTGATGGTGATGTCCCACCTGGGACGACCAACCGAAGGCGAATACAATGAGGAGTTTTCCCTCAAGCCTGTGGTGGATTATCTGGCCAAGGCGCTGAACTGCCCGGTACGTCTGGAAAAAGACTATCTGGATGGCGTCGAAGTTGCCCAAGGTGAAGTCGTGGTGTTTGAAAACGTCCGCTTCAACAAGGGTGAGAAGAAAAACGACGAGGCTCTTTCCAAGCAACTGGCAGCCCTGTGTGATGTCTATGTGATGGATGCCTTTGGTACCGCTCACCGCGCCCAGGCCTCGACTCATGGTGTCGGCATGTTTGCCCCGATAGCCTGCGCCGGCCCATTGCTGGCGGCTGAGCTGGATGCCCTGGGTAAGGCGATGGATAACCCGGCGCGTCCCTTGGTGGCGATTGTCGGTGGCTCCAAAGTGTCGACCAAGCTGACAGTGCTTGAATCTCTGTCCGGCATAGTGGATCAACTGGTAGTGGGTGGTGGTATCGCCAACACCTTTATTGCCGCCGCCGGCCATCCTGTGGGCAAGTCGCTCTATGAAGCTGACCTTATCGATGAAGCCAAGCGCCTGGTGGCCAATGCCCAGAGCCGTGGCGGCGATATCCCTGTGCCTACCGATGTGGTGGTTGGCAAGGAGTTCAGCCCTGCAGCCGTGGCTACCTTGAAGCCAGTGGCCGAGGTTGCCGACGATGAGATGATCTTCGACATAGGCCCGGATAGCGCCGAAGCCCTGGCAGCTATCTTGCAACAAGCCGGTACCATAGTCTGGAACGGTCCAGTTGGGGTATTCGAGTTCGACCAGTTCGGCGAAGGTACCAAGCGTATCGCCCAGGCGATCGCCGAGTCACCGGCCTTCTCCATCGCAGGTGGCGGTGATACTCTGGCCGCCGTGGACAAATACGGCATTGCCGACAAGGTGTCATACATCTCTACCGGTGGCGGCGCCTTCCTCGAGTTCCTCGAAGGTAAAGAGTTGCCGGCTGTGGCCATGCTCAAGGCCCGCGGTAACTGAGCAAAATCAAAAGAATTATAAAGAAACCGCTCCCGGCTTTGCCGGGAGCATCAAGTTAAATCCAAGCGATAGCGACCTCGGTGAAGCAATTCACCCTATTATTGGAGTAAAAAAATGGCCCTTATTTCCCTACGCCAACTGCTGGACCACGCCGCCGAACATGGATACGGCGTCCCGGCGTTCAACGTTAACAACCTGGAGCAGATGCGAGCCATCATGCAGGCCGCCGAAGCCACCGACAGCCCTGTGATTGTGCAGGCTTCAGCCGGTGCCCGTAAGTATGCCCGTCCTCAGTTTCTCAAGTATCTGATGGCGGCTGCCCTCGAGCAGTATCCGGATATCCCTGTGTGTATTCACCAGGACCACGGTACTCACCCTGACGTGTGTCAGCGTTCCATCCAGCTCGGCATGAGCTCTGTGATGATGGACGGTTCCTTGATGTCTGACGGCAAGACTCCTGCCTCTTATGAGTACAACGTCGATGTTACCCGCAAGACAGTGGCCTTCGCCCACGCCTGTGGTGTTTCTGTTGAAGGTGAAATCGGTTGTCTGGGTAGTCTGGAAACCGGCATGGCCGGCGAAGAAGACGGTATCGGCGCCGAAGGTACCCTGAGCCACGAGCAGATGCTGACCAGCCCGGAAGAAGCCGCCCGCTTCGTGGCCGACACTCATGTGGATGCCCTGGCCATCGCCATAGGTACCAGCCACGGTGCTTACAAGTTCAGCCGCAAGCCTACCGGCGATGTGCTGCGTATCGACCGCATCAAAGAGATCCACGCCCGTATTCCCAACACTCATCTGGTCATGCACGGCTCTTCTTCTGTACCTCAGGAGTGGCTGCAGATCATCAACCAGTATGGTGGCGCCATCCCTGAAACTTACGGCGTGCCGCTGGAAGAGATTGTTGAAGGCATCAAGCACGGTGTACGTAAGGTTAACATCGACACAGATTTGCGCCTGGCATCTACCGGTGCGGTACGTAAGTTCCTGGCTGAAAACCCAGCTGAGTTTGACCCACGCAAATTCCTCAAGGCCTCCATGGAAGCCATGGCCGACATCTGTACCGTTCGCTACGAAGCCTTCGGTTGTGCCGGTATGGGCTCCAAGATCAAGCCGCTGTCATTGCAGGCCATGTACAAGCGTTATCAGACCGGCGAACTGGACCCACAGATCAACCTGTAATCCCGTTCTCTGTATTGAAAGCCCGCATTCGCGGGCTTTTTTACGTCTCGTTTCCGGCGTTTAAAGCAGAGATAACAGCAGCGCCGTCAGGTAGAGTCCAAGGCCAAAAACCGTATGGGCCAACAGACTTCTGCATCTGGCTGTCCAGGGGGCCGGGGTACGTCTGGCCGCAAGGCCGGCACCCAGTCCCGGCTGCAGAATAAGAAAGGGCGCCAATACACTGATAATGCCAAGCAGCAGCGCCGGCATGATCTTCGGTGCTTGCAGCCATTGCGAACCGCAGATCGCCAGCAAGATGGCGGCAAAGATGATGCCTATCAGATAATGCGCTCCCCAGCCAAGCCAGGCTTCGCCCTTGATAGCAGCCGAGGCGCCGATAGGGCTGTGGATCAGTTTTCCCTTGGGTAAATGACCTATCCAGCGACCGACCATGGGATAGCTCAGTGAGGGGATCCCCAACAGCATTTTTTGCGCCAAGGCCCAAATATCCATTACCAGAGTTGCACCGACACCTAAAAGCAGCGCATTGAGCCAAAAGGGAAATTCCTGCATCTATCTTACTCCTTGTCGTATTTTGTCCATCCGGGCTGGGCGGTTGTCGCCCCTGATGGATGATGATAATCTATCATTCAATAAATTAATTGAATGATTGTTTGGTGAAGAAAAAATGTCAAGCGACAATCTGACCGAGACACAGGGGCAGCAGCTCGATAGTCACTACCGGGAACTGGCAGATATTGCCAAGGTGCTCTCTCATGGCCACAGGTTAAGGCTGCTGGAGCAGATAGCGCAGGGGGAATGGCCGGTCGAGCGTTTGGCCCAGCAGTGCGGTCTGACTCTGGCCAACTGTTCCCAACACCTGCAGCAACTGAAACGCGCCGGCATGGTGGACAGTCGCCGTGAAGGCAAACAGGTACTCTATTCTCTTGCCGATGGTCCCTTGTTGGTGCTGCTGCAGAGCCTGGCGCAGCTGGCCGATTTTCAGCGTTCCCGGGTTAATCAATTGGTGGCACGCCATAAGCCGGAGCCGGGTAGCGGTGAAGGGGTTTCCCGGGAGGCGTTGTTGGCGCGGCTTGAAAGTGGTGATGTATTGCTGCTGGATGTGCGTCCCGAAGAGGAGTTTTTACTCGGCCATCTTCCGGGGGCTCTCAACCTGCCATTGCCGCTGTTGGAAGCGGAACTGGCACGTCTGCCCAAGCACACAGAGATAGTGGCCTATTGCCGCGGCCCTTATTGCGCCCTGTCGGATGAGGCGGTGGCCTTGCTGCAGGCACAGGGCTTTAATGCCAAGCGACTCAATGCCGGTTTCCCCGACTGGAAGGCGGCTGGCTTGGTGGTGGAAGTCTGACTTGGACAGCTGAACCTATCACAAAACACCTTTTATCAGCTTGGCCAGGCTGGCTATCGATTGCTCCAACTTTGGCCCACCAGGCAGTGAGGCATTGATGCGAAAACAGTGGCTGAACTCCCGGTGCGCCGAGAACATCTGTCCCGGCGCCAGGCTTATTCCTTGCGAGAGCGCCTGGCGATAGAGCTCTGTGGTGTCCCGCCCCTCGGGTAACTCTACCCAGAGAAAATAGCCGCCATCGCCATAATGCACTCTGACACTGTCGGGTAAGCGGTTCTTCAATGCCTGCCAGGTGGCGAATTTTCGTTGCTCCAGGGTGCGCCTCAATTGTCGCAGGTGGGTCTCATAACTGCGGGTCGACAGGTAATGAGCCAGCGCCAATTGCACCGGGGTGCTGGTGGCCAGGGTGCTCATCAGTTGCAGTTTTTGAATACTGAGCGCCATCTTGCCGGCGGCCACCCAACCGACGCGAAAACCGCCCACCAGAGACTTGGAGAAGGAGCCGCAGTGCAGGGTTCTGTTGTCCGGGTCGAAGGCCTTGGCCGGCAGGGGCTTCTCCTTGCCGAAATAGAGTTCACTGTAGACATCGTCTTCAATCAAAAAGCAGTCGTGTTCCTGCAAGAGTTTCAGCAAACGACGCTTCTTGTCATCGCTCATACTGCAGCCCAAGGGATTTTGAAAGTTGGTCATCAACCAGCAGGCCTTGACCCTGTGAGTTTGCAGCGCCTGGGCCAGAGACTGTAGATCTATTCCTTCCTGGGGATGGGTGCGAATGGCGAGCGCCTTGAGACCGAGGCGCTCCAGCGACTGCAGGGCGCCGTAAAAGGCGGGGTTTTCTATCACCACCCAATCCCCGGGACGGGTGACCGCCTGCAGGCTCAGGTTCAATGCCTCCAGTGCTCCCGCGGTGATCACTATTTCATCCGGGGAGATGCTCATTCCCTGCGCCGCGTAGCGCTGGGCTATGATATGCCTGAGCGCCGGGTTCCCGGGGGGCAGATTGTCCAGAGCGCTGGCGGAATCCAGGGTCTTGGCGCTTGAGATTAAGGCCCGGTTCAACTGTTTGTGGGGCGACAGCCCGGGATCCGGGTAGGCGGAGCCAAACCCCGTGATCCCCGGATCGCGACTGGCCTGCAACACCTCAAAGATAAAGGCGTTGATATCCACCGACTCGGCGCGGGTCACAGCACTGGACTGATGCAGACCTTGAGGCTTGGGGGCAGCCACTTTCGGGGCGACAAAGTAACCTGAGCGGGGGCGGGAGATTATCCAGCCCTGGCTTTCCAGTACCTGATAGGCATGCATTACTGTCATCAAACTCATCTGGCTCTGCTGAGTCTGCTCTCTGAGTGAAGGTAAGCGGTCACCCACCTGCCAGACACCGCTCTGTATCTGCTGCCTCAATTGCTGGATCAGGGTTTCATATTTGGCCATGGTTTACTCTGCTTTATTGCCCGTGCCCAGCATAACAATTATTCAATCTGTTATATATAAAATCGTATTTTCTGTATCTATTATAGTTTTGTCTCAGTCCTTAAGATGCCAGCCAGGTTTATTGACCCTTTGAGGTGGTTCATGTTTGGACTGGATGCATTCGAAATGGCACGCATACAGTTTGCCTTCACGGTTTCTTTTCACATTATCTTCCCGGCCATCACCATTGGCCTGGCAAGTTATCTCGCGGTACTGGAAGGGCTTTGGCTCAAAAAGCGTAATCCGGTATACAAGCAGCTGTATCATTTTTGGTCCAAGGTATTTGCGGTCAACTTTGGTATGGGGGTGGTTTCCGGCTTGGTGATGGCTTACCAGTTTGGCACTAACTGGAGCGGCTTTTCCGAGTTTGCCGGAAGTATTACCGGCCCTCTGCTGACTTATGAAGTGTTGACCGCCTTCTTCCTCGAAGCCGGATTTCTGGGAGTGATGTTGTTTGGCTGGAAAAAAGTCGGCGATCAGCTGCACTTCTTCTCCACCTGTATGGTCGCCCTCGGCACCATAATGTCCATGTTCTGGATCTTGGCCTCCAACAGTTGGATGCACACGCCCCAGGGCTTTGTCATTGAAGCCGGTCAAGTGGTACCGACAGACTGGTTGGCTGTCATCTTCAACCCTTCCTTTATTCCGCGTCTTTCGCATATGGCGGTGGCCGCCTTTATCTGCTGTGCCTTGATGGTGGCGGCATCGGGCGCCTGGCATTTGCTTAAAGGCAACGACAACCCGGCGGTGCGCAAGATGTTCTCCATGGCGCTGTGGATGATCCTCGCCTGTGCACCTTTGCAGGCCTTGCTTGGGGATATTCACGGGCTCAATACCCTGGAGCATCAGCCGGCCAAAGTCGCCGCCATGGAAGGGCACTGGGACAACAGCTCGGGGGAGCCGACACCGCTGATCCTGTTTGGCTGGCCCAATATGGAGACAGAAACCACTGACTATGCCCTCAAGATCCCGGCGCTGGCCAGTTTGATCCTGATGCACGACAGCCAGGCCCAGGTGCCGGCGCTGAAGGAGTTTGCCGTGGAAGACAGGCCCAATGTCCCTATCGTCTTCTGGTCATTTCGGGTCATGGTCGGACTGGGCATGCTGATGCTGCTGCTCGGTGTCGTCAGCCTTTGGCTCAGACGCAGTGGTGGCCTGTACCAGAGCCGCTGGTTTCTGCGCTTCAGTCTGTTCATGGGACCATCGGGACTCATAGCTCTGTTGGCCGGGTGGATAACCACGGAAGTGGGGCGGCAACCCTGGATCATTCATGGGGTAATGCGCACCCGGGATGCGGTCTCCGCCCATGGCGAGCTGCATATGAGCCTGAGCCTGCTGGGGTTCTTTGTGGTCTACAGCCTGGTGTTTGGTTTGGGGTATCTCTATCTGCTCAATCTTATCCGTCAGGGGCCCAAGGTCGAGGAAGTCTTATCCGAAAGCCCTGCGTTGGTCGGGCGTATTTCACAGTTTCACAGCGACGAGCTGCATAAGGAGAGCTGAGTATGGGCATTGATCTGGCTGTTATCTGGTTTGTGATTATTATTTTCGCCACCTTGATGTACATAGTCATGGATGGTTTCGACCTGGGAGTGGGGATACTGCTGCCCTTGGTTGGAGACAGGCATGACAAAGATATCATGGTGAACTCAGTGGCACCTGTGTGGGACGGCAATGAAACCTGGCTGGTACTGGGCGGGGCTGCGCTGTTCGGCGCCTTTCCGCTGGCTTATGCGGTGATTATCGATGCCTTGGCGATTCCGCTGACCTTTATGCTGGTGGCGCTTATCTTTCGAGGCTTGGCGTTTGAGTTTCGCTTCAAGGCGTTTGAAGGCCACAGAAAAGCCTGGGACAGGGCATTTGCCATCGGCTCTGTGGCAGCGACCTTCTTCCAGGGGGTGGTGCTGGGGGCTGTGATATCCGGTTTCCCTGTCATAGATCGCAGCTTTGCCGGCTCGCAGCTCGACTGGTTGGCGCCTTTCCCGCTTTTATGCGGTGTCGGGCTGGTGGTCGCTTACGGACTCCTTGGCAGCAGCTGGCTAATCATGAAGACCCAGGGGCATCTGCAGCAACAGATGTTTCTGCTGAGCCGCTCTTTGCTCATAGGCTTGCTGGTGGCAATAGTGCTGGTCAGTATCTGGACGCCTTTGGCACATCCCCAAATCGCCGAGCGTTGGTTTTCACTGCCGAACCTGATTTTCCTCTCACCCGTGCCTTTATTGACGGCACTACTGGGATGGAATCTGTACCTGGGCCTGCAAAGGCAAGATACTTACCAACCCTTTGTGATGACGCTGCTCTTGGTGTTACTGGGGTTCTGCGGTCTTGGGATCAGCATCTGGCCCTATATTATTCCACCGGGTATCAGCATCTGGCAGGCTTCGGCACCACCCCAGAGCCAAGGCTTCATGTTGGTGGGGGCTCTGTTTATTATCCCCATTATTCTGGTTTATACCTGCTGGACCTATTATGTGTTCCGCGGCAAGGTGAGCGCCGATGAAGCCTATCATTGACGCTTTGAGGGGCCGGGCCATCCGGCTGCTGGCCCCGGCTAAGAATTGGCTCGATAGCCGTCCAGGCTGTTGGATGCTGCTGCTTTGGTGCTTGAGTGTTCTTTCTTTGCTGAGTGTCTCTTCGCTGTTGCGACTGCTGATGTCTGCGGCCGGGTTGAAGGCCTGATAGCCTTGTCTCTGTCAGACAAAACGGTTACCGGTGTCGGAAATCAGGTTTTTTCAGCTGCAAAATGCGAGCTGTTTCGTATTTTTCGCCATAGATGTTAAGATGGCGCCCGTTTTTTTAGGGGATTGCTTTGAACGGAGATGCACAAGAATGAAAAAACTGCTTAGCGCTGCAGCCATTCTGCTGGTCGCACCATTTGCTCACGCTGGGGCTGACTTTGTCGAAGGTGATAAAACATTTGCCGGTGAGGCGGAGTTGGGGGCAACCCTGACCACAGGTAACACTGAAACCTCTTCGGTGAAGGCTCGCCTGGCGATGAAACACGAACTGGGCAACTGGGAAAACCAGTACCTGCTCGAAGGTCTGTACAAGGAAGATTCTGAAGAAGTTACTGCCAAGCGTTATTTTGGTGGTGTTCAGGGCAACTACCGTCTGGATGAGCGCAGCTATCTGTTTGCCAACACCAGCTACGAAGCCGATCCCTTCACTGGTTACGATTACAAGTTCAACAGTGCGGCCGGTTACGGCTACCGTGTATTCCAGGGCAGCAAAAGCTTCCTGGATGCCGAGATAGGTCCTGGTTACCAGTATCAGCGTCTGGACAGTGAGCAAAGCGCCATTCTGGGCTATAACTCTGACGCCAGCTGGGTCGCTCACGGAGTGATCAACTATGAGCTTGAGATCAGCAAGACCTCCAAGTTCCGCCAGATGTTTATTGCCGATTATGGCGACAAGCTCGACGCCCGCTCCGAGACTTCGCTGACCGCCAACATCATCGGCGCCCTGGCAATGAAGTTTGCCGTGATTGTGCGTTATAACAGCGATCCGCTGGACGACAAAAAGAGCACTGACACTGAAACCAATATGACACTGCTGTATTCTTTCTAAAAAAGCCGTGACATAAAAAGTGTGAACCAGATAAAAGCGCCTGCGGGCGCTTTTGTGATCTATGGTGTTTTTTTACCAGTCTTTTTCAATTCTTCTGCTGCGGTCTGCCACTTAGAGCCGGGTCTTGCTCACTTAAATTGCAGAAATTTGCGTTTTATCAAGATTCGCTTTCCATTCTCTGTGCTAGGTTTTAGTTAATTTCCTACCAAGAGAAGAAAGAGATGAAGTTAATGCGTTTGCATGGGGGCTGCGCAGCCTTAGGGGGAATTTTGTCAGGACTGTTTTCGCCTGTGGTCCTGGCTAGCACGGAAGCCACAAATAACCTGAGTCTGACAGACTCAACCGTGGGGTATCTGGCTCTGACTCTGTTTGCCATCGCCTATTTACTGGTGATGGGGGAGGAGAAGCTGCACCTGAGAAAGTCCAAGCCTGTGTTGGTCGCTGCCGGTCTCATCTGGGGCATGATAGGTTATGTCTATACCCAGAATGGTATGTCGGAAGTGGCCGAAGCCGCCTTCAAACATAACCTGCTCGAATATGCCGAGTTGTTGCTGTTTTTGCTGGTGGCCATGACCTATATCAACGCCATGGAAGAACGTAAGTTGTTCGACGCCTTGCGTTGTTGGATGGTCAGCAAGGGCTTCAGTTTATACCAGATATTTTGGCTTACCGGTTTACTGGCCTTCTTTATTTCGCCCATCGCCGACAACCTGACCACTGCGCTGCTGATGTGCGCCGTGGTGATGAAAATGGGCGCCGATAATCGCCGTTTTATCACCCTGTCGTGCATCAACATAGTGGTGGCGGCCAACGCCGGTGGCGCCTTCAGCCCCTTTGGGGACATCACCACTCTGATGGTGTGGCAAAAGGGTATGGTGCACTTTTCCGAGTTCTTCAAGCTGTTCCTGCCATCACTGGTGAATTTCCTGGTGCCGGCGGTGATCATGAGCCTGTTTATTTCCAGGGAAAAATCTGATGCCCTGGTTGAAAAGGTTTACACCAAGACAGGCGCCAAGCGGATAGTGCTGCTGTTCCTGTTCACCATAGCCATGGCTGTGTGTACCCATTCACTGCTGGGTCTGCCGCCTGTGCTTGGCATGATGACAGGCCTTGGACTGCTGCAGTGTTTTGGCTTCTACCTGAGGAAGAATTTCCCCAAAGCGCTGGCAAGAGCGCAGGAGAAGGCGCGCCTGATGCAGGATGAAAAGCGTCTGGAGCAACTGGGTAACGTGGTGCCTTTCGATGTATTCAGCCGTATTGCCAGAGCCGAATGGGACACTTTGCTGTTCTTCTATGGTGTGGTGCTGTGTGTCGGCGGTTTGGGCTTTATGGGCTATTTGAGCATGGTATCCCATGCCATGTACACCCAGTGGGATCCCACCTATGCCAACGTCGCCATTGGGGTGCTGTCCTCTATCATAGACAACATTCCAGTGATGTTTGCCGTACTGACAATGAACCCGGATATGGCGTTGGGACAATGGCTGTTGGTAACCCTGACCGCCGGGGTTGGGGGGAGTTTGTTGTCCATCGGCAGTGCCGCCGGGGTGGCGCTGATGGGGCAGGCGAGAGGGGTATACACCTTTGGGGCTCACCTCAGGTGGACACCCGTGATCGCCCTGGGTTACGTAGCCAGCATTCTGGTGCACCTCTGGATTAACAGTTCTACATTCTAGATAAGAATGTATCATATTGTTAATTAACAAAATTTCAATTGTGGGAAAAGTCTGAGAGACGGTTCACGCTTCTTGTCAAAAGCTTAAAAACACCCATACAGATCACTCTGGATGGGTGTTTTTTTCCCTTATACTGCCGCCATTCATTTGCTGCTGAGCCACGCCATGCAGATAGGTTGCTATTGGTTTGATGCCGATACCGGCACGCTCAAACATACTGGATCCGGGATGAGCTGGACACTGTCTGAAACAGAGCAGTGTGTGCTGAATATTTTGTTGGCTCACAGGGGGCAGGTGGTATCCAGAATGCAACTGCTGCAGGAGGCCGCCATTCCCGCCAATCAAGGGCATTTATTGGAGCAGGCGGTGGCCAGGATCCGCCAATACCTGGGACCCGAGCACAGCGACCTCTTGGAATCCGTAGACAGGCAAGGTTTTTTGCTGCATAGCAAGACTCGAGGCCGCAGGCCCATCTCTTTGTCCCCCAAGGGACAAACGCCCTGGCGTCACTATTGTTGGATGTTACTGCTGAGCGCACTGGCATTGGTTTTTTTGTCATCCAGGGTTGGGCCACTGCGCTATCTGGAAACGCCGGATGAGGTGATTAAACTCGTACACCCTTCGGGCAGTACTACCTTTTTGCGTCTCTACGGCGAACCCAAAGCATTGGCCGCATTGAAAGATTTGACTCAAGGCATTGAAGACTGGCTGGCACGCTGCCCCGATAGTTGGCGCACCATTTCCATCTCCCTCAGCGATGACAACAAGGTGTTGAGTATGGTGGTCAAGGGAGAAGGCGACCAAGGCGAGTACCTCAAGGCTTATAAGTTGACCATGGCCCAGATGAACGCCTGCGCCCCCGAATATACCTGGCTGAGGGAGGCACTGCGCTGTGACTGAATCGACTCTGCGGCGGCGGTTACGCCAAAACCGGATCTGGATACTGCTGCTGTTATTACTGCTGTTGTTTGCTGCCGGCATTCTCTGGGGCGATACCCTGATTTCCAAACGTCTTAGCCCTAATTTCAACTGTGAAGCGAGTTTGATCCGTCCCGGCATGGCAGTGGATCAGGCCAACACTGAAAAGCTCAGGCTCAGGATAGCCACAGAAAATGGTCATGTCAGACTGCGGGTGAGCTATCGTCACGACTCTGAGCCTTGGGCCAGCATCGAACTGACAGGGCTCATCAAAGGGATTGAGCCTGGCTCCCTGAGCTATTTGATAAGCCTGGAGCAGCGACAGGAAAAGCTGCAAGTGGATGAAGCAGAGTTACCCCCATATCTACTGACGATGCGGGACAGTATCAATAAGGTGTTGGCTCAGTCAGGCAAACTGGATCTCAGACTGCATGTACTTGAGATGGATATTCTGGCCGACTATGCACTTATCCAGGTGACGCCTGGAGATCACCTCTGGGCCTGTCGTATGAGTGAGTTTGAGGAGGATAAGGCCCAAGAGCCGCTGCTCTCCCTGATCAGCGGCTTATTTGATGGGGCAGTTTTCGGGGGTTAGTTCGCACCTTCCCCTGTGGTGGGAGAGTAGAGTGTCAGCTCATTGCTGATCTCTGTGCCAAACACCTCTATGGCCACCTTATAACGGCTGACGGCACCGCTGGTGGCATTGGCATCCCAATCCAGTCCAGATGGACTGAAGCTGTAGCTGCCGGCACTGTCCAGAGCCTGCAGCGGTTCAGCGCACTCGGTCGCCGGATCGCAGCTGTAACCATAGGTCACATGCCAGCGTTTCCAGGCCTTGGGCTTGGTGGAAGCCTGCTCTTCTGCCGGATAACCAAAGTAGGTGATCTGGTACTTGGCGGCATTGGTGAGCGCCTTGCCTTCGGCGTTTTGCAGGGCAAAGGTGACCTGGCCTGAGTCGGGATCGAAGCTATTGAGGGTCAACTCAATACTGCTTGCCTCGGCAATATCCTGGCTGGGTTTCTCGACCGGCGGCGGAGGGGTGATCTCGCCACCGCCATTACTGTTGTCATCATCGCTGCCACAGCCTCCCAAGAGCAGGGCCGAGCCGAGCAGCAGGCTCAGATAGCTGATTTTCATCGGATAATCCTCAGTTAAAGTGCCCGGTATGACAGGTGGTACATTCCATATCTGTCTTGACGCTGGCGGCTGGCCCCATGGTGCTGCTGGAGCCATGACAGCTTTGGCAACTCTGGGCTTCGGTGCTGGGTTTGCTCTCCGGCAGGGCGGCCAAGTCTTCGCCCTTGTGGGCTCGGTTCAGGAGTTCCACCAGATGATAGGCAATGGAGGCCGATAAACGATAGCAGCGTTCGCCTTTTTCGGAGAAGGTCTTGCCTGAGGCCTTGGACCAGTTACTGATGGAGGAGTGGCACAGCACGCTGTTGGCAACCGAGGACTTGACCACCAGGGCGGTCTTTTCGGCGGTGGAGCCGATTCCGGCAACGAACTCATCGCTGGACAAAGGCAGTTCGGTATTCTCGTAGTAGCGGAACAGGGCGCCGATGACGGCGGCATTTTGGCCATTGATGTCATCGAGAATATTGACCAGCATACCTACCGCATTGAGGTTACCGCAAAGCGTGCCCTGGCCGGTGACCCCGGCAAAACCATAACCGGCCAGCGCCGTTGGAATAGTGGCAAACTTATCGGCATCGACACTGGCGGACTGCGCCAGCATGGTCACAGTAGCGTGAAATACCTGATGCATACAGCCACCGCCGGTTTCATAAGCGAGTTTGGCGGTCGCCATGGGATCCAATGGGGCATATTTGAGTTTTTCCCCCAGTTCCAGGCGGTAGTTTCCTGACTCATCCGTGGCTGCAAAGGCACAAGTGGCCGTGAGGCCGGCTCCGGCTGCTGCGGCGCTAATTCCAATGATCTGGCCGAGGGCCTGACGTCTGTTAATGCTCATATTTATCACCCTTTGTTGTCTTTGTTTTTCCCGACCTGGTCGGTTGTCTTCAGCTTAGGGGGATGCCTGATGAAGGTTGTGATTCAGCGCGCATGAATCCTGAGTTGGCCGAAAACGGATTTTTGACATGCAAAGACGATTGACGGCTTGCATCTTGATACCCATTGAGGATTAGCATTTGATATGGGTCACTTTATTTGTTGCATTCATGTTGATTAATGGCGTCTTCATGGCTTTTTCCCTCAGTCTTCAGTGGCTTCAATCCTGGGTACTGGTTCACAAAATGCCACTTGCTTCCCTCTTGGTCGGCGCCTCGCCTGAGTTGGATCACTTTTTAAACTTTTTCCTGTGTCAGGGTTAAGAGGATCACAGTAGTGATTAGATTTCTTGCATAGACTCATAACCATATAAAACAGGAGGAATATAATGCAGATAGGCGACTGCTGGTTTGATGAAGCCAGTGGTGAGTTACAACACAGGGGCCGGGGGGATAGCTGGCATCTTCCCCGGGCGGAGTTACAGGTACTGAAACTCCTGCTCGCCAATCAGGGGCGTTTGGTTTCCCGTATCGAGTTGCGCGCCGGTGATGACAATCATCCCCCTTTGAGCGATTCGTCCGTAGCCCGTGCTGTCTGTATGTTGCGTGCCTTTCTGGGGCCCGAATATGAGTCTTTGATTGAAACGGTCAAGGGGCAGGGGTATCTGCTGCGCTCATCTGTGGCCCGTAAACCTGCAGGAGTGCTGGAGTCCAGGTTGAATGCCGGTCCCAAACAACTGCTGGTGGGCCTGGTGCTGATATTCATGCTCGGCCTCAGTCTCTTTTATCTGTATCGCTTGCCCAGAGTGGCGCCCACCATTCCGCTGAACAAGCAGGAATTGACCTTGCTTTCGGGTCAGAGAATGGAGCTGTTTTTCTATTCCAACTCCCGCACCAACAACCAGTTGTTGACCGAGCAGGGGAAGGTGTTGGCCTCGGCATTGGCCCAGTGCAAGAGCAGCCCCTGGCGCAAGTTATATGTGTCGCTGTCCCATGATAAGCAGGTACTTAACCTCACCTTGAGAGGCGAGTATCTGGGACAATCCGTGGTGCGTAATCTCAAGATCAGCGATGGCCGTCAGGTGAAGGCATTTGTGAGCGTACCTTGGCTCAAGGAGGTTGATCTCTGTGGCTAGACGTTGGCTTTGGATGATAAATCTGCTGATCCTGATCTTTCTGCTCGGCTGTTTGCTGGTGATCTATCGTTTCAGCCAGACAGCGCCCGCTTTGGCGCTTAACTGCAGCTCCGAGCTCTACGACCGGCAGTTGAACGAGGGCGAAGATGCGCAGCACTACCTGCTGCTGGATCTGCAGACCAAAGGCAAGCGAGCCCTGGTCAACTATCGCTACTTCAACATGGATGGCACCCCCGCCGGCAGTATCTTGATGCAGGGGCAACTGGCTTCGGAAGAAGCCGGCCGTTATCAAATTCTGGTCACGGACAAACAGGAACTCTCCGGCAAGGGTGCAAGGCCCGCCCACATGCAATACCTCTCCTATATTTCCAGTTTCAACCTCAGCAACGAAGGCCTGCATCATTTGGCACTGGAGATCCTCGATGCCGATGAAGCCAAAGACTATGCTATTGTGTTATTCCAACCGAGCAACACAGTATGTGGCTGTCGCCTGATCCATTGACAGCTGAATTTTTGCTGACGATTTCACCATTTCCACTCAGTTAACGCCGGTGCGCTATCCCATTCCCGTGTTGCTTGGGCTATAGTCAGGATCTTTCATCAATTCATTGATAGTGTTCCATTATTGTGTCCAAACTACGTATCAAGCAGGAAGAAAATCTATCCATCAAGTTCAGCCATCTGATGGATGTCGGGGAGCAGCGCAAGCTGGATCTCTACTTTTCCCTGCCCAAGGAGATGGGCATAGGGCCGCAGAGCCTGAATGAAGAGGAATACTACTTCAGCGCCATTCTCGGTCGGCGTTCCTACTACTCGGATGGCCTGCATCTGCCCTTGGTGCAATCCAGGTTTGTGAGTCAGAAGAAGCGTACCGTTGAAGAGTTTCGTCTCTATCTGAACCTGTTTGCCTACCAGTTTGTGGTGGCGATGGAGAACGATGCCAAAGAGATTTCGCGGCAATCCGAGCCGGAAAATTTCTATCCCTTGCTGGAAGAATTAACCGAGCAGACAGCTATTTTGCTGAAGAAGTTTCGCCGCAACGAGCCGGCCGATGCCAAATGGAAGCACTATTTCGAGAATGCCGATAACTATCTATCCTGGTTCTGTGAACAGCAACTGCTGAAGCTGCTGGCCCATGGCCCCAGAAACAGCGACTTCAGCCATATCTCGGACAAGGTGATCACCCTCTGCCGGGTAGAAAATAACTATCGGGCGGAGCGGCACTACAATTCGGCGCAGACCCTGCAGGATCCCAATCGCATTGCCAACAAGATGTTGCTGCTCAGAAGGCTTATTCAGCAAGGGGTGGTACTCAAAGAGGAAATCAAACCTCTGGGCACAGGGCTCAAGAAGCTGACCACAGGATTGGCTACGGCCCTGGTAATGTTGGTGGTGTCGGCGCTGATCATCAAGGCCCAGGGGGTATTCAGCGGTGTGACCCTGGTATTGGTGCTGGTACTGGCGCTGATTTACGGTGCGCGGGAGATCTTTAAAGACGATGTGCGCAATGCCCTGTGGCGTTATATCCAGCGGGGACGACCGCGCTGGAGCCGGATATTGAGAGACACCACCAACCAGAAGTTCATTGCTAAGCAGCTGGTTTGGCTTGAATTTATGCGCAGCCAGGATCTTCCCAAAGATGTCAAAGAGATCCTCAGGCGGCGCCACAGCCAAAATAAGGTCGATGCCGAAATTCTTCACTATGGCATCCAGACCAAGGTGGCAGATACCGAGTTTCTTTCCGGTTACAACACGTTGCAGGAACAGGTGGTGTTCAGCTTAGTACCCTTTGCTCGCTACCTGGAGCGCGGCAAGGCCAAAATTTACACCGAAACCGATGGCAGGATCAGCAATGAGTCGGTGGAGCGGCGTTATCAGATAAACCTGGTGGCTGTGCTCAAAGAGGGCAAGCAGGCGCCGCGCTATGCCAGATACAAGATCACTATGAACCGTTCACAGATAGTGGATGTCAGCCCCAGTGATATTCCGGATTCACTGCCGGGAATTGAGGACCTGCCCTATGATTCAGAGGTCAAGGCCAGTGGAGAGTCCAGACGCAGCAAGGAAGATCGCGCCGAATCCAAGACTATGGCGGAAGAGGAACATCAGGCTAATCTGGCGGCCGTGACTCAGGCCGCCGATCTTCTGTCTGAGCTGCAACCCGGCGGGAAGGAAGATAAAGCCGTCTCCTCCCGGGCAAGCGAGCCTAAAAACGGTGAAGGCAGTCAACCCTGACGGTCTTCACCGTGAAACGGCTCAGGAACGTCCCACAGAGGAAAAGGCCAATCCCAGCCCCAGGCTGACCAAAACGCCGCCTATGGCGCGTTCAACCCAGTGGCGACAACGGGCCACGGAGCGACGGGCAGCTTGCGAGGAAAACAATAAAGCCACCAATGAAAACCACACCAGGTGGGCGGCTGACATAAAGGCGCCATAACCTATTTGGGTCAGAGTGCTGGTCTGGGGATCGATAACCTGGGTAAAGAGTGCTACCACAAACAATGTCGTCTTGGGATTGAGGGCATTGGTCAGAAAGCCACTCTTGAGTGCCGCCCAATCGGAAATCACTTCCTGGGTCTGCAATTCAGATGCTTCAACCGCCTTGCTTCTGAGCATGGTGATGCCGAGATAAATCAGATAAGCCGCACCGGCAAACTTGATCAGGCTGAACAGCCACAGTGACTGGGAGATCAGCAGTCCGATACCGGCAATGGAGTAGAGCACATGTACCCATACGCCCAGTGATATACCGGCACCCGTCATCAGACCGGCCCGGCGTCCGAGTACCATGCTATTGCGGGATACCATGGCAAAATCAGCCCCAGGGCTGATAACGGCCAACATAGTGATACTGGCGACGGCGAAGAGTTCTAGCATGATGTCTCCTGAAATGAGTGATGAGTATGGCTGTCTATTTCCCGGGTGGTGATTGGGGGCAGGGCCAACAAGCCGCTTAGTTTAGCAATAAATCAATCAGGAATCGCACTAAAGATTATGTGGTTTGTTCAGCGTTGAAGTGACGCTTTGAGCGCGGCGATTTGTGCACGGCTGAGCTCTCTAAACTCCCCTTCAGCAAGCCTATCAAGTGTTAATTCCATTATCCGGGTACGGCAGAGATCTGTGACTCTGTAGCCCAAATGCCGACACATACGGCGAATTTGCCGCTTCTTGCCCTGAGTCAGAATGATTTCAAAACTGTTTGCCGAAATTGGCGTGACTTGGGATGCCCGCACCTGGCCATACCCGTAATCCATTGGGTTTCTCAAGGCATGGATAAACGCGTCAGTAAATGCCCGCTCCAGAGTGACCCGGTAGTGTTTGCTGTGGCAAAAATCCGGATGCATCAGTTGCTGGGTCAGTTCGCCGTCGTTGCTGAGCAGCAGCAGGCCGCGGGAGTCTTTATCCAGCCTTCCGGCCGGATACAGGCGTTTATCCTGGGGCAATAAATGCAATAGGCTGCTCGGGTCATCCTTGAGCAGGCGGCAATCTATCCCGACGGGTTTATTGAATAGCAGATAAGCGTAAGGTGCCGGGGCGGCGACGGGTTCGCCCAGATAAAACAGCTTCTCAAGACAATGGCGCTGCCCGGCGGCGAGGGTGACTCTGTCTGTGTGTTTGGCTGGCCTGTCACCCAGAAAAATCTCTCCGGCTTCGATGCGTCTGGCGGCTTCGCGTCTTGAGCACAGACCGGATTGCGCCAAATAGTGGGCAAGGCGCATTGTGGCTTGTAGAGTTGTTTTTGGCGCTGTCGCGTCAGCCCTATACGGTTTTTCAGTCATCAGTCGTTGAGCGGCTGCGACCAGTGCCACAGTCGATATACGGTGGCCGACAGGCTGAGACCGGCAAACACAGTTGCAATGGAATGCAACCACATAAACCATATCGAAGGGCAGAGGGTTTGCACCGAACAAGAGGCATAATTCATCGATGGCCATTGCAACTGGGATAACAGGCCGATGGCAGACATTATCCCCAGAAGGCTGAACAGGCACAGCGGCAGGTTACAGAGCGCTCTGTGGGAGACAAAGCAATAGCAGCAAAGGGTGAACATTACCAAGGTACTGGCAATAAAGAAGATAGCAGCCAGCTGGTGGGCAAAGAGTTCATTATAGGGGAAGACCCCCAGCGCCACTATCCCCAAGCCAACCGCTATGCCTGATCTTGACAACAAGCTGGCTGCCGCGCTGTGCTTTTGCCACCAGAGGCCACCCATGGCCAAGATGAAGCAGGCGCCGCCGAGCAGTAGCGAGATATTGTAGACATAGGCCAGCGGCGAGCTCAAGTAGTCGCCCAGTCTGTCCATGCGCATGCTGAAAATGGCGCTGCCCAAGTTGTCATAGGCGGCCCAGAAGGAGGAGGCCATGCCCAGTGCCGCTATGCTGACGCCCACCAGAGACATCATAAATGCCAGGCGCTGCGGATCTTGCTTATGGTATTGCTCGTACAGGGGCATGGAATGGCTCGTTTGAATACCTGCATTCAATAATAGTCGCCAAATGACGGCGACAAAAAAACCGGTCGCAGGGACCGGTTTGGTTATTGCGCCCGCTAGTTTAACTGCGGGGACGCAGTATCACAATCACCACGGCAACCAAGGCCAGGATCATGCAGTACCAGGTGTTGGCAACGGCTTCCAGGGGAGAGATCTTGAAGTGGGAAGCTATCAGCAATGCCTGGGCACCGTAGGGAATAAGCCCCTGAATGATACAGGCGAAAATATCCAGAATACTGGCGGCGCGTTTCGGGGCAACCCCATGTTTGGCTGCCAGATCTTTGGCGATATCGCCGCTGACCACAATAGAGACGGTATTGTTGGCCACACAGGAGTTGGTCAAAGCCACTATCCCCGCCATCCCCAGCTCGGCGGCGCGACAGGAGGCTTCACCCTTGGCGCGGGAGAAACGGGCTATCAGCTTCTCTATCTGCTGGCTGACAAAGCTCAGGCCACCTTGCTGCTGCATCAGGGCCGCCAGGCCACCAACCAGCATGGAGAGGATAAAGATCTCCTGCATATTGCCAAAGCCTTTGTAGATATCCTTACCGAAGGTCAGCAGCGAGTAATCTTGAGTGACAAACCCTGTTATCCCGGCCAGCAAAATGCCGATGGCCAGTACCACAAACACGTTCAGCCCGGCGACGGCCAGCACCAGAATACTCAAGTAAGGTAATACCTTAACAAAGTCGACCTCCTGTGGTGGCAGTTCGGCTTGACCGGAAGAGAGGAAACCGAACAGCAACAGGGTCACAATCGCCGCCGGAATGGCAAAGATCAGGTTTTCACGGAACTTGTCTCTCATTTCGCAGCCCTGGGTGCGGGTCGCGGCAATAGTGGTATCCGAGATAATAGACAGGTTGTCACCAAACAGGGCGCCTGACATCACAGAGCCCGCCATCAGTGGCAGTTCAATCCCTGCCTGATCGGCAACCCCGAGGGCGATAGGAGCCACGGCGGCAATCGTGCCCATGGAGGTGCCCATGGCGGTGGCGATAAAGGCGGCGATAATGAAAAAGCCGGGCAGCAGCAGATTGGCCGGGATCAGCTTAAGCCCCAAGGCAACTGTGGCATCAACCCCACCAGTGGCACTGGCCACGGCGGCAAAAGCACCGGCCAGTAGATAGATTAGGCACATGGCGATGATGTTGTTGTGGCCTATCCCCGCCATAAAGGTGTTCATGGTCTGGTTGAGCTTTTGCTTGGACAGCAAAATGGCCAGTACAATCGCCGGTAATATCGCTATCGGGCTCGGCAACTGATAGAAGGCAAAGTCTACCCCTTGGCTTTGGAAATAGACCCCGGCACCGATAAACAGCGCCAGAAACAGAAACAATGGCAGTAGTGCCACAAATGAGGCCGGAGCTTTAACGGCCGGAGAAGTGTTGTTCTGGGTCAAAATCTACTCTCTGTGAATCACGTTCGGCCGGGGATTCCCTCCGCAGCAGCCAAACTCGCTGAATTGCATTGTCTTAACGGCATCATCTCCTGACAAATTAGGCGAAAGAATAGGGGATAGCCAGTCGTCTGTCAATTTGGACGTCTAGATGTTTTTACTTCTACGTCGATTTTGTGCACTAAGCACGACTCAGGGAAAACTGCTTGAAAAAAATTTAGACATCTGGATGTCTGTTTGCTAGCTTGATATCAAACTTAAAACTGCATTACTCGTCATCAAGGAGCGCGAGATGAAACTGGAATCCCTGGCGTTGCACCATGGTTATGAATCGGAAGCCACCACCAAGTCGGCGGCGGTGCCCATCTATCAGACGACGTCCTATACCTTCGACGATACTCAACACGGCGCCGATCTGTTTGACCTCAAGGTGCCCGGCAATATTTACAGTCGCATCATGAACCCTACCAACGCCGTGCTCGAAGCCAGAATGGCGGCCATCGAAGGCGGCATTGGCGCGCTGGCGCTGGCCTCTGGAATGGCGGCCATCACCTATGCGCTGCAGGCGCTGACGGAAGTGGGCGACAACATAGTCAGCAGCAGCCAGCTCTACGGCGGCACCTATAACCTGTTCGCCCATACTCTGCCGCGCCAGGGGGTTGAGGTGCGCATGGCGTCGTTCGATGACTTCGATACCCTGGAGTCGCTTATTGATGAACGCACCAAGGCGGTATTTTGTGAATCCATAGGCAACCCCGCCGGCAATATTGTCGATATCGCGCGTCTGGCAGAAATTGCCCACAAACATGGTGTGCCCTTGGTGGTGGATAACACTGTGGCGACCCCTGTGCTGTGCCGCCCCTTCGAACATGGCGCCGATATCGTCGTCCACTCGCTCACCAAGTATGTCGGTGGCCACGGTACTACAGTGGGCGGGGTGATCATCGATTCGGGCAAGTTTGACTGGGTCGCCAATAAACACAGATTTGCGGTGCTCAATCAGCCGGACCCCTCCTACCATGGGGTGGTGTATACCGAAGCCTTCGGCGCGGCCGCTTATATCGGCCGTTGCCGGGTGGTGCCGCTGCGTAATACCGGCGCGGCTCTATCGCCACACAGCGCCTTTTTACTGTTGCAGGGGCTGGAGACCTTGAGCCTGCGGATGGAGCGTCATTGCAGCAATGCCGAAGCGCTGGCAAGTTACCTGCAGTCCCATCCGCTGGTGAGCTGGGTCAATTATGGCGCCCTGACAGACAGCCCTTATAAGGCCAATTGCGACAAAATCACCTCGGGTAAGGCGTCCGGCATTATCAGCTTTGGTATCAAGGGGGGCAAAGAGGCCGGCGGGCGCTTTATCGATGCGCTGCAGATGATCTTGCGTCTGGTGAATATAGGCGATGCCAAGTCACTGGCCTGTCACCCTGCCACCACGACCCACAGGCAGCTCAACGCCGAGGAGTTGGCTCGCGCCGGTGTGAGTGAAGATCTGCTCCGGATCTCTGTGGGAATTGAGCATATAGACGACATCATCAGCGATGTGGCCCAGGCGCTGGAAGCCTCCCAGGCTTGATGACATCATCAAAAAGCCCCGCCAAGCGGGGCTAATACTTATCTGGCGTCCAGCTCGGACTTCAATGCACGTATTTCAGCCTCTTTGGCGCTGATCTTGGCGGCTGTTTTAGCCTCTTCCTCGGCCAGTTCTCGCTGATATTTGGCGACCTTATCGACTTTGCCCTTGCGCTCGGCCTCGGCGATATCGGCCTTCAGTTCGGCGCGATCTTCAGCCAGCTCTTTACGTAACTCGCGAATATCATCCTGCTTGTCACGGATCTTGTTTGCCAATTCATCGCGTGAATCTTGCTGTTTTTTGATTTCACCGGCCTCAGTGCAGTGGGCACGGACTTCGGCCAGCGCCGTTTCCAGCCCCCGTACTCTGTGGCTGTTGTTATGCTCTTTGGCATAAGAGATCTGTTTTTCGATTTCGGCTTCTTTTTTGGCGCAATGACCACCGGCCAGGGCGGGGAGCGAAAACAGAGCCAGGGAAAATAGGGCTATGAGGGTCAGTTTCATAAATCACCAAGGATGGAGTAAGAGGCCGCCATTCTAGCAAAACCTTCAATCTATGGCTGTCAGACCTATCCCAAAGGCGCCCGCAGGCGCCTTTGAGTTGGTTTATTGTGACAGCAGCCGGGCTCTGGACTTCTGGTAGAAGTAAGCCACCCCGAGCAGCAAGGCACCAATCAGCATGAAGACGATGATCTTTTGCAGCAGATCGGCGGCGGCCATATCCAGCAGCAATACCTTGAGGCAACTGATGGCAAACAGACCTGCGGCCAGTTTGAGCATAATCTGACAGCCGGGACGCAGGCTGAGGAACATCAGCCAGCAGCCGTGGGACACCATGAGCACTGTGCTTAAGGTGGCATCGAATCCGGTTGGCATCTGGTAGGCCAGTGGCAGATAGGCCAGCAGCAACAGGGCATGCCAGGCGATAAACACCATATTGGTCGGCAACTGCTGACGATAGCGTCTCATGGCCAATGGCCGTTTACGGATAAACAGCGCCAGCAAGGCCAGGTTGCAAGCTTGTGCCAGCGCCATCAGCCAAGGTTCAGAGGGCCGGGTCAGGACATCGAGCTGCAAATATTGCAGGCTGTCGAGCCAGGTAATCCAGGGCAGCAGCAAGGCGATAAAGAAGCTGGCAAAGGCAAAGGGGTAACCCGGGCGCAGGGCCTTGAGCGGTTTGCGGCTGAGCAGGATAAAGAAGTAGCCGCTTAGCACCACACTGCTAAGTGCCAACGTGTGGCTGAACAATACCTCCAGGCTGTGGCTGACCACCGCCAGCAGCAGGGCGCCATAGAAGGGTGACAACTGCCAGCCGAGTCGGCAGGGGCCTTGCCAGAGCCTTGGCAAGGATGGATAGCGCCACAGCAACAGACCGGAATAGATACTGCCCAGCAGCAGTGCGATAAGCCCAGGCCATTGTCCTGTAAGGCAGGCTAAAGCGGTTTGGGCTATAGCCAGCACCAGCAGTACATCCGCTTCGCGTTTCAGTATCGGCTGCCTGAACTTGCGGGCCAATACTAAGCTGACAAAGCAGGATAACCACAAGACCGGGGCCAGCCAATCTTCAAAGCGAAGGGCGATTTTGGGCAGCCACAGCAGTGGCAAGAGCACCAGGCAGGCCAGGCGAGCGTACCAGGCCAAACGCCTAAGTTCGCCCTTGGGATGGAAGCGCCGGTATGCATACCAGGCCAGTAACAGACAGAGGAACAGCTCTACCCTGGCGATTTGCGCATACAGCGGCTGAGCGCGGAAACTCAGGCTATGCACATCCACGGCGGCGAAGATGACCTGAGCCGCCAGCGGTAACAACAAGGCCCAGGCCAAGGCCTCGCTGACCCTGAGTTGTTGCCTGCGTGCGAGTAGCAGCAAGGTCAGACTCAATCCGGGAATTATCACCAGGAAGTAGCTTTCACTTATCAGCCAGGCGCTAACCAGGGCTAAAGACACCAGCAGCACGTTGGCAAGCTCGCGTCCCAGCTGCAGCAGTTGTTGCTCCCAGCGGCTGAGCTCGGGCTGTTTGCCCAGCAGTTGGTTAAAGCCAAACAGCGTAAGCGTGCTTAGCCCCCAAGCCAGCAGCGGCAGTGACAAGAGCGCCGGCGCTTCATTGATCATATCGCCAAGGGCCAACAGGTTGATGACCAGTCCAAGAGCCAGCAGGGTGATGGCCTCGATTCGCAGCGAGGCTTGCTGCTCACGGCAACCTAGCCACATCAACAGCAAGGCTTCGAGCAGTAACACCAGCCCCAGCAGCTCACCACTGAGCAGGCTGAGCGCGGCAAAACCGAGACAGGCACCGGTCGCCAGCCACAATAGCGTCTGCAGCTGTTTGTCTTGTTTAAGCCAGAGCGACAGGCCGATAAGCACGGCGGCGTTGGCCAGCAGCAGCTCGCCGGCATGGGGGCTGAACTGACTCAGGCTATAGACCAAAAAGGCCAGCAAGGCCGCCGGCAGAGCCAGCAGTCTGTGGCTGAGGCCTTCCCGGCCAAACAGCCAAAGGCTGCCAAGGCCATAACCATAGAAGAGGCCATGCAGGGAGATGAGCGCCAGAACTCCCATTATCCCTTGCCCTTGCAGCGGCAGCTCGACAAAGAAATTCAGGCTCTCGATACAGGCGATGTGCAGTATGGCTGTCGTTTCCAGCAGCACAGGCCAACGTATCTTGTGACTCAAGAGTAAAGAGCAGCCGCCAATCAGCAGCAGGAAGGGTAGATACATCAAAGGCGCCTGACTGCCGGAAAGCAGCATCAGTGGTGCCAGGGAGCCACCCAGCAAGGCGACTATGCTGATGACTCTGGCTTCCAGTTTCAGCGCCAGACTGTAACCGGCCACAGTGATAAGTAACAGCAGCAGATAGCTGACGCCATCCGGTACCAGCTCGAAGTAGGGACCGACAAAATAGGCACACAGATAGTTGATAATCAGCCCAAGGCCCACCAGACCCGAGCCGAAATCGGCCATCGCTCGTTGCCGTTTGCGGATAAAGGCCCCCAAGGCCAGAATGCCATTGGCGCAGACAAAGCCGGTCAAGACCTTTCCTGTGTCCGACAGCCAGTGGTTCATGGAATACTGCAGCAGATAACCAAAGCCCAGGGTCATGGCGATGATCCCGGCCAGGGTCATCATAAATACCGGGCCCTGACCTTTGGCTTGATAGTGCTGATAAAAATCTTTGGCTTGTGCGAAGAGTCCCAGCAGGGGGCTCAGCATAGCGGCAAAAAAAGCGGCCACAGCCTGATCAAACTTACGCCCCCAGTTGGGAGTCTGTTGCTCTCGACCCTCTTGTGTTTGGGGCAATACTCTTTGGGCGGCGGAGGATTTCGAATCAGAGGGTCTCGAAGCGGAAGATTTCGAAGCGAAGGATTTCGAATCTGTGGGTTTCGAAGCGGTTTGCGCTTGGGTTGCAACTGGCGTTGCTGCCATCTCTGCCCTTGCCGGCTTGGTGTGCTCGATAGGCTGAATATCGGCCCTGCGCTGCCAGGCGTCCTGGCGCTGGGTCTGTGACTCCGAGGATAAGTCGGCTACTGGCTCGGCCTGAGGCTCATTGGGGCCAGGCATCGCTGACGGCTCGGCAACCTTGGGCGCCAAAGGCTGAGCTTGCTCTTCCGCAAGCTGATTGACGGCCGCAAACAGCGCCTCGATTCTTTGTTCTATCGCGTCGAGGCGGATATCTGTCCTGATTTCCAGGTTAGTCTC
This sequence comes from Shewanella sp. Iso12, assembly GCF_012030025.1. Lineage (NCBI taxonomy): Bacteria > Pseudomonadati > Pseudomonadota > Gammaproteobacteria > Alteromonadales > Shewanellaceae > Shewanella > Shewanella sp. Iso12. Next base: position 111,510 of record NZ_JAAUHW010000011.1, read on the forward strand.
TTTGAGTTTGAGATCTTCAAGCTCGCGCCTGAGATGTTGGAGTTCTTCCGTTAACTGCATGCTGCTTTCCTGATGCTAATCGCATTTGCGTAGGCTGCGGGCATTTTAAACGCGCGGCTCTGTCCTGACCAGCGATCGGCTCAGGTTTTGGGAAATTTCCGCTATCCATTTATCGTATTTGTCATGGGAAGATGAGAGAAAACTGAACAGCAGGCAGAGGCCTCTCGCGTCTTGCCGGTGGCATAGGTACAATGAGCGGCATGCAAACTCGCCCAACCTGGGGCGAGCGGACTCACTGCAGAAGGATGGCCTTAATGCACGTACATATTCTGGGGATCTGTGGCACTTTTATGGGGGGCTTGGCGCTGCTGGCCCGCGCCATGGGACATAAGGTCACCGGCTCCGATGCCAATGTTTACCCACCCATGAGTACCCAGCTTGAGCAGCAGGGGATAGACCTTATTCAGGGGTTTGACCCGTCACAGCTGGATCCCGAGCCGGATCTCGTGGTGATAGGCAATGCCATGAGCCGCGGCAACCCCTGTGTGGAAGCCGTACTCAACCGCGGCCTGAAATACACCTCGGGTCCGCAGTTTCTGCATGATCATATATTGCCCGAACGTTGGGTATTGGCCGTTTCCGGAACCCATGGCAAAACCTCTACCGCCAGCATGTTGGCCTGGATCCTCGAAGCCTGCGGCTATCAACCTGGCTTTTTGATTGGTGGGGTGCCGCAGAATTTCGGCATTTCGGCCAGGTTGGGCGAGTCGCCCTTCTTTGTGGTCGAGGCCGACGAATATGACAGCGCTTTCTTCGACAAGCGCTCCAAGTTTGTGCATTACCAGCCAAGAACCTTGGTGATCAACAACCTGGAGTTCGACCATGCCGATATCTTCGACGATCTCAAGGCGATACAGAAGCAGTTTCACCATCTGCTCAGAATCGTGCCGGGGGATGGCCGGGTGATCTGGCCGCAAGACAGCCAGGCGGTTGCCGGCGTGATAGCCAAGGGCTGCTGGAGTGAGCAGGAAACCTTGAGCCATGAAGCGGGCCTGGGGGACTGGAGCGCCAGGATGTTGGCAGACGATGGTCACGAATTTGAGCTATTTTTCCGCGGTAAATCCCAGGGCGTTTTGAGCTGGGGCCTGATTGGGCGTCACAACATAGACAACGCCACTATGGCGATAGCCGCGGCGCGTCATGTTGGGGTCTTGCCGGTAGATGCGCTCAAGGCGCTGGCAGACTTTACCCCGCCCAAGCGCCGTCTCGAGTTGCTGGGCAGTGTAGAGGGGGTCAGTGTTTATGACGACTTTGCCCATCACCCAACGGCAATCGCCACTACTCTTCAGGGAATGCGCGCCAAGGTGGGCCAGGGCAAAATCACTGTCGTGCTCGAGCCCCGCTCCAACACCATGAAGCAAGGGGTGCATAAAGACACACTGGCCAACTCCATGGCCCTGGCCGATGAGGCTATGTTGTATCAGGCGGATAATATCGATTGGGATATTGCCGCAGCCATGCAGGCGGCGCCGCTGCCGGTGCAGGTTTTGCACGACATAGATGAGATAGTGGCCAAGGTTAGTGGTGAAGCCAAGCCCGGAGATACCGTGCTGATCATGAGCAATGGCGGCTTTGGCGGCCTGCATCAAAAGTTGCTCCAGGCCCTTAAAGCCAGAAGTGGCGAGGTCAAAGCGTGAAATATCAGCAGATTAAGAGTATCAGCCTCGCCTGGACCGGCGCCTCCGGGGCGCCCTATGGGCTGAGGCTGCTGGAGTGCTTGCTCAAGGCCGAGTTTCGGGTTTTTCTGATGGTGTCCAGCGCCGCTCGGGTGGTGCTGGCAACGGAACATGGGCTCAAACTCAGCAGCGCACCGGACAAGGCCACAGAGCAGCTCAGAAAACTGTTTCCCGAAGGCGGTGAGCTGAGGGTGCTCGGCAAGGATGAGTGGTTCTCTCCGCCGGCGTCCGGCTCGGCGGCGCCAAAGCAGATGGTGATCTGTCCCTGCTCAACCGGCACTTTGGCCGCGGTGGCCACCGGCATGAGTAACAGCCTGCTGGAGCGAGCCGCCGATGTGGTGCTCAAGGAGCGCGGTCAGTTGTTGTTGGTGCCCAGAGAGACACCTTTCAACGCCATTCATCTCGAACATATGTTGAAACTCAGCCAACTGGGCGCCATCATAATGCCGGCCGCCCCCGGCTTTTATCATCATCCCAAATCCATTGAAGATCTGATAGACTTCATGGTCGCCCGGATCCTGGATCATCTGGGTGTCGAACATGCATTAACGGATCGCTGGGGTTATGACAAGCCCAAAGACAGTGAGATCGACAATTGAGAGTGATATGAAACACACCACCGAAGTGATGATCTCGGCAGAAGAGATCAACCAGAAACTGGATGAATTAGCCGAGCGCATCAATGCGCATTATGCCAATGCCGACAAGTTGCTGATGGTCGGCCTGCTCAAGGGCTCAGTGGTCTTTATGGCCGATCTCTGCCGTCGGATTAAGGGCCATGTAGAGATCGACTTTATGTCTGTTTCCAGCTATGGCAATGCCATGACCAGCTCCAGAGACGTGAAGATACTCAAAGATGTTCAGTCGGAAATCGCCGATCGTGATGTGTTGATCGTCGAAGATCTGATTGACTCGGGCAACACGCTCAACAAGGTACGCGAAATGCTGCTGCTGCGTGAGCCAAAGAGCCTGACTCTCTGTACTCTGCTGGACAAGCCGGACCGCCGTGAAGTCGACGTACCGGTAGACTTTGTCGGTTTTACTATTCCTGATGAATTCGTGGTCGGTTATGGTATCGACTACGCCGAGCAGTACCGCAACCTGCCTTATATCGCCAAGGTGATCCCGCAGGAGTAAGCAAGCTGTGATTTCGGCTTTGTTTGTATAGTAAGACGGACTCCCGCCACGGCGGGAGTCTTGCTTTTTGCGTCCCGGGCCGCTGCCGATACCTCAGGTATTGGAGGCTCTTTAGGAGAAACATCTATGACGACCAAAGCTCTGGCGTTGGAGCTGGACAATCTTAAGAAGACCTATAAGGGCGGTGTCGAAGCCGTCAAAGGGATTAGCCTGAATGTGGCTCAGGGCGACTTTTTTGCCTTGCTCGGCCCCAACGGTGCCGGTAAGTCCACCACTATCGGTATCATAAGCTCGCTGGTGCACAAGAGTGGCGGCAGTGTGCGGGTCTTTGGCCATGATCTGGATAAAGAGCTGGAGCAGGCCAAATTGTGTATCGGCCTGGTGCCGCAGGAATTCAACTTCAATCAGTTCGAGACAGTGCTGCAAATCGTGGTTAACCAGGCCGGTTATTACGGTGTGCCCAGAGACGAAGCCCACAAGCGGGCCGAGAAATACCTCAGGCAACTGGATCTCTGGGACAAGCGCAATAGCCAATCCCGGCAGCTTTCCGGCGGCATGAAGCGGCGTTTGATGATAGCCAGGGCACTGATGCACGAGCCCAAACTTTTGATCCTCGATGAGCCCACCGCCGGGGTGGATATAGAACTGCGGCGCTCCATGTGGGAGTTTCTCAAAAAAATCAACGCTGAAGGCGTCACCATCATACTGACGACCCACTATCTGGAAGAAGCGGAAATGCTCTGCCGCAACATAGGCATTATCGATAAGGGCGTGCTGGTGGAGTGCACCAGTATGAAATCCCTGCTGTCGAAACTGGATATGGAAACCTTTGTGTTGGATATCAAGCAGCCGCTTGTTGAGGTACCCAAACTTGGCGATATCACAGTCAGGCTTACCGATCCTGCGACCCTAGAAGTGGACTTGGTGAAGTCCCACAGCCTGAACGCCGTCTTCGGTTTACTGAGCGAGCAGGGGGTTGAGGTGCTATCCATGCGTAACAAGGCCAATCGATTGGAGGAGTTGTTTGTGAAACTGGTTGAAAATGCCCAAGGAGGCAAGGCATGAGAGGTCTGTATCTGGTTGCCTTCAAGAGTATTTTAATCAAGGAAATTACCCGTTTTACCCGCATTTGGGTACAGACACTGGTACCGCCGGCGATCACCATGACACTGTATTTCCTGATCTTCGGTAATCTGGTGGGCAGTCGCATCGGTGAGATGGGCGGGGTGTCCTATATGGAGTTTATTGCCCCGGGCCTTATCATGATGTCGGTGATTACCAACTCCTATTCCAATGTGGCATCTTCCTTTTTCAGCGCCAAGTTTCAACGTAACCTGGAAGAGTTGATAGTGGCGCCTGTGCCCCACTATGTGATGATAGCCGGCTATGTCGGTGGCGGTGTCGCCCGTGGATTGCTGGTGGGCCTGATAGTGACCCTGGTGGCCATGTTCTTTGTCGATCTCAGTGTGCAGCACTTGGGATTGGTGATAGTCACAGTGTTTCTGACCTCAGTGCTGTTTGCCCTTGGCGGCCTTATCAATGCCGTGTTTGCCAAGAGTTTCGATGATATCAGCATTATCCCCACCTTTGTGTTGACGCCGTTGACCTATCTTGGCGGGGTGTTTTACTCGCTGTCGCTGTTGCCTGACTTTTGGCGTGGCGTATCGGCGCTGAACCCTGTGGTGTATATGATCAACGTGTTCCGCTACGGTTTCCTGGGATTTGCCGATATGAGCGTGCCGCTGTCCATTGGTGTGATGTTGGGGTTCTGTGCGGGTCTGTGGTTGCTGGCTTATTACCTGATCTCCCGTGGGATAGGGCTGCGCAGCTGATTCAGGGCTGAGCCTCGGTTTTTTGCTGCAGCAACTGTCTGTGTTGCTGCAGCTTGGCTATCTTGTCATCATTGACGCGTTTGAGCTCATCAAAATGGGCGTTTATCTTGCCGCGTTGCTTAACAAAAGCGGGGTCTTCCCGCTCCAGTTTCTGCCAATAGCGTTGCCGCTCCTGCTTTTGTAGCTCGCTGGCCCGCAATATTTCCAGATAGCTGTTTTCCTGCTGCAGCCGATAGACTTCGGCTTCCAGTCGCTGCAATAGCTTGTCTTCTGGCAGGCTGTCGTTCTCCAAAAGGGATTGCAGCGGATCAACTCTTTCTCCCTCGGCCGTTTCCGTGGTCACGCCATACTGATATTCAATCTTGTGCTGTTTGAAGGCTTGCGGGCAGGGAAGCTGGCTGAATACTACCTTGTCCTCTTTGATACATTTATAGACGGTACCTGCCTGAACTTGCGAAGCGAGCAGCAGTGCAGCAAAGAGCCAGAGTCTGGGCTGTCCGGGCAACATTGGGGCGGGAATCCTTTCGTTACATATCTAAAACAAGTGTAACCAATATGACTCAAACCTTTATTGAAGACCAGTTTTTGACTAAGGAAATTTTTTTGGCGACCTGGAAAAAGGTCTTCGGAAGAAAGAGGGGGGAATATTTCCCCCTCCCTAAAGAAAGGATATCAGCGTGACAGCGTCATATTGTCTATGAGGCGAGCCTTGCCAAGATAAGCGGCGGCCAGGATCACCAGCGACTTGTCATCGCTGCTCACAGGTTTGAGGCTTGAAGCCTCACGCACTTCCAGATAGTCAGGCTCAAGCCCGGCGGCGCGCAGGAGCTCCTTGGCATTGCTGATGGCCTGGTCGATATCCTGCCCCAGTACAATCGCCTCGGCCAGTTTATCCATGCTTGCCTTGAGCTTGGGCGCCAGCGCCTTTTCGGCCTCGGTGAGATAACCATTGCGCGAACTCAGTGCCAGGCCGGAATCCTCGCGAACGGTTTCTACCCCTATGACCTCGATGGGCAGCGACAGGTCGGTCACCATGGTCTTGATTACCAGAAGCTGCTGGTAGTCCTTACGGCCAAACAGGGCGATGTCAGGCTGCACTATATTGAACAGCTTGCAGACTATGGTCGCGACCCCGCGAAAGTGCCCTGGACGGCTGGCGCCGCAAAGCTCATCGGAGATCCCTGGGACTTCCACAAAGGTCTGGGCATCCAGCCCTTTGGGGTAGATAAGCTCGGGTGTTGGGGTAAACAGCAGCTCGCAGCCGGCTTCGGTCAGTTTTTGCTGATCGGCGCCCAGGGTGCGGGGATAAGCATCGAGATCCTCATTCTTGCCAAACTGCAGTGGATTGACAAAAATCGAGGCCACCACGTGATCGGCGCGGCGCGCGGCTTCGAGGATTAAACTCACATGTCCCTGGTGCAGATTGCCCATGGTAGGGACAAAGGCTACGGTTTCCCCCTTTTGGCGCCATTCCCGTACCCGGGCACGGATCTCATCTATCTTGGCTGTGGTCAGCATAATCTGGCGAATCCCCGGCTCAGTTAAAGGTGTGCTCTTCTGCGGGGAATTGTCCCTGCTGAACTTCGTCGATATAGGCCTTCACGGCCTCACGGATTTCACCTGTCTGCTTAAGGTAGTTCTTGGAAAAGCGCGGGATATAGCCGCTGGAGATCCCGAGTACATCGTGCATCACCAGAATTTGGCCATCAGTATCCTTGCCGGCCCCTATGCCGATCACTGGAATTTGCAGCGCTTCGGTTATCTGTTGTGCCAGCGAAGCCGGTACGCACTCGAGTACCAACAACTGGGCCCCGGCACCTTCCAGCGCCTTGGCCTCATCCAGGATCCGCTGGGCGTTGTCGGCATCGCGGCCCTGTACCTTGAAACCACCGAACACGTGCACCGATTGTGGCGTCAGTCCCAGGTGGGCGCAGACAGGAATGCCGCGCTCGGTCAACATGGAAACCGTTTCCAGCAACCATTGGCCACCTTCAATCTTGACCATGTTGGCACCGGCCTGCATCAGCTTGGTAGCATTGGTCATCGCCTGCTCGGGAGTGGCATAACTCATGAAGGGCAGATCGGCCATCAACAAACTGCGGCTGATGCCGCGGCGAACACAACGGGTGTGATAGGCCATCTCCTCGACACTGACCGGCAAGGTATCATCGTGACCTTGCAGAACCATTCCCAATGAGTCTCCTACCAGCAGGACGTCTACACCTTCGCTGTCAAAAGCGGCGGCAAAACTGGCGTCATAAGCGGTCAGAGCGGTAAACTTTCTACCTTCCTGCTTGAATTTACGCAGGGTAGCTGTGGTGATTTTAGACATAATGCTCTTCTTATTAACCGAGTGAAGTGGTGTTATATGCCATGCGGCTTTGGACTGCAACGATCCGGCTCAGGTTCTCAGCCTGAGGGGTGGATCAGTTGCAGCGATTGGCGCATGGCATTGGTGATCAGCGTGGCTATGCCGGTGCCGCAGGGCAACACCAGCGAAGGATTGAGTTGTTCCAGTGGAATGAGGACAAACTCGCGGCTCTTGATGCCGTAGTGGGGCACTGTGAGCCTTGGGGTCTGTATCTGCTTATCGCCGTAGAGCAACAGGTCCAGATCCAGGGTTCTGGGGCCCCAGCGCACCAGGCGTTGTCGCCCTTGCTGCAACTCGATTTCCTGCAAGGCGTCAAGGAGTTCCAGCGGCGCCAGCTCGGTCTCGAAATAGGCCACCGCGTTGACATAGTCAGGCTGGGGAACATCGCCCATGGGAACCGAACGATAGTAGGATGAAACGCGAAAGCTGTTTTGCCGCGCCAGCTGTTGCAGCGCCAGGCAAGCACTGTCAAGCTGGCGCTCGGGAGAGTCCAGGTTGGCGCCCAGCGCCACATAGACTCCGGTCATCTTACTCGGCCGCCTGTGGTTTTTCGCTTGGGCGACGAGGCTTGCGGCGCCGGCGTTGATTGGCGTTACGGTTGCGGCTGCCGTTGGACTTACTGCCGCTGCGCACCAGTTGTTGCTTCTGTTCGTCATCAGACTCGACAAACTGTTGCCACCAACTGGCCTGCTTGGCCAGATTGCCGCCTTCGGCATTGGCTCTGAGCAGCAAGAGATCGTAGGCGGCGCGGAACTTGGGATGTTCCATCAGTTTAAAGGCGCGGCCCCCTTGAGAGCGTTCAAAGCGCATCTGTAACTGCCAGATATCCCGCGCCGGAGTGCTGAAGCGGCGGGGAATGCTTACCGAACGGCACTGCTGTTCGAGCACATCGCCCATGGCGGCAAAGAAGGCATCATAGGGGCTGAGACCGCTCTCCAAGGCGATATCCTGGGCGCGGTTTTGCAGCGGATACCAAAGGAGTGCTGCATAGAAGAAGGCCGGAGTCACAGGCTTGTCTTCACCAACGCGCACATCTGTGTTGTGCATCATTTCGCTCAGCAGTCTGGCAGCCGGGCCCTTGGGGTCGTCCCGCAGCAGGCTTTCCACCAGAGGGAAAATGGGCGCAAACAGTTGATATTCGCGCATCATCTGATAGTTGTTCAGCGCCTTACCGGCGAAAAACAGCTTGAGCACTTCTTCATACATACGCGCCGCCGGAATATCTTTCAGCAGCGGAGCCAAACTCTTGATCGGGGCCGCAGTGCGTTTTTCGATGGACATCCCAAGCTTGGTGGCAAAGCGCACGGCCCGCAGCATACGCACCGGGTCTTCCCGATAACGGGTCTCGGGATCGCCAATCAGTCGCAGGGTTCTTGCCTTAAGATCATGAATACCGCCGCCATAGCTGCGAATGGAGTAGTCGGCAATATTGTAATAGAGGGCGTTGACGGTAAAGTCGCGGCGCTCGGCGTCTTCATCTATGTCGCCATAAACATTGTCGCGCAGCAGTCGTCCGGCCGAATTGACCTTGGAAATCTTCTCTTCGCTGTTGCCGTGGTGGCCGCGGAAGGTCGCCACTTCAATAACATCCCGGCCAAAGACGATATGGGCCAGGCGGAAACGACGGCCAACCAGGCGGCAGTTGCGAAACAGCTTCTTGATCTCTTCCGGAGTGGCATTGGTGACCACGTCAAAGTCTTTCGGCTCCAGTCCCAGCAGCAGATCGCGTACGCCGCCACCAACCAGATAGGCGTGAAAGCCAGACTTATGCAGGCGGTACAAAACCTTGAGCGCATTCTCGCTAATCTGTCTGCGGGAAATGCTGTGGCCATCGCGCGGGATAACCTCCAGGCTCAAACCTGTGTCTGTGTTGTCTTCTTGTTGAGCCTTGGTTGTCTGACCATCGTCAAACAACTGCTTACAAAACTGACTGATACGGCGAAAAATGGGACACCTCGGAACGTTAACGCAAAATAAGGGTTAAAAACTGGCGGCTATGATATACCAAATAGCAGGCGATGAGTATATCAGCGGCCGATGAGGATCTCTGTCTGCTTGGGAATGCTGTCTGGATCAAACTGAGCCACCGCCTGGGCCAACATCTGAGTCATATCGGCTTGGGGCGTGACAGCCGCCTGGCCGAGAAACTCGAGTGCCGCCAGCATCGCCGGTTGTGGATGGCGTTTATCCACCGGCGTGGCATGGTTTTGCTTGGAAAGCTTGAGCCCTGCCTGGGTGCTGGCAAGTGGCAGATGAAAAAAGCCCGGTTCCTGAAATCCGAATTGGCGAAACAGGCTTATCTGTCGGCAACTGGCCTCCAAGAGGTCGGCGCCGCGGACTATCTCAGTGATGCCTTGAAAGGCGTCGTCCAGTACCACCGCTAGTTGATAGGCGTACAGGCCATCGCTGCGCTTGATAATAAAGTCTTCTGCGGCGAAGGCTGGGTCGACACAGACTTTACCCAGATGGCCATCGATAAACCGGGCAACCGCCAGTTGGTTGTGAATGCGAATGGCACCTTGCTTGAGTTGCAACTCCCGGCAGCGGCCGTCGTAAACACCACCTCTTTGCTGGATCTGTTTGCGGGTGCACTGACAATAGTAGGCCTGATTGGATTCCAGTAAGGCATCTATATGTTGCTGATAGTCTTGTAGACGTCGGCTCTGGTACAGCACTTCACCGTCCCAGTGCAGGCCGAAGGCTTCCAGGGTGCGCATTATGTCATCGGCTGCGCCGCTGACTTCTCTCGGGGGGTCGATATCTTCTATTCGCAGCAACCACTGCCCTTGCTTTGAGCGGGCGCGTAGATAACTGCCGAGGGCGGCAACAAGAGAGCCGAAATGCAAAGAGCCTGAAGGCGAGGGGGCGAAACGGCCTATGTAGGAAGTGTTGTTCATCAAGGGCTGAGTGACAAAAAAACGCGGGGCCAGTGTAACACTTGGCCCCGCGCTGCGGCAGATTAGATTAACCTGCCATCTGTTTTTCTTTGATCTCTGCCAGCGTTTTGCAGTCGATACACAGATCGGCTGTCGGTCTGGCTTCCAGACGACGGATGCCGATTTCGACGCCGCAGGATTCGCAGAAACCGAAGTCATCTTCTTCAATTTTCTGCAGTGTCTTTTCGATCTTCTTGATCAGCTTACGTTCGCGGTCGCGGGCGCGCAGTTCGAGGCTGAACTCTTCTTCCTGGGCGGCACGGTCAACCGGATCCGGGAAGTTTGCAGCTTCATCCTGCATATGGGTAAGAGTGCGATCCACCTCTTGACGCAACTGATTCCTCCATGCTTCAAGAATGGTCTTGAAGTGGCTCAGTTGTTGTGAGTTCATGTACTCCTCACCGGGTTTTTCCTGGTAAGGGTCTACACCAGCGATAGCGAGTACACCAAGTTTTTTAGTGCCTTCAGGCATAACGCATCTCCTGTTTCCATTTGCGTCGTAGGGCATTCTTATGAACGGCCGCTATCTATATCAGAATCTCTCTACCTAGGCAAATATTTCGATTTACTTATTGCTAATTATTTGAATATGTCTGCTAAACCCGATTAAATCAACTTTTTATCACTTTTTGGGGCTTGTCTGACGAACAAATTCGAGCCTTGATTCCACCCTGAAGCCTTCAGGTGAAAGGCTTGTGGCATAGGCCAGTACTTCGACCCCGGCCTCTATGGCTTCGTTCAATAAGTCGGCATATTTTGAATCTATATGGCGGGCCGCTGATACGGTTTTTATCCCTGTATGTTGCACTAAAAACACCAATACCCCACGTTGGCCACTTTTGACCACTGACATCAGTTCCCGCAAGTGTTTTTGACCACGGCTGGTGACAGCATCGGGAAAGTAACCATGACCCTCTTCCAAGAGTGTGGTGTTCTTCACTTCGATATAGCAATCAGCTTCTGCCCCTTCGCTGAGAAAGATATCGATACGGCTGTTTTCATCACCGTACTTTACTTCCCGCGTGAGGTTTTGGTACCCCTGCAGTTCCCTGATGACACCCGTTTGGATCCCTTCCTCTACCAGGGCATTGGCCCGCCCTGTGTTGACACCGATCAGGTCGCCTTCAGGGGTTTGCATCAGCTCCCAGGTGTGGGCGTATTTACGCTTGGGATTGTCCGAACAGGAGAACCAAACCCGCTCGCCGGGGAACTGGCAGTTCTTCATTGAACCCGTATTGGGGCAGTGCAGGGTAATCTCAGTGCCATCATCCAGCCTGATATCGGCCAGAAAGCGTTTATACCTTTGGATCAAAATGCCGGATTGCAGTGGCGGGATAAACTCCATCCCCATCTCCCTGAAGTTGTTGAAAACCTCAGAGCCTAGCAGGCTTTACAGTTGGCAACAATTCTCATTCGGCGCGGGGCTTCAAGTGCCGGGCAGGAATGCAGTACACTGGGACCAATTGTGGCGCGAAGGCGCTCACTGCATAAAGAAGAAGGAATCGAAATGAGTCAATCCATGAAGATAGTGCTGACCCATGAGGCCCCTGCTGCCCATTGGGGCAAGGCCGATGTAACCTACAATGCTGAGCAGGCTCAGATCCACCTGCAGGGAAACGATGTTCTGCGGCAAATCCAGATGGCCGCCCGCAAGCTGCGTAACCAGGGGATCAATCAGGTTTCTTTGGTGGGAGAGGGTTGGGACCTCAACAGTCAGTGGGCCTTTGCCCAGGGCTTTGTCACTGCCAAAGGCGGACATGAGATCCAGTGGGCCGGTGATGAGGCGCTCAAGGGCGCGCTGACCAGCAGGGCTTACAGCGCATCGTTTGCCCGCAGTCTTATCAATGAAACCCCGGAAAACCTGCCACCACTGAAACTGGCGCAGCAGGCTGCCAATTGGCTGGCCGAACTCGGCGGTGACAAGGTCAGCTACCGGATAGTTGAAGGGGAAGCCTTGTTGCAGGAGCAGTGGATAGGCATTCATGCGGTTGGCCGCGGCAGCGAAAGGCCACCTGCATTGCTGGAACTGGACTTCAACCCTCTGGGTGAAGATGCTCCCGTGTCCGTCGCGCTGGTAGGTAAGGGGATCACCTTTGACTCAGGCGGTTACAGCATCAAGGCTTCCGAAGGCATGCTGGGCATGAAGGCGGATATGGGCGGCGCGGCAACTGTTACTGCGGCGCTGGGGCTGGCGATTCAGAACGGTCTCGACAAGCGGGTCAAACTCTATCTCTGCTGCGCCGAGAACCTGATCAGTGGTCGTGCCTATAAGCTGGGAGACATACTGACCTACAAGAACGGCACCACGGTTGAAGTGGTCAATACCGATGCCGAGGGACGCCTGGTGCTGGCCGATGGTCTGCAGGCCGCCTGCGCCAGCGGTGCGACTCGGGTTATCGATGCCGCCACCCTGACCGGCGCCGCCGTGATGGCCGTTGGTCGCAACTATAACGCCATCTTCTCCCCCAGCCAGCCACTGCTGGCGTTGACGCAGCAAAAGGCGGCTCTAGTGGCCGAAAATGTTTGGCCTTTGCCGCTGGAGCCTTGGCATAAAGAGATGTGCCCTTCTGCCTATGCCGATACCGCCAACAGCCGCCCTGTAAAAGGTGGCGGCGCCGGTGGCGCTTCCAATGCCGCCGGTTTCCTGTGGCGTTTTGTCAATGAAGGTGTGGATTGGCTGCATATCGATCTGGCCGCCGCATTTGAAGACAACGCTTCGGCCCTTTGGGCTGCAGGCGCCACGACTCATGGTATGTTGACCATAGCCGAACTGTTGGCGGACTGAGTCATAGGGAATTAATGCCCAAACCAAGCCGCCCACTGGGCGGCTTTTTAATGCCGGTGTATCGCTATTTTTTCAACAAAGGGAAGTGCAGGATGAAGTTACGCAAGGCAAGAAAGGAAGACGCACAAACTGCCTGGGATATCCGTAATCTGGCTATTCAAGCCGGTTGCCGGGGATTTTACGCAGATGAAGAGCTCAGAATTTGGACCCAAGGCGAGATGCCCTATGTCTTTATCACCATGGTGGAGAGAGACTTTTATCTGCTCGAACATCAGGGAAAAATACTGGCGACCGGCATGCTGGATAACGACCGAATTGAAGCCCTGTTCGTGCATCCACAAGCCATGGGCCAAGGGCTCGGGCGTGACTTGCTCGCTCATCTCGAGTCTTTGGCGCGTGAAAGAGGCGTGACTGTGTTGACGCTGGAGTCTACCCTCAATGCCGCCGACTTCTATCGCAGTTGTGGCTTTTGCGGTGAGGGGATAAGCCAATACCACTCCCCAAGAGGTATAGTGCTCGACTGCGTGGTGATGCACAAGGCGCTTAAGTGATTCAGTCGCTTAACGGCCAACTGGCCAATATCCGGTACTCGACGCCGGTTGGAGTACTCAAAGACTCGTAGAGTTGCAGCTCGCTTGGCGTTAAATCGATAATCGGAATATGTTCGAGTTTCGGTAGGTTGCCGGCCCTTCGCATCAAGGTGATATGGGGGCGGTAATCATATTCGCTGCTATGCAGCCCAAGGTTTGTCGCCAGTTGTTGCGCCGCCCCGGCAAGCGCCATCAGTGCCGGATCCTCGGCTGTGCCGGCCAGGCAGAGTATTTTCGGCCCGGGCCAGAAACAGAGATGCTCGAGCCGCACCCGAAAGCGTTTCAAGGGCAAGCCGGGAATGGCAGCGAGTAAATCCCCATGCTGTTCTGCCGTCACCTGGCCGAGAAACGCCAGGGTAAGGTGCAGATTGGCCTCAGTCATTTTCTTGAGACCGGGGGCTGACGGTTCATCAGCTTGTTCACAAGCTTGCTGCAACGTCAGCAAGCTCGCTCTTTCTGCCGTGGTTGGCGCGAATCCCAGAAATAGCCTTTTAGGCGTAATTGAGCTCATTTTTCGTTCCCGGTTAAGACCTTGGCCTATACTGTGACTTGTACCATTGTACACAGGAGTCGATTCACTCGGTGAGAATGAAAAGCAATGGTATCGGATGGATTCTTCGGATCAAAAAACAGTCGTAAGGAAATGACCCCATTATGCCCGCGAGTCTTGCCAATCAATTACAACATGCTCTGGTGGATGTCTTCAGCGATTCTCCGCTGATCACCCTGGAGCAGAATGTTGATCGCGCCCTGGAGATCATCACCCGACAACTGGATTGTGACGGGGTGTTTGTGCTGGCGGCCGGTAAGACACCGGGGCGACTCAAGACCCGCAATCTCTACCTCAAACCCCAATTCAAGACTCAGCAAGCTTCCCGGGAGTGGGGGCTGGGGAACATGCCTTTTTTTCGCAATCTGTTACGCCACCCCAAACTCCTGACCTTGGACAGTATTGAAGAGCTTCCCAAGGAAGCTCAGGAAGAGAAACGTTTCTTACGCCAATGGCAGGTGCGCAGCCTGTTGGTGCTGCCGCCACTGCATCTGGGGGATACCCATATCGCCGTTGGCGCCCTGCAATGCGGCGGCGAAAAGCGCTGGCAGGAAGACTTTGTCAATGAACTCAGCCATGCGGCGGCCATGATAGGCTCGGCAATGGAGCTGACCCGTATCGCCTTGGCGCTGCTGGCCAGTGAGCGCAAGTATCAGGAGCTGTTCCAACAGTTACCCCTGGCTTGCGGGCAGTTGGACAGCAGTAACCAACTGACCATGATGAACCGGATAGCCAAGCAGACACTGGTGGCCGGTGACAGCAAGGATCTGCTGGCGTTGGTGCGTGAGGATGACAAGGGGATTTTGCTTGATACCCTGGCCGTGGTACGCGATGGGGTATTGAATCAGGCCTGGTGTGAGGTTGGTTTTCTGCATGGACAGGAGCTCTCTTGGCAAAAACTCAGTTTCAGCCGCAGTAAGGCTGATAAGCGTACCCTGGTGCTGATGGCTGAGGATGTCAGTGAACGCCACAGATTGGCCAGCGAGCTGTCATTTCACGCCAATTATGATGCGCTGACCGGCCTGCCCAACCGGGTGCATTTCGAAGCCCTGCTGGCCAAAGTGCTCGGCGAGGAACAGGCGCCGCCTGTGTGTATTGCCTTTGTGGATCTGGACCAGTTTCGGGTGATCAACAATGTCAGCGGTCATATCGCGGGTGACAGGCTCTTGTGTCAGGTGGCGCAGCGGCTCAAGCAGCTGGTGCGCAAGGGGGACGTGGTGGCTAGGCTCGGCGGCGATGAGTTCGGGATCCTGATGCATTTTTGCAACCCAGAGTCGGCTAAACATATCGCCGAGCGTATCTGTCAGCAGCTGTTCAATCACGAATTCAACTGGGAAAACCGCAAACACGGGGTCTCGGCCAGCATAGGCATAGCCCAGTTGGATCCGGCAGCCCAGGACATTTATACCGTCATGGGCCAGGCCGATGCCGCCTGCCGCCTGGCCAAGGAGCAGGGGCGCAACGGCTGGTTACTCTACGACAGCAGCGATCCCCGCCTCAAGCGGCTCTACAGCGAAATGACCGCCTCTGTCGATGTCCTCGGGGCTCTTGCCAATGACAGATTTGAGCTCTATTTCCAGGAGATCCGCCCGCTGGAGGCTACAGATAGCGGCATGCATCTGGAGATCTTGCTGCGTATGTATCAGGAGGAGGGAGAGATGTTGTCTCCGGCGATATTTCTGCCAGCGGCCGAGCGTTATAACCTGGCATCCAGGGTGGATCGCTGGGTGATAGATCATCTGCTGCTCTGGGGCAATAGGCATCTTGAGTTGTGGCAATCCCTGTCTTTGGTGTCGCTGAACCTTTCGGCGTCCTCGCTCGAGGATGAGGAGTTTATGGACTGGCTTGAGATGCGCCTGCTGGCCGAACCCGAATTGGTCGATAAGCTGTGTATCGAAATCACCGAAACTTCGGTTCTCAGCCAGCTCGAGCAGGCCCACAGGTTGATTGAGCTGCTTAAACCCCTGGGTTGTAAGCTGGCGATGGATGACTTTGGTGCCGGCTTTTCCTCTTTTGCTTACCTTAAACAGTTGGCGGTGGATTATGTGAAGATTGACGGCCAGTTTGTGCTCAATCTCTGTGAAGACAAGGCGGATCAGGCGATTATTGCCGCCATGTGCCAGTTGGGAAGGCAGATGGAGTTTCAAACTATTGCCGAGTTTGTGGAAACCGAGGCCATAGTGGCGAAACTGCAGGAGCTGGGGGTGGATTATGCTCAGGGCTACGCCATAGGCAAGCCCAGGCCCTTACTTGAGCTGAGTGAGTCCAACCGCAGTTGTGCCAATGCTTATTGATTCATACAGGCTGGCACAGACTGACATCAGGATACCTGGTGTAGTTTGCAGGACATGCTCAGGGCCTTCCTGTTAGCCACGGCGGCTGAAACTGGTTACACTGAGCGCCTGTTTTTGTAAGCCATGCCCTGAATCTTGAACGACTTACCCATTCAATCCCTGTTGCCTCAACTGCGCCAAACCTTGGCCACTTGTCGGCAAGTTATCCTCGAGGCGCCTACCGGAGCCGGTAAATCCACCGCGCTGCCCTTGGCACTGCTCGACTGGCCGGAAATCGACGGCAAGATCCTCATGTTGGAGCCCCGGCGGGTTGCAGCGCGGGCCATCGCCGGCTTTTTGGCGCGCCAAAGAGGGCAGGCACTGGGGCAAGAGGTGGGGTTCAGGGTTCGCGGTGAGAGTCAGGTCAGCGGCAACACCCGACTCGAGATCATCACCGAGGGGGTACTGACCCGCATGATCCAGCAGGACCCTGAGCTCAAGGGCGTTGCCATGATCATTTTCGATGAGATCCATGAGCGCCATCTGAGCACAGATCTCGGTCTGGCGCTGGCACTGGAAGTGCAGGCCTCATTGCGGGACGATTTACACTTGCTGGCCATGTCGGCAACGCTCGAAGGCTTGCCGTTACAAACCTTGATGCCGGATGCCAAGCTGCTTGCCAGTGAGGGCCGCAGCTACCCTGTGACTATCGCCTACAGCGCCGCTTTGGCGCAGAGGCGCAGCGGTTCGGGTTCCGGCACAGGCATGGTGCCTTGGCTTGAACATATGGGGCGGCAGTTGCTGGCGCTGCTGGACCCTCAGCAGGCCTGCGCTTTGGGGGTTAGCGAAGCGCAGCAACAGGGCTCGATACTCGCCTTCCTGCCGGGACAGGGGGAAATTCAACGCCTCAAGCACTATCTGCAATCCAGAGTTGCAGCCAATGTGCGCATTTGTCCTCTCTACGGCTCATTGAGTGCAAAAGAGCAGGATGCGGCGATTGCCCCGGCCAATGCCGGTGAGCGTAAGCTGGTACTGTCCACCAACCTGGCGGAATCCAGTCTGACCATAGAGGGGATTACTCTGGTGGTGGACAGTGGTTACAAGCGCCAGGCCAGTTTCAACCCCCGCAGCGGCGTGACCCGTTTGGGACTCAAGCGTATCAGCCAGGCATCGGCCACTCAAAGAGCCGGGCGGGCTGGGCGCACCAGTGCGGGTTTTTGCTTAAGGCTTTGGGGCCAGGAGGAGCACGGCCGCTTGCCGCAGGCGGATGAACCGGAAATCTTGCATGCCGACTTGCTCTCCATGGCCCTGGATGCGGCCTGCTGGGGTGTGCGCAGCCTCAGTGACTTGCCTTTACTGACGCCACCGGCCAGAGCCAATGAGGCGGTGGCCTGGCAGCTGTTGCAGTCGCTGCAATTGGTAGACCTGCAACGTAAGCTTACCGCCCATGGCCGCGCGGCCTATGCACTGGGGGCGCAGCCGCGGCTGGCGCACATGTTGCTCCGGGCGCAAAGCCTGGGGCAGGCGCGCGGCGAACCCGAGCTCGCCGGTCTGGCTTGTCTGCTGGCAGCCTTATTGGAGGCCAGAAGCCTTGCTGGCAACGGCGCCGACATCATGGATAAACTTTCTCAGGCCACTCAAGGCCTTGAAGCCAGACAAGTCGGCAACTGGCTCAGACGCTTAGGGCTTAACGGCAAGGCGGCGGATTTTCTGAAATTGGCGAATCGTGCCGATTGCGCCCTGTTGTTGGCGCTGGCATTTCCTGACAGGATAGCCAAGGCAAGAGGCGTCGAGGGTTACCAGTTGGCCAATGGCAGTGGCGTGGTGCTCGATGCCAGTGACAGCCTCAGCGGCTGCGAGTTTCTGGTGGTGGCCGATTACCTGGAGACCGAGGGCCGCAGCGCCGGCCGCATCTATCTGGCGGCCGAATTACCGGCGGGGTTGCTGGAAAATGAGCTGGCCTTTCTCTGTACCTGGCAACAGCAGGCGGGCTGGGATGAGTCCAAGGGACGTTTCTTTGCCGAGCGCCAACTGCGTCTGGGGGAGATAGTACTCAAGCGGGAGGCCGAGAAAGAGGCGGATCCCAAGCTGAGGGCTCAGGCGATTATGGTGCTGCTGCGCAGTAAAGGCTTGGCACTGCTCAATATGGATGAGGATGTCAGGCAGCTCCAGTTCAGGCTGGCACTGGCAAGATCCAAAGATCCGAACCTATTTCCGGACAACAGCGATCCGGCGCTGCTGGATTCTCTCGAGGAGTGGTTGGAACCATTTTTGAGCGATATCAAGCAGCTAAAGGGATTAATGGCATTGGATATCAAGCAGCTGTTGCTCAATCGCCTCGAGTGGCAGGCGCAGCAGACACTGAATGAATGGCTGCCGAGTCATTGGAAAATGGCCACGGGCACCCGGGCACCGATCCGCTATGATGCCGGCGGTCGGGCGCTGCTGAGTGTGCGTCTGCAGGAAGCGCTGGGCATGGCCGAAAGCCCGCGGCTACTGCAAGGGGAGTTGACCGTAACCATGGAACTCTTGTCTCCGGCGCAGCGCCCTTTGGCGCTGACGGCCGATCTGGCCAGTTTTTGGCAAGGACCCTATGTCGAAGTGAAAAAAGAGATGCGTGGGCGCTACCCTAAACACCTGTGGCCCGACGACCCGGCCAATACTTTGCCGACTAAATTCACCAAGAAAAAGACCTTGAATATCCAGTAGTAAATTTTGGGATAAGCATGACCACCAAGAAAAGTACCACGAAAAAAAGTACCAGAAAAACCAGCAGCAAGAGCAAGCCGGCGCAGCAAAACCCCGGGCTATGTCGCAGGTTATGGTCGATAACCTGGAAGCTGGCCCTTATTCTGGTAGCGGCGTTGACTATCTATTGTATCTACCTGGATCAGATCATCGCCCGTAAGTTTGAAGGGCAGAAGTGGCACCTGCCGGCGCAGGTGTTCAGTCGCTCCATGGCACTCTATCCCGGGGCGGCGGTGAGCCATGCCCAGCTGATGGCCGAACTTAAGCTGCTGGGCTATCGCAAGGTGGCCAATCCGCGCCAGGTGGGGGAGTTTTCTGCCTCCAGTACCCGAATCGAGCTGTGGCGTCGCCCCTTCCTGCATCCTGAGGGTAGCCAGGCAGAGCAGCGGGTGATGATAAGTTTCGACTCCAACGGCGTCACTTCAGTGGCGCGCATGAGCGACAAACGCCAACTGGCGGTGTTTCATCTCGAACCTGTACTGCTGGACAGGATCATCGCCGGCGATGGTGAGGACAGGCTTTTTGTACCAACCGAACAGATCCCCGAAAACATAGTCGAAGCGCTTATTCTGGTGGAAGACCGCAGCTTCTATGAGCACCACGGGGTGAACCCCTTTGCCATCGCCCGTGCCCTGCTGGTCAATATCAGCGCCGGTCGCACGGTACAGGGCGGCTCTACCCTGACCCAGCAGCTGGCGAAGAACTTCTTCCTCTCCAGTGAGCGCTCCTTGATCCGTAAGGCCAGAGAGGCCTTGATGGCGCTGATTATCGATTTTCGTTACAGCAAGGATGAAATCCTCGAGGCCTATCTCAATGAGGTCTACATGGGACAGGACAAATCCAGAGCCGTGCATGGCATGGGGCTGGCATCGCAATTCTATTTTGGCCGCCCCGTAGGAGAGCTGACCCTGGCGCAGCAAGCCTTCCTGGTCGCCGCTATCAAGGGGCCATCTTACTACAACCCCTGGCGCTATCCTGACAGGGCTCAGGAGCGGCGCGATCTGGTGCTCCGGCTCTTGATGGAAGGCAGCAAAATTTCTGTCGACCAATACAAGGCGGCAGCGGAGTCGCCGCTGGGATTAAGGCGCTCGGACAAACCTGTGCACCAGAAACTGCCGGCCTTCTTTGCCGTGGTCAAACAGGAACTCAAGGATCGCTACGGTGCGGCGCTGCTGAAGCAGTCCGGTGTCAAGGTCTATACCACCTTGGACCCCATGGCGCAGGAAGCAGCCGAAAACGCTGTTGAGCGAACCCTGAAGGAACTTGGCAAGAAAGATAAAGAGTTGCAGGTAGGCATGGTGGTGACCGACAAGTACAGCGCCGGGATCGCCGCCATGGTGGGCGACAAGGTGCCGGGCTACGAGGGCTTCAACCGGGCGGTGGAAATTCGCCGTCCCATAGGTTCACTGGTCAAGCCCTTTGTTTATGCCACGGCGCTGGCTCAGGGCAGCAAGTTCAATCTCGCCAGCCCCCTCAGAGATGAGGCCATTACCCTCAAGAATGAGCAGGGCAAGACCTGGTCGCCACAGAATGTGGATCGTAAGTTCCGTGGCCAGGTGCCACTGTTGACGGCGTTCAAGAAATCGATGAATGTGCCGACCGTTAATTTGGGGATGAATGTCGGTGTCGATGCCGTGGCCGCGACGCTAAAAGAGGCCGGCTGGAATGAAGCTGTATCGGCTTATCCTTCCATGTTGCTCGGCGCCGTGAACGGTTCCCCCTTGATGGTGGCGCAGGTATATCAGACCCTGGCGGACGGTGGCCGTTATCGTCAGCTCAATGCGGTGACTGCCGTGCTGGACAGCGACAACCAGCCCCTGCCTGTGGCCAGTATGCCACGCCATGAGGCGATAACGCCTGCGGCCAACTATCTGGTGCAGTACGCCATGACCAAGGTGGTGGAGTCCGGCACGGCTTCGCGTCTAGGGGCGGCCTTCCCCGGCGTGATGCTGGCGGGCAAGACGGGCACCAGCAACGACCGCCGCGACTCCTGGTTTGCCGGGTTTGACGAGCGTAACGTTGCCGCCGTTTGGGTTGGCCGCGATGACAACGGCAAGACCCAGTTCTATGGCAGCAGTGGTGCCATGACGGTTTATCAACGCTTCCTCGCCGAGCGGCCGCCACTGGGGCTGAGGTTGCCGCCGGTCAACGGCGTGGTGCAGGGCTATTTCGACCGGGATACAGGCGCGGCGAAACAAGCCGATTGCCGTAATGTGGTGGCGGTACCTGCGCTGGCCGACAGTTATCACCCGGCGCCCAACTGCGGTGAACCTCTGCCTTGGTGGAAGCGGATCCTCGGTGGTTAACCGTGTAGAGGCTAATAGATACTAGATAGCAAAAAGGCCACCTCCGGGTGGCCTTTGACTTGTTTGAGAATATCGCGTTTTATCGCTATACCGTCTGATTT
This sequence comes from Shewanella sp. Iso12, assembly GCF_012030025.1. Classification (NCBI taxonomy): domain Bacteria; kingdom Pseudomonadati; phylum Pseudomonadota; class Gammaproteobacteria; order Alteromonadales; family Shewanellaceae; genus Shewanella; species Shewanella sp. Iso12. The sequence goes on from NZ_JAAUHW010000011.1 coordinate 132,875, forward strand.
CAGCGGCGACGTCTGGTGACGGCGGCGACACCGGCAAAGGCCAGGAACAACCAACCCAGACTGCCGCCTTCATCTTGCTTGGCATCTTTTTCGGTAGCCAGGAAATTGATCAGATCGGTCAGTTCGCCCAAGGTGCGAATTTCTCCCAGGTTAACCAGATATTTGTCGTTTACCACGAAGCTTGGCACGCTCTGGATGGCAAATTCATTCTGCTGCTTACGCCACAGGGCGATGACATCATTGATTTTCTTGCTGTCGGCCAAGGCATCGTACTGGCTGACATCGACGCCGTTGGCGGCAAACAATTGCTTGATATCGTCGCGGCTATTGATGGCAGAGGTGTGCTTGTGTCCAGGGGCGGAATGGTCATGGCCATGGGCCCCTTCCTCGCCCTGAATGGCGGCAAACATAGGATGAACCAGCTTATCAGTCGCGCCCAGCTCCTGCATGATGGCCAGAGACTTCATCACCTCAGTGCCCAGATCGCTGTTCATAAAGTCGACATGCTTGCTGTCAAAGCTGACTTCTTTATTGAGACCAGCCTTGATGTCCGGCAGATACTGGGTTTCCATGCTGAAGCAGTTATGACAATAGAAAGAGTAGAACTCGGTGAGTTTGGGTTCTTCACTGCCTTTCTTGGCTATCTGGGTATAGTGTTTACCTTCGATAAAGTCGGCGGCGTTGGCGGCCAGCGGGATCAGGGTAAGTGCCATTGCGGCAACCAGTGGCTTGAGCAAAATAATCTCCTCAGAATTGACCGGGCGCAGCGCCCTTTGCTGTCAGGTTAATGTGACTGGCTTAATTATGACTTAAGCGTCGGCACCTTTGGCGGCCATTTCTGTGAGCGAGGCTAAGCTTTGACGGTTTGCCTGGTTATTCAACCTCGCAGGGCTTGCCAGGCTTCGCAGATCTGTCTGAATTTGGCGGCATCACCACCTTGCCTGTCCGGGTGCCACTTCAGCGCCAGTTTACGCCACTGGCGACGGATCTCCTTGTCGCTGGCGTCGGCTTCCAGCTCCAATACCCGCAGTGCCTCTCGTTGGGCAAAACGGCCGGGACGCACGCCAATATAATCCTGATAACTGTTCCAGAAGGACTCCAGCATCTCACGAACAACATTGACGCAGGTGTCGTAGTTGTTCCAGTCGAGGTAGTAGTCTCTAAGCGCTGAGTCACCCTGTTGCAGTTGCAGCACATTGGCCGGTGGGATCCGCAGCAATATGATATCCATGGCCTGTACCTGCAGCCATTGGCCCGGCAACAGCATGTGTTGCAGTTCATAGAGGGCATTCATCAACAGGAAGTTGCGTTTGAACAGATCTTTCTCGGGCAGAGGATCCAAGTCGTGCATCAGTCCCTGCTGTTGTAATTCGGTGGCGAGGTGATGCACCTTCCAGGAGCGGTTGCTGCGTTTGAGCAAGCTGAGCAGCGGCCAGATAAGCGGGTTATCGCCCTTGAGTCGGGTCGGCTTGACCTCAGTGGTCTCTGGCTGGGCCAGCGCGGGTTTGGCAAGCAGCATGGTAGCAATCATTCATCCTGAACTGACGATAAAATCTACTATGCCACAGGTGTCCGTGGGTGCAAGGTGAAAATAATGGAACCCGGCGTGGAGCCGGGTTCTGAAAGGGATGATGCAAACTCGTTCCTCGTTAGATCTTGGTAAACAGCTCTTCCTGAGGCAGGCGAGATTTGGGCAACTTGGCGTTGAAGTCAGACTCGTCATGGTAGCCAAGAGCCACAACCACGCTGGCGGTCAGGCCCTGTTCTCTCAGACCCAAAACCTGATTGAGTTTGCTGGCATCGAAGCCTTCAATAGGGGTTGCATCTATGTCCAATACGCTGGCGCCCAGCAGTAGAGTACCCAGCGCCAGATAGGTTTGTTTCTCCATCCAGTGCTGCAGATCCTTAAGTTCGAACTTGTGCATATTGGTGAAGAAAGAGCGGCCGTTGTGTTGGCCTTGCTTGGCGTTTTCGTCGGCGAAGCGGCCATCGGCATCTTCTTGCTCAAGCAGACGCAGCAGATGGGCTTCGTCCATGTTGTTGCGGGTACAGAGTACTACCACGTGGGAAGCGTTGAGGATCTTTGGCGTGTTGAAGCCATAGTCTGCGGTAGACTCGGCAATTTTGGCTTTGCCTTCATCTGTCGCGGCCAGTACAAAGTGCCATGGCTGGGAGTTCACCGAGGAGGGGCTGAACTGCAGCAGACTCTGCAGATCTTCAATTTTATCCTGGGGGATCTTCTTGTTGGGATCAAAAGCCTTGGTGGTATAGCGCTTTTTGGCAAGGTATGTCAGATCTGTCATGTCACTGCTCCGGACAAATTAGGCTGAAATTGTTTTGGCATTCTACGATCTCTGTTGCGCTTTACAACAGTGTTTCTGCTGCAAGCTATATCAAAAATAAATTGAAAGTACGCTGGTGGGGAACCACCTCTCGGTGCCAACAAGATTGCGTTTGCATGTTTTTTGGCTGTTAAATTGCGTTTGCTGTATATTTTGGTTAATATATGGACAGGTTTATGGCGGAGCAGCAAAGATGAATACCCTAGAGAAAGCCAATGCAGCCGAGGTATTATTCAAGGCGTTTTCCAATGCTTGCAGCGAGTTACAACTTACCCAGGCCGAGGCCAGCCGTATCATAGGTGTTAATCCCAGCACCTTGAGCCGTAACAGCGGCAAGGGGTTTAAACCCGATTCCAAGCAGGGGGAACTGCAGTTGCAGCTTATCCGCCTGTATCGCTCGTTGTATGCCATAGCGGGTGGTGAAAAAGCCTTTATGCGTCACTGGCTCAACAGCCCCAACAAGGCGCTGAATGGGACCCCCAAGACTTTATTGCAAACCGTGGTTGGCCTGGTGAGTGTTAACCAATATCTGGATGCGATGCGAGGCAAGGTCTGACAGCCATAGCCGGTGACAGGAGACAAATAACTGAAAATGGATTTTAGCGCGTTAGAGCCGCAGGACTTTTTCCCTCGCCCTTACCTTGGCCGCGGTTATCGCCTGGTCGAGTCCCAGGAAGAAGCCGCCACCCTGAGCCTGGTGGATGATTTTGACGAACAGATGCTGCTTGAGTCTCTGCTCGATGAGGTTAAACCGCCTTACCGAAGTGGAACAGAGCACTTGCATTATCTGCTCAAGACCCCGTTTCGTTATCCGCCGCTGCGCCATGGCTCGCGCTTTGGCAGTATCACAATGGAAAGCTTCTTTTATGCCAGTGAATCCTGGCAGACCTGTTTGGCCGAAGTTGCTTACTATCGTTTTGTCTTTATGGCCGACATGCTGGAGCCTTATCTGGAGCCGCTGCGCTCTGAGCATATGCTGTACTCTGTGGATATCAATGCCCGCGATTGTGCCGACCTGACGCTATTGCAGGGGCAGGAAGTGCAGCAGCAACTGACTCACAAGTCGAACTATACCTATACCCAGGCTATGGGGGCCTGGCTGCTGCAACAGCAGGCGCAGATGATCCGCTACACTTCGGCCAGAGCCGAAGAGGGCGTTAACCTGGCGCTGCACGATCCTTTGGTGTTGCAATCAACCGAGCCGCAGGAGTGTGAATACTGGATCTGCCAAAGCTCGGCCGACAAGGTGGCTTTCAGTCGTCGTAATAGCCGTAGCATGCCATTGACCTGGTTTTTAAAAGACTTTTTGCAGGACGGGCAGTTGCCGCGTCCCGCCTGAGTGCAGAACTTAGTCAGGATTGCGTGGTGATAAACAGCGGGTTGGAATAGAACCAGAGATCGCCGTAGTTACGCTCATTGATGTCGTTGTACCATTGTTGCACCAGCTCCCCTTCGGCCTGTGGCAGCACCTCTGAACGCAGAGGCGTGCCCTTGTTGGTCAAGCCGCTGACGTTGTAATCCAGGTTAGTACCACGCAGGCGGAAATACTGCTTGCCATCGGCGATAAAGCTGAAGCTCATGTTGTAGAAGCCATCACTGTCTTTTTGCCAGTCGGCCTGGGTAAATGACTTGATCACCCGGGTGCTGTCGTTGGTTTCCTTTTGCCAGGCAGCCGTTCCCGGCTTGGCCCGTTCACCGATATCGCCGGCAATCAAATCGATATGATGTACTCCCGGATTAATGCCGGCGTAGTGTTCATTGCCGATATCGCTTTCCTTGTTATTCAGCTCAGGGCTGCGGAACCTGATTTTGATAGTGACCTTGTCACCGGCCTTGGCGCTCAAGGTTTGTCCCATAGTGATGGTTTGATCACCTGTATTCATCTGGAAATCCAGCCCATCGATGAGATCGCCAAATACCGCAAAGCTGTTCCCCGAGCGTAGCCCTTCCAGCAGGGCCTGGGTGCATTCACCCTCAACCCAGGTGTAATTCTTGGCGTATTCGCCGGGATAATAACTGCTGGCGTAAGGTGGCCTGGTCTTGAAATGAATATCCGAGTTGCCCATGTTCCAAATCCTGCGCCCTTCGCCCAGCAGCGCATCCCACCAACCGCCGACTTCGGCCACGACGGGATCGACACCGCCGTAAACACCGCTCGATCTGTCACCATAGTCACCGCGGTTGCCACTGAACTGGCCGCCAACCATGCCTTCCACCAGGAAGAAGACCTCAGGCGCGGCATCGTGAAGCTCCCTGACTTCGGCTATGGTGTAGCTGTCGAGATAGCGTCTGGGGTGATTGAGCATGCCGTAGCTCTGTTTGGGGAAGTGTTGCTGTAGCCAGGCGAGCGCCGCTACGGCATCTGCATGGGTTTGATTCTGACGCTTGACGCCAGCGGTCTCCCAGGCGGCAAGATCTTCGGCTGCGAAATCCTCCGGCTCATTCTTGGCACTGAAGCTGTACTCGAAGGTTTTAATCGCATCCAGAGTCTGCTGTTCATCGGCCAAGATGGCGATATTGAAGTGTTCGTGAGTCGGCATATCCCACTCAAAGCCGGAGTAAACCAACTTGCCCGGGTAGTTGGGCATCAGGCTGGCGAGTCCGGGTTTTTCGTAGCGGGTGAGGGCATCATAGAAGAGAATGCCGCCTAGATCGTTATCTTCATTGTCCTGGCTGTTGTTGCGCATATGGTTGGTCAGGCTCATATAATCCAGACCAAAGTCCTCGAAGCCCCACTTGAGAATATCGGCCTGGGTCTCTCTGGCATCCTGGGAAACCGCAGTGTGAACATGAAGATCGCCTTTGAGCCAGCGACCCGTTACCGGCTCGGGAGTTTGAGTGTCGTTATCTGAGTTACAGCCGGCCAGCAGGGCCAGAGACAGCAGTGACAATGCTGCGACTTGATGGGATTGACGCACGAATAACCTCTCTATATTGGGCGTTTGGGAAAGCACCCAACATAGAGAACAAAGATGGCAGATTTATGGCACTTTTGTACTAAAAAGTTACCCTGTGATCAGCGCAGCACCTTGGCAAGGAAGCCTTGAGTACGGGGATTTTGCGGCGCATTGAAGATCTGCTCCGGCGTGCCCGCTTCCTGGATCACTCCTTCATCCATGAAGATCACCCTGTCAGACACCTCGCGGGCGAATCCCATTTCGTGAGTGACTATCACCATGGTCATGCCGTCGCGAGCCAAAGATTGCATCACGTCCAGCACATCGCCGACCATTTCCGGATCCAGCGCCGAAGTGGGTTCGTCAAACAGCATCAGTTCGGGAGACATGGTCAGGGCTCTGGCAATGGCCACCCTCTGTTTCTGGCCGCCGGACAGACTGGATGGATAGGCATCTTTCTTATCTGCCAGGCCAACCTTACCCAGCAGTCCCAAAGCCTTGGCTTCGGCCTCGGCCGAACTCATCAACCCCAGCTTGACCGGTGCCAGCGTCAGGTTGGCCAACACTGTCTTGTGGGGAAACAGGTTAAAGTGCTGGAATACCATGCCCACTTTCTGTCTGAGCTTGTCGACACAGGCCCCCGGAGCCGTTATCGATTCACCGGCTATCCGTATTTCGCCTTCAGTCGGTTGCTCCAAAAGGTTGATACAGCGAAGAAAAGTACTCTTGCCACTACCACTTGGGCCTATAATACTGACCACTTCTCCCTTGGCGATATGCTGATCTATGCCCTTGAGTACTTCCAGTTTGCCGTAGTACTTATGCAGGTTGGTTATCTCAATCACTTTGTTTCAGCCTCGCTTCAAACTTACCCAACAGCCAGGTGAAGCTGTAGGTCAACAACAGATAGATAAGGGCACAAGTCAGCAGCGGCACCACATCTTCGAAGGTTCGGCTGCGGATGATTTCACCGGCACGCATTAGATCCACACCACCGATAAAGCCGATGACGGCCGTTTCCTTCAAAAGCACGATAAATTCATTGCCGAGCGCCGGCAGAATATTCTTGATTGCCTGCGGCAACACCACCTCACGCATGGTCAGTGAATGGCTCATCCCCAGAGAGCGGGCGGCCTCGGCCTGGCCCTTGTCGACCGCCTGGATACCGGCACGGATGATCTCACTGATATAGGCGCCACTGTTGAGGCCAAAGGCGATGATGGCGGCTGTCACCTTGTCGACATCCATGGCGGCCAACACGATAAAGTAGAGGATCACCAGTTGAACCACTACAGGGGTACCGCGGATCACCCCGACATACAGCTTGGCCGGCCAGCGCAGATACCAGCGCTCGGACATACCCATCAAGGTGGTGAGCACCCCGAGAATGGCACCGAGGATCATGGCGAAGAAGGTCACAGTCAAGGTGACCTTGAGGCCGTTTAGGATCAGCAAAATACCGATCATGCCGTCTTCCCCTATGGGGGTAAACAGCGAAGAGATTATTGCATCCATCTAAGATTACTTCTGATACTTTTCAAGGAGTTGTTGGTATTCACCTGAGCTTTGCAGCCGTGACAGGGTGGCATTGATCTGGCCGAGCAGTTCGGGTTGATTCTTGGAGACTGCAATACCGTAAAACTCGGGTGAGAAGTCGATATCCAGCTGTTTGAGAGTGGGGTTCTTGGCCAGATAAGTGGCCGCCGGTTGGCTGTCGAACAGTACCAGGTCTACCTTGTGGTTTTTCAGCTCCATAAAGGCTTCAAAACCCGTATTGAATGCCACGACTTCGGCCTTGAGTTCCTTGGCCATGATGTCGCCGGTAGAGCCCAGCTGCACCGCAATCTTCTTGCCGGCAAGATCAGCCGGAGTGCTGAATATCTGGCTGTCCTGATTGACTATCACCACTTGGGTGGCTTCGTAGTAAGGCGTGGAGAAGTTGACGCTCTTTTGCCGTTCATCCGTGATTGTCATGCCGGAGGCGATAAAATCGATTTTGCCTGAGTTCAGTGCCACTATCAGAGAGTCGAACTTGAGGTTTTCTACCTTGAGGGTTTTACCGGCGTCGGCGGCAATCGCCTTGGCAATATCGATATCCAGCCCTTTTACCTCATCACCATTGGCACCCCCCATATATTCAAATGGAGGGAAGGCAGCATTGGTACCGACGACCAGTACATCTTGATCTTTACCGCAGCCGGTCAACAGCAAAGCCGTGACAGTGGCCAGAAGCAGGGATTTTTTCATCATTGAAGATACTCTTGAAGAACCGTATGGCTGGCACTATAGCCAGTTCGAACGCATCAATCAATAACTAATCATAAAAAATGACTAATTATTCATTTGTTGGTTTTGTCTTGTTAGAAAATCTTTGTTAATTAGTTTGTTATTTATTAATTGAACATGCTTAAGTGAATAAAGTAGATATTGCTCAACTAGAGCTGAGCGACTAGAGAAGATTTTTTGTCGCCTGAGACACAAGAATGTGCATTTGGCACAGCGCCAAAGAAAAATTTGTTATAAAATGCGCGCCCAAAATCCTCTGCCTGCCTACAATGGTGGAAGCCACTCCGGATTTTGGAACCGGCCTCCAATTCAGTACCTGCCAAAAGCAGACAGCGAAGCACACAAAATAGAACAAGATGGGGTCGCATACCTATGACAGAAAAACGCTTTATTACCGCACAGGAATTGCTGGAGGACTCATTTCGTCTGGCAGCACAGGTCTATGACAGTGGCTTTCGGCCACAGTTTATTGTTGGGATCTGGCGTGGCGGCGCCCCGATAGGGATTGCGGTACAGGAGTTTTTCGACTTCAAAAAAGTGGAGACCGACCATATTGCGGTGCGTACTTCATCCTACTACGGCATAGGCACAGACAAGCAGAGCAAGGAGATCAAGGTTCATGGTCTGCACTACATTGTTGAAAATGCCAATGCCGATGATGGTTTGCTGATTGTTGATGATGTTTTTGACTCCGGCCGCAGTATTTTTGCACTGAAGGAGAAACTCGGTCAGCTGATGCGACTGAACATGCCTAAGGATATCCGTATCGCTTGCCCTTACTACAAGCCACAGAACACTGCGGTGCCACTGAAGCCCGACTACTATATCCATGCCTCGGATGAATGGCTGGTATTCCCCCATGAAGTTTCCGGTTTGAGCCCGCAAGAGCTGGCTGAAGGCAAGGGCGATTTGAGAAATATCAAAGAGTTGTTCCTCTGATAATCGGTTTCTATCATCAAATACTGAAGAGGGCGCCAATGGGCGCCCTCTTTGTTGCTCACACCCGTTATATGTCCATGCAGTTGGCGTAATAAGTCACAGTTGCCGGCCAATCGGAGAAGACACCCAAGACCTCTACCTCTTTGGCCAGTACATCCAGCAGTTGATAGACATCGCCATCGTTGTTGATGCCATCGCTGATGCTCTGATAGTACCAACCACCGCCTTGCGCCAGGGGGCCAGAGCGTTCCAGTGACCAAGTGATTATTTTAAGCCCGGCTTCCTTGGCCGCCAGAGCATAGGCCGAGGGAACTATCTTGCCGCTGTCATCCAGAGCTACCAATACCCACAAGGGCGGCGCAATGATTTCGACTCCCAGTGCCTTGAGCCTTTGCATATCGGCCTGCCAATGGGCCATATCATTGGGGTTAAAGCTGCTGTCTGAGTCATACCTGTCATCCAGATAGACGGCCTGCTTGCCAAAATCGGCGTTATTGGCCAACCAGTATTGCACATCCTCCAGATTAAATGACTGGGGATAGACATCTTTTGCCGGTACCCCGGCGGCCTGATATTCGTCGATCATCTTCTGAGCATAGTCCTGTTGGCTAAAGCCATCGAAGGGCATGGTCACACTGGCGGCCTTGAGTTCAGGCGTCATCTTGACCTTGGCTTCTTTAAACAGAGCTATGCTCTCGGCGTGGGTCATCAATGTGCCACAACTGGCGTAGAGATCCGTGCGCCAGGCAGGAGTGCCCTCCATAAATTCATGCGCCGTGGTGGCCTTGGGATTAAAGCCATCCATCTTGCCGCAAAGCTGTTTGAATTCGTCCAGGGTTATATCACTGGTACAGCACTCGGCGCTGGCGTTAACACCATTGGCAGCATCGGCGGGAGAGAAAGGCTGACGGCATTTGGCTGCCAACTCAGGGATACCCAGGATATTGGTGGTTGTGGCCAGATCGCATTGGGAGTGCCGACAAACCAACTGTTTATCGGCGGTGAAGGTGACATCGCATTCCACTATTCCGGCACCGGCATCTATAGCTGCCAAATAGGCTTCTTTGGTGTGCTCAGGGAACTGCATGGAGGCGCCGCGGTGGCCTATGCTGAAGTCGGTGCGATAAAAGGGCCCCTTGCTGCATTGTGCCAGTTTATCTTTGAGCGGCCCTTCATCCATGTCATTTACCAGAAACAGGGGGCGGGGGCCCAGATTGGCGCCAACTTTCTCCTGCTGATCCTGTGTCGGGGTTGAAGTATTGGCGTTGTTGTCATTGCTGTTGCAGCCACCGAGCAACAGGCCAAACAGTACAGAGCCAAGTAATACCGACGTTGTTTTGGAGTGAAAAGCCTTCATTAAGCAGATCCTTATACTATTTCGCACAGCAGTTTACTCACTTGGCGAGAATGGTATTTAGTCATAAACAGGCCGCTTAAGCTAAAGACGGTTGATGACAGCCGGATAGCAAAATCATGACAGTTAACTTAATTAATACAGTATCTTGTTCCGGATATACTGAAGAGAAACCTATTGCGTTAGCCCTTAGAGCCGATTGATCTTGTCCTTCAGATCGTAGCTTTTGTCCGTGACTATGGTTTCCAGATTGGCAATTCGCTGCCTCAATTCATCCACTTCCCGTTGCAGTTTTTCAACTTCGCCATTTTGGTGGTATTGCTGCTTGCGGTTGTAATCCTTGATGAGTATCACGGCAAAGATGCCTATGACTATCACAAGCATCAGACTGATTAATCCCATAACGACTCCTTGGTGTTAAGCATGTTGAACATTCTGGCACAGTATAGGGGGACAGGAAAATCAAGGGCCTCATTGAGGCCCTTGTTCTGTCTTTCGGCTAAGGTTTCAGGGTATCTTTTATCAGTACGCAGCGCTGCTCTCTCTCTATGGCTTGCTTGAGATTACGCTGGGTCATGGCCGATAGCTCAGGGTTGGCCTGTAAGGCTTTTTCGAGCTGCAGCACTGAGGCGTGACTGCATTGACGCGGTAATAATGCCGGTGCGTAACTGCGCATAAATACCGGGCCTTTTTCGGCGTCCAGGGTGGCCAGCTGACTCAAGCGCTGCTCTGCGGTGCTGGCCTGGAGTTGCCCTTGGCTGCTGGGATAGAGGTTTTCCATTGCCACCCTCAGCTTGGCAAACGGCAGCGCCGAATGGTTGATTTTCTCCAGCCAGCGGCGTTTACCGGCGGTGTCCGGGCGCACCACTTCGGCAGCGATGGCTGCCTTTTGCCCCGAATCGCTGTTATCAAGTTTGGCTTCTTGCTGCAGCAGATATTTGCTGGTGGGATAATCGTAACGGTTCAACTGATAGATAAGTTGCCAGCGGGTATCCTGATCCAGCTCTATTCCCTTTATTTTACTGTAGCCCTGCAGCAGTGACAGCAGGTGATCCAGCGAGTCACCGTCGCGGGCAAAGTCCACATAGGCTTCGAACCAGCGCCGCTGCAGATCTTTATTATCCGCGTTTTGCATGGTCAGACGCAGGCTCATCTGCGCCAGCGCTCTGATGGCGCGCTCGGCATAGGCCGAGTGAATGGGAGCCATCGATTCGAGCAAGGCCTTGCTGTAGCGCATATTGCCGAGAATTTGCCCCAGCAGGGTGTAATCCTTCTCTTGGGGAGCATTGATAAGCACTGTTTCCAGATACTTGTTCAAGGGCAAGTTACCGCTCTGGACACTGTCCCATAGGCTTTGCCAGAGCATGGCACGCAGAAGGGGATCTTCTACCTTGGCCAGGTGATTGAAGGCGGTATCGAACGAGCGTGGGTCGAGCTCGACTTTGACATAGCCCCAGTCCTGATAGTTGGGATAAACCAAATCAGGACAGGACGCGCCTTTAAGTTGCGGCACCAAGGTCTTTTCACCTTGGTAGGTAACGGCCAGAGTTTGCAGCAGGTGCATCTCATGGCGGCCCTTGCTCAGTAAGGCCAACTGAACTTTTTGCTCTCTGAGCGTCGGATAGGCGGGATCGCTTGCCGACTGCAACAGGGCAAATTCACTAATGCGGCCATCTTGGCACTGGAACTCGGCCTTGAGGCTGTTGACACCGGCGCTATAGAGCCAATCCCGGGTCCATTGGCTCAGATCCCGCTTGGCGGCCTGGCCGAGACTGGTAATGAAGTCTTCCAGTGTGGCGTTTTGCCAGGAGTACCGTTTGAGGTATTCACTGACGCCACGGCGGAAGGTTTGCTCCCCAAGCAGGTGGCGCAGTTGAATGAGAACCGCGGCCCCTTTCTGGTAAGTGATGGCATCGATATTATCGAAGGCGTTGGCACTGCTGGCCACTGGCACTTCTATGGGGTGGGTGGTAACGCCAGAGTCCTGTTGATAGGCACTCTGTTTGCCCCTGGCGTAAAAACTGCGCCAGGTATTGTCAAACTCAGTGGCTTCGGCGCTCGCCAGCATGCCCATGAAGGAGGCGAAGCTTTCATTGAGCCACAGACCGTTCCACCATTTCATGGTCACCAGATCGCCAAACCACTGGTGCGCCATTTCATGCATGATCACCGACGCCAAGCGCTGGCGCTGATTGGCTGTCATCTCACCACTGCCAAGAAAACGCCCTTCGGCAAAGGTGATGGCGGCGGCATTTTCCATGGCACCATAGAGGAAGTCAGGCACCAGCAGTTGATCGTATTTTTTAAAGGGGTAGTCGATACCGAAATAGTCGTCAAAAAACTTAAGCCCGGCGTCTGTGTATCTGAACCAGTCGGCGGCATTGACCTGGGCCGCCACTGATTGGCGGGCAAACAGGCGCATGGGGTATTTGCCGCTGTTGTCTTGCCAGACATGGTAAGGGCCTGCATGCATGGAAAAGTTGTAGGGGCTCAACTTGGGTGTTGCCGGAAACTGCCATAGCTGGCTGTCACCCTCCGGGGTCACACTCAATTCTTGGGTGGCGCTGATCACCTGCCAGTCTTTGGGGGCTCTGACAGTTAACTTGTAGCTGGCCTTGAGATCCGGTTGGTCGAATACGGCAAACATCTGCTGCGCGGCGGCGGGCTCAAAGTGGGAGTAGAGATAGACCTTGCCATCGACGGGATCCACAAAGCGGTGCAGCCCTTCACCATTGCTGGAATGCTGGCGTGTGAAGCTGACTTCTATCTCATTGTCGCCTTTGAGCAGCAACTTGGCACTGATCTCCAGATAGGCGCCATTGTATTTGGGATAGAGCCTGTGGCCGTTGATCTTAAGGCTGGTGATCTGCGCCTTGCTCAAGTCCAGTGTCAGGGGCTGTTGGTTATCGCTGAGACTGAAACGTACCAGGGTGCGGTTGGCAAATCGCTCGCTGCCATCCAAGGTAAAGTCCAGTTCATAGCTGACATTGCTGACTCTGGTAGAGCGAGCCATCGCCTGTTGCTCACTGATATAACCGCTGCCATCCCGCACACCTGCAGAGGATTGAGTGCTGCTGCAGCCGCTGAGTGATAGCAGTCCGGCAGCCAACAGGCTGAGACCAAACAACCGGGGAAGAGATTTCACAAACAGATTCCTTGCTTTTTATTGTTTTACCATTGGGTGTCGGTGTTTTCCCTCACAACAGGAATGAAAGGGGAGGGATACACCTAGAGTTAATACCCTCTCAGGCTTGGCGCCCGCGGCATAAATTACGCTATTTGCCGACAAAGAACAAAGGAGAAATGTTACAAAAAAGCCGCTGTGACAGCGGCTTTTGGGAAGGAGTGTGGTGCTTGGTTAGAGCCCGAGGAAGGACTTGGACTTCACTTTGCGGATCTCTTTTTCATCGGACCATTCGATCAAGCCGGTTTCCAGGTCCATCAGGCGCATGGTCATCTTGTAGTAGACATCACGGGTGCTGCCATCTTGTTTGACTATGCTGGAAAGGTTGCCGTAGAGCATGTATTGAGCGCCTATCTGACGACCGAACTTGATGGCGGTGGATGGGTCAACCATGCCGGCGTTGTTCTGGTAGTCCAGTTGCTTGCGCACTGAATCCACCTTGGTCATATCGATAAAACGGAACTTGCCTGAGCGCAGCAGCTTGTTGCTGATGGAGTCGGTCACTGACTCAGTATCTATATGCTCAGAGGTCTTGTTCTTGATCTTGTCGACAAAGATGATAGGTCTGTCGTTGGCTGTCATGGCCACCACAGGCGGGAAAGTCAGCATGCTGTCGACCATTTTGGCGGCAATGGCTTGCAGATCTGTCGAACCGAAGTTTTCATTCACTGTCTCTACCTCAGTGGCATCACCGTATTCCACTTTGGATTGACAGGCTGCCATGCCCATAGCCATTGCCAGTATCAGTATCAGCTTCAAGTGTTTCATAGTCAGTTCCATTTCAAGGTTATCAAATCAATTTTGTATAAAAACGTGTGACATTGCCAGTGTCTATTGCCCAGACCAGAGTGGTCTTGCCACTCTCAACCTGAATTTCCGTGCCCTGATTGTCCAGGGTTAGTTGATAGCTGCCGGCATCGACAAACTGCCTTGCTATCTGTGCCTGCCTAGGTAACGTGAGCCAACTGCGGCGATCGGCTTGCTCTGTGACCACGTTGAATATCTGCATGGCTATCACCCCAAGGTCCGAACCGTCTTTGCGTTCGGCCTTGCGGGCCATTTCCGACTTGGCATAGACCCTGGCGGCCTGGCGCACCAGCAGATAGGGTAGTTCCTCCTTGAGCGCCGTGATGGCCAAGGCATCTATGTTGGCTATCGGGGCTGCGGTCATAGGTTTTGACAAGCCGCGGATATGGGCACTGCTTACCGGCACTCTGGATGGCATATAGGTGGGCAGAGAGACAGTTTGCCAGTTGCCGTGAATGGTGAAGGGAACTGTTAGGCTCTCCTTGGCGGGCACAAAGCCACGCTCCAGCAGCAAGATGACCTGGCCTTGCCCCTTGGCGGGCGTGGGCGCTTCTCCCCAACGGCGTTTGAACTCATCATACTGAGGCATGGCAAGCTCTTTGGCCAAGCGCACCAGATCCTGCTGCAAATAAGGATTATCCGGCATAATCTGCGCCGCCTTGCGATAGTCGATAAAGGCATCGTTGCGCTCACCAAGGATTTCGTGCAGTACCCCTGTGGTGTAGTAACTGTAGGCGTTCAAAAACGAGCTGGTGACACTGCCGGCCGCCTTGCCCAGTTTATCCATTTCAGCGCTGATAGTGCCGTTGGCCATCTGCTGCACAGCGCTGCTGGATTTCTCGTACCTTTGCTGTTCCAGCGATTGCAGTTCATTGCTGCGACGCACCTCCACCAACGCGCCTTCGGCATCGCCGGCAAACAGATAATTGAGAGCCTGATATTGGTGCAGCATGATGCGCTCATACCCGGGACCACGATAGGGAATGATATTGTCGTTCAGCAGCAGGCTGCCGCCCTGTGAACCCAGCTCGGACAAACTGAGCTTGGCCTTGTCGTCGAATGCCTGATAGGCGGCTATGGCGCTTTGGTAATAGTCTTTGCTGGCGGTGAAATCGCCGCTTATCTGCGCGGCGCGCCCCGCTTCCTGGGCATAGAGCAGGCCATCGCGGCTGCTGATCCCGCCTGCCAACTCCTTGGCGGCATTGCCCGGCATTGATGAGTTGAGTTCGGCGCGAACGCCGGCCAGTTGGGATGGATAGTTGACCAATACACTGTTGAAGGCGCAGCCAGTGAGGCTCAGAGACAACAACAGTGGCAGCAGTAACTTGCCTGACTTCAAGAGTCGGCTCCTTGGTTTTGGATCTCCAGTCGTTCTCTCAAGGTGAGTCCTTCCAGATGATCATATTCATGCTGAAAAATGCGCGCGACAAAGCCTTGTAACCATTCTTGCTGCCACTCGCCGCTGAGATCCTGATAACGTACCTCAATGCTTTCATGGCGCAGAATCTGTACTCTTTCACCGGGCAGAGACAGGCAACCCTCTTCTCCGGCCAGCATCTTGCCTGAGCGTTTGAGTATCTGCGGGTTGATCACCACCTGGGGCGCCATCAAAGGCGCATCCGGATATCTGTCGTTGGGATGGGATGCCATAATAAACAAGCGGATACCTTGGCCTACCTGAGGCGCGGCTATGCCTACGCCCTGTGCCAGTTTCATGGTCTCGAGCATTTTCTCGGCCAGGGCCGCCAAAGGTTCATCGAACTGTTGAACCGGCTGGGCAGCCTGCCCCAGAATACGTTCTCCGTAGGTTGCTATGGCTAACATCCTTATCCCCCCTTTATTCGACTCAGTAGTGAGGCGGCGGCGTTTCTTCCGATTGAGACGCGATATTGCTCGGTTCTATCGCTTTGAGTTTACTGATTAACAACTGGATCTGAAACTGCTGCTCGGCCACGACTTTATTGAGTTCGAAAATCTCCTGACTCAATTCTTCCAGTGTGGCTTCCTGAAATGACAGCTTGGTTTCGAGCTCTTCGATCCTGTCCGGGATTGCTTGCATTACTTACCTCTGTGTTGGCGCCGACCAGCGTTCCAGCAAGCTGGCACTGCTGATACTCTGAAGTTGGCCGTTGTCGGATTCAGACACTGAGTATACTACGGCGCTTTGGGGCAAAGGCTTTTTTGGCAGTGAAACTTGCCAGTTGGCGACTTTTTTCCCCGAATCGACCTGCCACAGACTCAATTCTCTGGCCGGCGTGCCGGTCAACAAGGCCTGCTCCTGTTGGATAAAGCGCGCTGCCGAAAAGTTCATTTGCCGCCGGACTATCGCCAGCGAGCTGGCCAGTTTCCCTGAGTCATTGTGCCAAATGTCGGCATTGCCGGTACTGTCGGACACTAAACTGAGGTTACCGCTGCGGCTGAGGACAACCTTCAGTACCCTGGAGTCCATCTGCCAGCGCCTCAGTACTTGAGCATCCTGGGTGCGCCACAGCAGGGCGGTGGCATCGTTGGCGCCGGTCAATGCCAGGCGGCCATCGGCAGAGAGGGCAACGCTGTTGACCTTTTCGCTGTGGCCAAGAAATTTCACCAGCACACCTGTGGTCGGGGTCAGCGACATCACCGCGCCATCGGCCAGCCCTACCAGCAACTGGCCGTTGTCGGCCACGGCCACAGTCTGGGCTACTGCCGGCAGTGACCACCAACCCGCCGCCCGGCCGTCGGCGATTTTCCACAGTGCAACTGAATCGCGGCTTAACGTCACCGCATATTCTCCATTGGCCGAGATATCTGTGGCGATGACATCATTGGCTTCACTGCCTTGAGCCCACTGATACTTGACCGCGCCTTGTCTGAGATCCCAAAGCCTGATCCCCTCCTGGCTGCTTATCAAAGCGTAGCGGCCATCGGCAGAGAGGCTGGCGCTGTAGCTGGGATCGGCCGCCAGGGATTGGCTGCTATTGGGGCCTGGATGGCAGGCACCAAGGCCAAGCAAAGTAAAACTGAGCGTGCAAATAAGTAGCAATCTGTTTATTGCCATGAACTTATACCGCCTCGACTTGTCATTTTGAGTAAGGGTAAAACGCTGTCGCTTCCATGCAAGGGTTAACGGTTTGTCGGCCGCTTTCCCTTGTTAACCAGTATGGATAATCTGCTTTGTATCTCAAAGTTAACTGGTATAAAGTGAGTCGTCTTACATATTTTGGGTTAATTGTAACCATTTGAAGATCCTGAGGATGCCTTTAATGAAACCGATTTACAAAATTTCACTGGTCGCACTGGCCCTGATCGGCCTTTCCGCCTGTAACCAAGAACAAAAAACAGCGAGTGCCGACAAAGTGGAACTGAGCTCTGTCGAGCAGAAAGAAGCCTATAGCGTGGGTGCCTCTATTGGCCGCTACATGGCCGGCCATATCAAGGAGCAGGAAGAGCTGGGTTTCTCAGTCGATCGTGCTTTGATTGTGACTGGTTTCCAACAGGGGCTGAAAGACGAGCTGCAACTGACTGAAGATGAGATGCAGAAAGTGCTTGAAGGTCTGGACCAGAAGCTGAATGAAAAACGTATGGCCAAGGTCCAGGAGATGGCGGCCAAGTCGATGCAGGAAAGCAAGGCTTATCTGGAACAGAACAAGGCCAAAGAGGGTGTGATCACCACTGAGTCCGGTCTGCAATACGAAGTATTGACTCCAGGCGAGGGTGAGAAGCCGGCCGCCGAAGACGTAGTGACAGTTCACTACCGTGGAACTCTGATCGACGGCACTGAGTTTGACAGCTCCTACTCCCGCGGTGAACCGGCAGAATTTGCCCTGAACCGGGTGATCCCGGGCTGGACCGAAGGGGTTCAGCTGATGCCGGTAGGCGCCAAGTATCGCTTCGTTATCCCATCTGAGCTGGCCTATGGCGAGCGTGATATGGGCACTATTCCTGCCAACTCCACACTCATCTTTGAAGTCGAGTTGCTCAAGGTCAAGAAGGCCGATGCCCCCGTAGAGCCGACCGAAGCCGAGGCTTCTGCCAAGTAATCCCTTGTTTCACGGAAAGTGGATACCCGATATTGAAAAGGACGCCGCCGGCGTCCTTTCCTTTTCCCGTTACAGCCACTTATAGCGATAGAACAGCCACAACTGTCCCCCTACCAATAGCAACAGGAACAGGCAAAAGGCTCCGAAGGCCCAGCCGACATCGGCGCCCGGGATCCCGGCGATATTGACCCCGAGCAGACCGGTAAGAAAACCCAGTGGCAGAAAGACGGCGCTGATCAGCGACAGGAAATAGAGGCGGCGATTGACGGCCTCGGCCTGACGGTTTTGTAACTCTTCCTGGGTGACGCTGGCCCTATCTCTGATGGCATCCAAATCTTCGATGCAGCGAATGAGTTGATCATTGATTTCGTTGAATTTAAGCCGCTGCTGTTCATCAAATACCTTAGCCGAGTCTGCCAGCAGGCGGGTAAAGGCTTCCCGCTGCGGCGCCAGGTAGCGCCGGACCACCACTATCTGGCGCCTGAGCTCGGCGATATCGCTGCGTAGATCCCTGTCGTTACCGGCCATGACCTTGTCTTCCAGATCGTCAACAGTTTCTTCCAGCCGGTCGATAAACTCCGTCTTTCGCTGGGTGAGACGCTGCGTCAGCGCCAGCAAAAACTCCCCGGTATTGCCGGGGCCTGCTCCTTGGCTGACGCTCTGGATGATGTCTTTGACCGATAACAGCTCGCGACTGCTGGTGCTGATAATTCTGTGATTGTCCAGGTAGAGGCGTATCGACACCATGTCTTCAGGGTCGGCCCCGGGGTTGTGATTGACCCCTCTGAGCGCCAGCAGGAAACCCTGGCCGGATTGTACCACCCTGGGGCGAGTGTCCTGCGCCAACAGTGCTGCCACTTCCAGCGCGTCCAGGCCGCTGTGTTGTTGCAACCACTGACGGTTGGATTTCTTCTTATAGTCCAGATGCAGCCAGAGTATGCCCTGCTCCGGGCGCCAGTCGCTGACCTGTTGCTGCGTCAACTCCTTGCCTGCCATCTCCCCGCTGAGCAGCAAGGCACAAAATTGTTTTTCGGCCATAGATTCACTCTCATAGGTTTGCTTTAGTTCAAGCTAACCTAGTTATACCACTGGGCATAGGAATTTACTCACTCAGTGACAATGAAAAGCAGGGCAGGCAAGTAAAGTAATAGGATATCGGGATAAAGCGACATTGGCTTGCACCGCATACGTGCTTTTTCAACACGCCCTTGGGGAGCTTGTCAGCCACCCGATGACTACACCAACTTGTCTCACCGTAGCATCACTATGCCATCGCCAATCTGGCTTGAACCCCAATGGTTGACACAGTTCTGAGCAAGTCAAACTTCTATAGGGAATGATATTACGATAGAAAGTAAAGCCCAGGCATAACTATGGGCAATCCCCTGGGCTCTGGGTTAAAATTAGGATAGGTTTGATTACAGCAAAAGAAGTGGCACCATGGAATACGAATTTCGGCGCAATTCACTGACGGGAACCGCAATGGCCCGCTTCAGTATGGAGCATCATGTACTGGGGCAATGGTTCTCTGAAGAGTTGGCGGATAACGCCGAGATCTGCACTCAGGTCAAACAGGCATTGGCGGATTTACAGTCAGGGCGCATTCGCGAATGGCAGTTGATTGGCCGGGATCTGACGCTGCAACTGGATCAGGAGCAGGTGCGGGTTTACGCCAATGTGCTCGAATTCGGTGAGAGTCAGGAGTTGGATGAGTCCCTCTCTCTATATGATGCCGAGTCAGAAGCCTGGTGCGGCTTGGAAGATTTTCAGGATGTGCTTGAGAGTTGGTGTGACTTTCTGCACCAGAGCCGCTGAACAAGCGGCATTGGCAGAAATGAGAAGGGACGCGGTAGCGTCCCTTTTTCGTGGCTTAACGGTTGAGATAACGCACCGCCATTTCGGTGCGGGACTTGGCATTGGCCTTGCGAAGCAGGTTTTTGACATGCACCTTGACCGTGCCTTCGCTGATATGCAGTTCCTCGGAGATCACCCTGTTGCTCTGGCCTTCAGCCAGATGCTGCAGTATCTGCAACTCTCTCGGTGTCAGGCTGTCGAGCCAGGCTTCCTCGTCGGCGGCATTTTTCAATTCAAACAGATAGTCTTCCACTTCGGCGCTGATCACTCGGTGGCCGGACATGGCTTCTTTCAGCTGCCCAAGCAGCAGATCGGGTTCGGTATCCTTGAGCAGGTAACCATCGGCGCCGGCTCGCAGCAAACGGATAACATCCTGTTTGGCATCGGAAACCGTCAGGATAACGATTCTGGAGGTGACTCCCTCCTGACGCAGGGCGTTCAGGGTATCGAGACCCGTCATGCCTTTCATATTCAGATCCAGCAGGATAATGTCCGGCTCGTTTTCGGCGGTAGCCGCCAAGGCGTCGAGCCCGGTACCGGCTTCACCGAAGAGACTAAAGTCAGGATCGGATGCCAGTAACTGACAGATACCGCGACGCAGTAAGGGATGGTCATCGACTACCAGAACTGAATAAGGTTTACCCATGATGTGGCTCCTGCTGAGGTGGGAAAGTCAGGACAACACTGGTGCCTCCCGACGCATTGCTGGAAAATTCAACCATACCCGAGAGGCGGCTGGCTCGCTCGTGCATTATCCCTATGCCGAAATGTTGATCCCTTTCCTTGATATGCGCCAGGCCTATGCCGTTGTCTTCGACACTGATAACCACCATGTTATCAGAGTTCTTTTCGCAGCTGATACAAATACGACTCGCATTTGCATGTTTAATGGCATTGAGGGTGGCTTCTCGGGTGAGCTGCAGAATGTGAATATGTTGGTGCGCCGCCAGTAACTGTGGCGGCAGGCGATAGCTGAGTTCCAGCTCCGTGTCTGTTTGGCTGCGCAGTTGCTCCAGCATGGCCTCGAGGGCGTTGCGGAGATTGGGTTCTTTAACGGTCAGGCGGAAGGTAGACAGCAGTTCTCTGAGCTGGGCGTAGGCTGTGGTCACCCCCTCATTGAGTTCTTCGAGCTGTTGGGTCACCGCCGGGCTTTTGCAGCTCTGGTCGAGGCCTTTACGCAACAAACTTATCTGGATTTTCAGGAAGGACAGCAGTTGCCCAAGAGAATCGTGCAGCTCCCTGGCGATAACCGCCCGCTCTTCCAGCAGGGCCAACTGTTGGCGTTGTTCGGAGGCGTTGTGAATCACTATCGAGCGAGCCAGCATGATGGCGAAGTTTTCAAACAGGGGCACATTGATATCGTGCTCGCCTATCACTTCCAGAAAGCCGAGTTCCTGTTGTTCAAACTTGAGCGGAAACTGCATGGTCTGTCCGGATTGCGGCCAGATATCCTCGTCGGTGGCGATCACCTCCATGGCATCTTCATCCTGCTGAATAATCAGCCGCAGATGTTGCAGGTGCTCATACTCCTTGAGTTGCAGCAGCGACTGCCGCATCACCTCGAAATTGAGTTTGCCCGAATGCAGCAACACCAGATTGTCATAAAGAAATTTGAGCTCACGGTTGGCACGGGTCAACGCCAGAGTCTTCTCCTTCACCTGAGTTTCCAGGTTGCCGTAGAGAGTTGCCAGCTCCTGAGCCGTACTGTCGAGGGCATCGGAAAGAGCGCTGAGCTCAATATATTCCGTCTTCGGCATTTCGACGGCAAAGTTACCCTTGGAAATAGTGTTGGCCGATTCCATCATCTGTTGCAGCGGTACCACCACCTTGCGTTTGGTAAAGCGCACGGCGATAAAGGCAATCAGCAGCATCAACCCCAAGCCTACTATCTGGCTGACGGCCAGCAATCTTAGTTTGAAGGCGGCGTGGTGCTCCATCTCCAATACCAGCAAATCTATGGTATCGACAAAGTCTTTCAGCGAGGAGGCATAGTTGCGCGAGTCTTCCTGCTCTATGTAGTACTTCATGACCTTCCACTTGCTGATCACCAGTTGGTATTGCTGCCCGAGCCTGGCCGGCGATGACCAGTCCATAGAGCGTACCAAGGCATCTGAGTAGAGGGTGTTTTCAAATTCGCGAATTTTTTGCAGCGCTTCTTCACTGCCGGAGTTGGCATAAAACATCAGCCGGTAGCTCTGCATTCGCAGTGAGCCGGAAGCGTTGATCGCCCTGGCATCTCCCAGGCTGTATGACAGATTGATAATGGCAAAAGTGGCCAGACCGCTTGAGAGCAGGATAAGGGTCAGCATTAAGCCTAAAATGGTAGAGGTCAAACTGCCTCGTTTCATGAAATATTCACTCACTTTTGCTAAGGTTTCCTCAGTCCCTGCAGCGTTACTCTCGATTATCGGAAAGGAAACGCGCCGATAAGATTGTCGAGAATAAAAAAGGACTTGGGTCTCAGAGTTCTACATTAGCCAGCGCTTGAATACATTAACAAGAGTACAAAAATGTGAACAACATCGCCTTCACATTTTGATCTGGCGCAAACTTCGCCCCGGATACCTCCTAAGAGGTATATTTTTGGCGTATTCAAGCGGCTACTTTTGACCTTGGAGATGTCGTGGTTATTGCAAATAACGATAAAGTAACACGGAGATGAGATGGTGAAAAAATTAAGCCAAAAATCCTTTGCACTCAGTGCATTGGTCGCGGCAAGCGTAATGGCTGCCGGTGCGTTTGCGAGTGACAAGACCGAGCCTCGCAACGAAGTCTACAAAGACAAGTTCAAAAATCAATATGCCAGTTGGCATGACACTGCAAAGAGTTCTGAAATTGTTGACGTATTGGCAGAAGATCCCAACCTGGTGATCCTGTGGGCCGGTTATGGTTTCGCCAAGGACTACAATGCTCCTCGTGGCCACATTTATGCCGTGACCGATGTGCGTAACACCCTGCGTACCGGTGCGCCAAAGAGTGCCGAAGATGGCCCAATGCCAATGGCTTGCTGGAGCTGTAAGAGCCCGGATGTTCCTCGCCTGATAGAAGAGCAGGGTGAAGATGGTTACTTCACCGGCAAGTGGGCCAAAGGTGGCCCTGAAGTGGTTAACGCCATAGGTTGTGGTGACTGTCACGAGAAAGGTTCGCCTAAGCTGCGTCTGGGCCGTCCTTTTGCCGAGCGCGCCATGGAGACCCTGGGTACGCCATTTGATAAGGCTTCCCGCAAAGACAAGCAATCCATGGTTTGTGGCCAGTGTCACGTAGAATACTACTTTGAGAAAGTGGAAGGCCGTAAGGGCTTTGTTAAGTTCCCATGGGATCAAGGCACTACAGTGGAATCCATGGAAGCTTACTACGATGCCATCGAGTTTGCCGACTGGACTCACGCTCTGTCCAAGACTCCTATGCTGAAGGCACAGCACCCAGGTTATGAAACCTGGCAGCTGGGGGTTCACGGTAAGAACAACGTGACCTGTGTTGACTGTCACATGCCGAAAGTAACCAACGACAAGGGGCGTAAGTTCACCGATCACAAAGTGGGTAATCCTTTCGACCGCTTCGAAGAAACCTGTGCTCAGTGCCACACTCAGAGCAAAGAGTTTATGGAGAACCTGACTGCCGAGCGTAAAGCCAAAGTTAAAGAGCTGAAGCTGAAGGCCGAAGATCAAATCGTCAAGGCGCACTTCGAAGCTGCTGCCGCTTGGAAAGCCGGTGCGACCGAAGCCGAGATGAAGCCAATCCTGACTGATATCCGTCATGCTCAATGGCGCTGGGATTATGCTATCGCCTCTCACGGTGTCGCGGCTCACGCTCCTGATGAAGCGCTGCGGGTACTGGGTACTGCGGTTGACAAGGCTGCCAACGCCCGGGTGAAACTGGCGCAGCTGCTGGCTAAGAAAGGTATCGTTGAGCCTGTCGCTCTGCCTGATATCTCCACCAAGGCCAAGGCTCAGGCTGCTCTGGGTATGGACATGAAGAAGATGGTTTCCGACAAGGAAGACTTCAAGAAAAATGTTCTGCCTAAGTGGGATGCTGAAGCCAAGAAGCGTGAAGCAACCTACAAGTAACAGTCGTTAACATAACGAAATGAAAAATCCCCGCACCGCGGGGATTTTTTATCTTACAAGCCAGCAGTGGTAGCCAGTGAGTGATTACAGGCTTATTTGATCAGCTTAAGCAGAGCCTTAAAGCGTTCACCTTCTGCCTGATGTTGCAGTTCAAACAGTAAAGATTCGCTGTTGTTGAGCCTGGCTCCCTGCTGCTTCATCATCTCTATTCCCAAGCGTTTGTTGCTTTCACTGCGGGAGCTGACGGCATCGGCTATCAAGTGCACATCGAAACCCTGCTCAATAAGATCACCACAGGTTTGATAGACACAGACATGGGTCTCTATCCCGGCCAGCAGTACCTGTTTGCGGCCCGTGCTCAACAGTGCCTCACGGAACGCCGGGCAGTGCCAGCCACTGAAGTGATGCTTGGCAATCGGCGAATTGGTCTTGGATAGCAGGGCGGCCAGCGACTCTGTAGTGGGGCCGAGCTTCTGCGGCAACTGTTCCAGCCAGAGCACTGGGATATCAAACAAGGCCGTGCCTTCTATCAGCATGGCCAGTTGTTGATGCAGCTGTTCACTCTTGTCCATTATCTGCGCCAGTTTGCCCTGAACATCCACTATGACCAGCACACATTCTTCCGCTTTTAGCATCTTGTTCTCCTTCAGGTTGGTCTTAGGACAGGTGCAAACGAGTCCTTCTTTCACTTCAGTCAACGACAGGACATTCAGTTAACGTCAGTACAGGGCTTAAGCCAATAGGCCTTAGGTCGTAGATGATTGCGCTTTTTTTGTGCGCCCAAGCCTTACTTGCACTTAATTGGTGCATATCTGCAGCTCTCAACCTGGCCCGTAAAAGCTAACTCTTTATAAAACAAAAAATTAACATTTTGGCCTGATGCTTGAATTGCTTTTGGCATAACACCAATACAGCAAGGCGATTCTGGAGGTCTGGATGAAATTAGTCAGCGCAATCATTAAGCCGTTCAAGCTTGATGATGTCCGCGAAGCGATTGCGGGCATAGGCATTGAGGGGATGACGGTCACCGAAGTCAAAGGTTTTGGCCGACAAAAGGGGCATACAGAGCTCTATCGGGGAGCCGAGTATCAGGTGGACTTTCTGCCCAAGGTTAAGCTCGAGATCGCCACCAAGGCGGAGAATCTTGAGCACCTGCTGGAGGTCATCACCAACGCCGCCCATACCGGCAAAATAGGTGACGGCAAGATCTTTGTGACAGATCTGGAACAGGTTATCCGTATTCGTACGGGCGAAACAGATACAGAAGCGCTGTAAGGGGGAGAAGATGGAAGAACTGAGCAAATTGGGTACTACGGTCACAGAGTTGCGTTTTGCGCTGGACACCTTTTACTTTCTGATCTCCGGCGCGCTGGTGATGTGGATGGCGGCGGGTTTCGCCATGCTGGAGGCTGGGTTGGTGCGTTCCAAAAACACCACAGAGATACTCACCAAAAACATCTGTCTCTATTCAATCGCCTGTATCACCTACCTGATAGTGGGTTACAACATCATGTATGTGGACAATGGCGAGGGCGGCTGGCTGCCGAGCATCAGCACCTTGATAGGATCTCAAGCTGCTGACGCCGACCATGCGCTGGAGTCTGATTTCTTCTTCCAGGTGGTATTTGTGGCTACAGCCATGTCGATTGTTTCCGGCGCCGTGGCCGAGCGCATGCGCCTGTGGGCTTTCCTGGCATTCAGCCTGGTAATGACGGCAGTCATCTATCCGGTGGAAGGTTACTGGACCTGGGGCGGTGGTTTCCTTTCCGAAGCCGGCTTTGTCGACTTTGCCGGTAGCGGCATAGTGCATATGGCCGGTGCGGCCGCGGCCTTGGCCGGCGTCTTGCTGCTGGGGGCCCGTAAAGGTAAATATGGCGCCAATGGCCAGGTTAACCCTATCCCGGGATCCAACCTGCCGCTGGCAACCCTGGGGACTTTTATCCTCTGGATGGGTTGGTTCGGTTTCAACGGTGGTTCTCAGTTACTGGTCTCTGATGCCGAGAATGCCAGCGCCGTGGCCAAAGTCTTCGTCAACACCAATTCGGCGGCGGCCTTCGGCGCGGTATCTGCACTGATCGTCTGTAAGATGGTGTGGGGCAAGGCCGACTTGACCATGATACTCAATGGTACTTTGGCTGGTTTGGTGGCTATCACGGCCGATCCATTGTCGCCCTCTCTGCCTATGGCGGGTGTGATAGGCCTGGTAGCCGGCGGTTTGGTGGTGTTCTCCATCGTGGGCTTTGACCGCATCAAGGTAGATGATCCTGTCGGGGCTATCTCGGTGCACGGGGTCGCCGGTTTCTTCGGTTTGATGATGGTGCCTCTGTCCAATGCCGATGCCAGTGTGACAGGGCAACTGTTTGGCGCTGCGGTGATCTCTGCCTGGGTGTTCCTGGCGTCATTGCTGGTGTGGGGCGCCTTGAAAGTGACCATGGGGATCCGGGTGACCGAAGAGGAAGAATACAACGGTATGGACGCGTCGGATTGCGGTATCGATGCCTATCCTGAGTTTGTGACTGTCAAGAACGCCAATTGATAAGCCAAGAACGCCATGATAAGCCATGAGTGTTCTTGAGAGATCAAGCAAGCTTCCTTAATCTTTAAGCCATCTCTTGTGAGATGGCTTTTGGTTAGAGCTGGCTTTGGGGTTACCGGCCTTGTTGTTACCTGGCTTGGCGGGAGTCGGCCAGGAAAAGCGCATTTTGGGGCTATGGCGCTTGATGACAGACGCTCTTGGGGGCAGACTGAAAGCAGAAACAGCCTGGAGCCTAAGGGGATGGCGATGAAGACTCTCAGTGTAATGAAGCTGACCGGTACTTTTCTCTGCACTTTGTGCAGTACCTTGCTGTGGCTTGGCAATGCCGAGGCAGGACAAGTGGTGGTTCGTGATGCCAGTGAGCCCTTCGATGCCTTTGCCGTCAGGGATGAATTACTGCGTCAGCATGAGTGGCAGGAACTACTGCGCTCGCAGCAGCAACTGGAGATCCTCCGCAGCCTGCCTGCTATATGTGTTCCTTACATGCGCCCCTATCGCTACTTTTCCTGCGATGGCCATTTTTATCGCCCCTATCTTTACCGGCAACAGCAGCTCTATATAGGGATCCCCAAGCCGGATTCCGAAGTTATCGCTCCCGGAAATGAAGGCTTGAACTAGGGGATATTCACATTTTGTCACCCTTTGGCGCGGCAGGAGTGGCCAGTCTGACTTAAGCTTTCAGTAAAGAAGCCTTAACTCAGGAGGCCTTATGTTCTCAGGCACTCTCACTCGTGCTCTCTTTGGCGCTCTACCCGCTACCATGGTGATTCGCCTATTGGGTGCGGTTTTGCTGCTGCTATTTTGCGGTTGCAACAGTACCCCGGTGCCAAGCAAGATGGCCCTGGGCAGCCTGTTTCAGGATAACCAATTCAAAGAGGTTGGGAATATCCCCGAGCCCGCCGAGTTATTCGCCTTGCCTCCCGAGGCGGTGCAGTTACTCAGAGGTGCCTATAGCCGTGGGGCACTCATCTCCAATCAGGTGTTGGCCCACGAGTGGTTGGCTGACTATATCCATGCCGACAAGGGCGGCTTTCGCTATCAGGACAACTACACCCGCACCGCCGCCGAAACCTTTCACGACAGGGCCGGAAACTGCATGTCACTGGTGATCCTGACGGCGGCCATGGCGCAACAACTGGGGATAGAGGTTGAATTTCGTGATGTGGAAGTGCCCCCGGTCTGGGATCGCCAAGGCGCCTTTTATCTGGTCAATGGTCATATCAATCTCAAGTTATACCCGCCCAAGAATAATCATGTCTTCCATGTCACCGAGCGTTCCATTCTGGTGGATTTCCTGCCCGAGCGTGCTGTGCGCAGCTATAAGGTCAATAAGATCAGCCAAGGTACTGTGGTCGCCATGTATTACAACAATACGGCGGCCGAGGCATTGATCAATGAGAATTGGGATCTCGCATACGGCTTGCTGAAAAAGAGCCTGCAACAGCAGAGTCTGTTTATTCCGGCGCTCAACAGCCTGGCGGTGCTCTATCGCGCCAGGGGCATGGAACAGATGGCCGAGCGGGTCTACCGCTATGCGTTGACGCTTGAGCCGGAAAACATGACTACCCTCTATAACCTGGCGGTCATGCTGAGTAGCCAGGATAGACTGGATGAATGGGCCGAAGTGCACAAGGTACTGGAGCTTGCCCGGATCCGTAATCCTTATTACTACTATGATATGGCGCAGCAAGCCTACATGGATCGCCAATATGACGAGGCGCTGAGTTGGTATCGAAGAGCGATTGAGAAGGCGGATTATCGCCACGAGTTTTACTTTGGTTTGTCCAGAACCTATTGGGCAAAAGGGGACTCCGACCGGGCGAAGAGCAATCTGCAAAAGGCGTTGGCGCTGGCCGGTGACGGCGAGCAGAAAAAACGCTATCAGGCCAAGTTGCATGCGATGGAAGGGCATTGATTCAAAAGCTTGGCTGAAAGAGTGGGGTTATAAAGGCGCAATTGGTTAAGCCAAGCTGCAGAGTAAAAAGCCCGATGCTGACATCTGCATCGGGCTTTGCTGCTTTTGGGCTATAAGTTGCTTTCTGGCTATAAGTTTCTCTCTGCCTGAAAGCTGGCTTTAAAGGGCATCTAAACTCAGCGCCTTGTCGCGGTAACTCAAGCGCGCCATCTGCCCCATATCCTTGAGCTCAACTGCCCTGACACCATAGGGCGGCTTTAAGCCCGAATTTTGGATTAGCTCAAGGTTTAGAGGCAACTGCAGACTGTTTTGCTCTTGTGTCAGCCAGGCTGCGCTTTCACTCTGCAGTATGGCGATTTCCCGCCCCTGGGAGTCCATCCCTGTCAGTATTGCCGACACCCCAAAACGACCACTTTGGGCCAGCTCCAGCGTAAAGTTGAGGGCGCTTGGCAGACCATTTTGCCAACCAACTTTGATTTCGGGTGCCAGCCGCGCCGATGGATAGAACTGCTTGAAGGCGGTCTTGACGGTACGTCGTACCAAGGTGTTATCCACCTGGGTCTCAATATCGACCACCAGTTCACTGAACCCCGCATTGCTTGAGGGCATGGGCAGCTGCTCATTTTGCAGTCGCCAGCTGTCGCCACTTTTGCTGAGTTGCAGTGGGGTTTGCTCGCCGCTTGCTTGCTGCAGCCGGGCACTGGCCAAACGAGGTGAACCCATGGCCTTATCGTTCTCAAGCGCCAGCTCCAACTCGAGATGGGTGTTGGCCTCGAGTGATGATGGGGTGCTTAACTTGAGACGATAGGCAGACCCTTTCTCTTTGACATTGACGAGATAGTTGTCAGTGGCGGTCAGCGCTGCGGCGACCTGCAGGCGATAGAGACCGGGCTTGATATCTGAGCTCAGCAACAGGGCACTGGAGTCATCATCCATCCCGGCGCTGGCCAGAGACTCAGAGTCTACGGCGCGGCGGATAAGACGCTTGTTCTCAGTTTTGCCTGCGGCCGAGCTGAGTTGAACTGCGTCCGGAGCAATGCTCTTGGGGGCAGTCGGGGCGCCGCTGCTTTTATCCCAGCGAGGAGCCAGACGGATAACGCTGCTGCCTTGGGTTAATGGCAGCTCTATGCCCTGGTTAAGCTCGGCGCCTGTAACCATCAACCAGTATTCATCACTGCTGGCACTGGCGGTTTTGTCCGGCAGCTGGGCTTGATACTCCCCTGACAGCGCCCTGACAAAGCTGACATCTTCCCTGGAAGTATTCAAGGGCGGCAATTGCCCTGTATCTAGCTCTTCTGAAGCCTTGATATCGCTTGTCTGGGGCGGCACCATGGCCAAGGTCAGGCTTTTGGGCTGCTGGTTCTGTTCTACCTTGGCATCATCCTGGCAACCCGTGAGGCTCAGGAGTATCGCTGCCAGCAGCGGTGTCTTGCTGATATGCATCTTCATACTTACGTCCTCAGATATGATTGCGCAGAAGGGTGTCGAGATTAAAACAGGCCCGGCGGCTTTGATGGTGACTCAAAGGTTCTCTGTCACGGGTTTTCTGCTTATCGGTAAACCAGACACTGCCGGCGGCACTC
Organism: Shewanella sp. Iso12; assembly: GCF_012030025.1. NCBI lineage: Bacteria > Pseudomonadati > Pseudomonadota > Gammaproteobacteria > Alteromonadales > Shewanellaceae > Shewanella > Shewanella sp. Iso12. The sequence goes on from NZ_JAAUHW010000011.1 coordinate 162,658, forward strand.
TGGGAGCTGCACTCAAGAAAACCGTCGGAGCAGTTATCCAGCCAGTTTTGGGTAGTCTCCAACCCGACCTGGTACTGATAGCCGCCGCAATAGCTGTCGCTGTCCCAAACTGCCGACTCCACGTCCGAGCCGACAACAGCTTCAAAAGGCTTACCCAGAGAAGGGCGCCCGGCTGTGCCGTACAGCCATTGACTGTTGTATTGCGCCATCCAACCCACTTGCTGCTGTTTGACGGCATCGCTGTCGTAACCGAGCAGCCAGCCGAGACTGGTTTCAAACACATTGCCTTGAGTGACGGCATCGGCCAGTGGGGTACCGGCACTGGAAGGAGCCAGCGCTATCACTCGGCTGATGCTGTTGATCACAGCTGGATAACGCCCATCCCAGGTGGGATTGGACAAGACCCAGCGCACTATGTTGCCGCCATTGGAGTGGGTGATGAGGATCAGTTGATCCAGATTGCGGGCGTTGATAAAGCTCTGCAGCTGATCGACCAGACAGCCGGCAGCGGCCTCATCCCACATATATTGTTCGAAGTCACAGTTGATGACCTGATAGTTACTCGGGGTGCTGATACCTTGACGAACTGAATCGACAAACTCGCGGGTCCAGTAATCGTTCAGGGCATCGGTTTGTTTTCCTGTTCCATGGACAAAGGCGACGCCGGTGGCGCCATGACTCAGGGAGCAGACACTACAAAGACCCAACATCATTAGGGTGGTGGATATTTTCATGTCGCATTTCTCTTGTTGATTGTCATTATTTTGTTGAACGGATAAGTATGCTCATCCACTAATTAAGCTAACTTCGATATGTTAAGGCGGCAAGACTTTATGCGGAATATTTGATTGTCTGAAGAGGGTTTAATGTGGGATTGTGTTTTAATTTCAGCTTTGACTTTATTTATCTGCTGCTTTTTCAGATAAATAAAGCCTGATGGAAAACTACTCGGGTTTGAATATTGTCAGTCATCAAACTGTGGTGGTTCGGCCAGAATACGCTCGGCAACTCCCTGCTCATAAAGCCACTCGATACCGGCGGTTATTTCGGCGGCTATCTCAGGATCCCGGCAAGCCAGAAAGCGTGGGGCCTCTTCGAACAGCGATACTTCCCTTACAGGAGGAAGTGAGTCCTTTTTCTCAGCAAGTTTTTGATAGTTATAGGCAAAAATTCGCCTTTCCAACACTATTGCCTCAACTCTATTCCCCAGCAACATAGCCACCTGATTACTCTGATTGGCAATTTCACTGTAATCCGGATTCAGGCGGGCCATCTTGGCAAATTCCGCTCCCAGGTAATGGCTGGCATTTTGAAAGGCCGCCAGGCGTATATGGGCGAGATCGGCGACTTGCTCAATGATTCTCTGGTTATCGGCGAGCAGAAAGATGCTGTTTTGGTAACTGAGCAGGCTCGGGGTGTAGTGCATCCCTTTGAGTCCGGGCGGAGCATTGATAAGACAATCGACCTGGCCGGCCAACAGCAGCCGCAAGGCGCGTTTGGGGGGCGTAAAAGCGATATCTCCCAAGGTGAGTTGCCTGTGTTGCAAGGCTTGTTTCAGTAACTGGTATTGGATGCCGTTGTGGCGGTCTTCAGTAAAGAAAGGCGCGATGGAGAAACTGGTGGAAAAGGTCACCGACCGATTGGCCTGCGACTTGGCTTGGGCAAGAGGCATCAGCATGAGTACAGATAGCAGACAGAGTCGGATCACAGTTGGCCTTGGGTTACTGGGTATCAGGTGTAATTATAATTCGGTTCCTGGGGCCTATAGGCTGTTTGCCTGTTTTACTGCCCATTGGTTGCTGAACATCTCTTTCGTTTGCAATATCACACTTAAAGAATTTTTTATTAAATCATAAGATTGCCATACAAAAAACAATAAAAGGGCAGATTTGCCTGTAAACCCATATAAGTCAATTGCATTGGTTGAATATAACGGATAGATTGAAACTGTTATCCAAAACAAGAGATTCTTATCAATAGCCGGAGTAGTGTGACATTTATGTATTACCAGAATGATGATGTACGGATTAATGAAGTTAAAGAGTTACTGCCACCGATAGCCATTCTGGAACGATTTCCGGCAACCGAGCGCGCTTCCTCAACTGTCTTTAAGGCCAGGGAAAATATTCACAGAATTCTTCAGGGACAGGATGATCGCCTGCTGGTGGTGATAGGGCCATGCTCTATTCACGACCCTGAAGCGGCGTTGGAGTATGGTGCGCGTCTGGCCAAGCTCAGAACGGCCTATCAGGATCAACTGGAAGTGGTGATGCGGGTTTATTTTGAAAAACCCAGAACGACAGTGGGCTGGAAGGGGCTGATTAACGATCCATACATGGATAACAGCTTCAAGCTCAACGACGGCCTGAGAACTGCCCGCAAATTGCTGCTCGAATTGAATGACAACCAGGTGCCAACCGCGGGTGAGTTTCTCGATATGATTACCCCGCAGTATATGGCCGACCTCATGTGTTGGGGCGCCATCGGAGCCCGTACCACAGAGTCCCAGGTTCATCGGGAGTTGGCATCGGGCCTCTCTTGCCCTGTGGGATTCAAAAACGGTACAGATGGCACCATCAAGGTGGCGATAGATGCCATTGGGGCCGCCAGTGCGCCACACCATTTCCTGTCTGTGACCAAGTTTGGCCATTCGGCGATTGTGTCAACCAAGGGGAATGATGACTGCCATATCATTCTGCGCGGTGGACGCGAGCCCAACTACAGCTCGGCCCATGTGGCCCAGATATGTTCTCAGCTTGAGAGTGCCGGTCTGAAACCCAAGGTGATGATTGATTTCAGCCATGCCAACTCCAGTAAGGACTTCCGGCGTCAGATGTTGGTCGCTGAAGATGTTTGCGGCCAGATTGCCGCCAAACAGCAGGCAATTTTTGGGGTGATGGTGGAGAGTCATCTGGTGGAAGGACGTCAGGATCTCAAACCCGGACAGCCACTTTGTTATGGCCAGAGCATTACCGATGCCTGCATAGGTTGGGATGATACAGAGAGACTGCTGTCAATGCTCAACGACAGCGTGCTTAAACGCCGTCAGGGTTGAATGTTTCTACTACAAAAATAAAGGCGCCATCGGCGCCTTTATTTTTGGGCTTGCTGTGCCAAATATTCGTTGGCTTTGGCCAGACTGCCAAAGGAAGCTATCAGGTTGTTACGGCCTTTTTCCTGGATCTCGGGGTTGCCTGATTCGATCATCATCCATACCCAGGTTTGGATCAGCGGCAGGGGCGGGTATTGAACTTTTGAATCCAACATAAGATTTCCTTCAAAATATACGGTAAAAATCGGTGCGGGCCGGTTTGTTTGACATTTTTTGAACACTTGTTGCTGCCCGTACTCAATAGCTGGAAAGAGTACCAAATTCTTTTTTCATGCATAACCATCTTTCGCTTCTTTGAGGTGATTTTGGCGATAAAAATTCCGTTACTAGTTATTTAGTCTAGGTCTAATGTTATTTTTGTAATTCTAAAGTGCTAGTTGCTGTGATTATTTCCGAGTGGGCAGCCAAACAGATCGCAGACTTGAGTCCTGGTCACTGTTACACTCGAGTCACTCTTTTCCCCTGGCAAGATGTATGCGTCCAACTCTCTACTTTGAAGGTCCCGTCGATAAGCTCAACTGGCAAGTGCTCAAACTTCTCTGGCCCTATCTGCTGGAATACAAGGGCCGGATTATCCTGGCGCTGTTGTGTCTTGTTGTGGGAAAGCTCGCCAGTGTCGGCTTGCCTTTCCTGTTGAAGCATTTGGTAGATGGCCTTGGCGGCGAACAAACTGCGCAGCTGTTGGCCGTGCCCTTGGCGCTGGTTTTGGCTTATGGCGGCTTGAGATTGGTTAATGCACTCACAGGGGAGATCAGGGATACCCTCTTTGGCAGGGTAACAGAGAGAGCGATACGGCGCCTGGGGTTGCAGGTATTTGAACATCTGCACCGGCTGGATCTTGGGTTTCATCTCGACAGACGCACCGGCGGATTATCGAGGGACATAGAGCGTGGCACCAGCGGCATCAGTTTTCTGATGCGCTTTATGGTGTTCAACATAGTGCCTACCCTGCTGGAAATCCTGATGGTGGTGGCCATTTTGCTGTGGAATTACGGCATCTGGTTTGCGCTGATTACCTTCTGCTCCGTGTTGGCCTATGGCATGTTCTCTGTGATAGCCACCGAGTGGCGCACCGCCTATGTACGTGAGGCGGCAAAGGCCGACTCTGTATCCAATACCCGTGCTATCGACAGTTTGCTTAACTATGAAACCGTCAAGTACTTCAATAATGAAGCCTATGAGGCGAATGAGTATGACAAGGCTTTGGCGGATTGGGAGGTGGCCAAACGCAAGAATCGCCTGTCGCTGTTTGCTCTCAATGCCGGTCAGGCCACAATTATTGCTGTTGCCATGACCTTGATGCTGGGGCTCGCGGCTTTTGAAGTGACCCGGGGGCAGATGACAGTGGGTGATTTTGTGTTGATCAATGCCTTTATGATGCAACTCTTTATGCCGCTCAACTTCCTGGGTTTTGTGTATCGTGAGATTCGTGGAGCCTTGGCCAATATTGAAAGGATGTTCTCGCTGCTGGATAAGACTCCGCTGGTAAAAGATAACCCAGTGGCCAAGGATATCGTGCCGACAGAGGGCAGAGTCAGTTTTGACTCGGTTGGCTTTGGCTATGGTGACAGGGAGATACTCAAGGGCGTGAGTTTTGAGATAGAACCCGGGCAGAAGGTGGCTGTAGTGGGTGAAAGCGGCGCCGGTAAATCGACGTTGGTACGCTTGCTGTTCCGTTTTTACGATGTCAGCCAAGGGGCGATTCGGGTCGATGGTATAGATATTCGCGACATGACCCAAGATGCACTGCGCCGGGCCATCGCCATAGTGCCTCAGGATACAGTGCTGTTTAACGATACTCTGTTTGAAAACATTCGCTATGGCCGCCCCGATGCTTCTGACGCCGAGATTTGGCAGGCGATAGAGTTGGCCCATCTGAAGCAGTTTGTTGAGACATTACCACAGCAGGCTCAGACCAAGGTGGGTGAGAGAGGCATGAAACTCTCCGGCGGTGAAAAGCAGCGAGTGGCTATTGCCAGGGCGATATTGAAGCGCTCGCCGATACTGATCTTCGATGAAGCCACCTCGTCACTGGACAGCCGCTCCGAGAGGGCTATTCTCAAGGCGCTCGATGAAGTTGCCAAGGGCCATACCAGTCTGGTGATTGCCCACAGGCTGTCGACTGTGGTGGATGCCGATAAAATCTTAGTGTTGCATCAAGGTCGGTTGGTTGAGTCCGGCACCCACGACCACCTGTTGGCCGCCGATGGATATTATGCTCGTTTGTGGCGGATCCAGCACACAAAACAGGCAGATGAGTCGGTGCAAGTTCAGCATTGATTCAGGCTGGCTGCCGCATACTTGATGCTCCGAAGTAGCGTCAGCCTGGGGGCAGCACAGATGGAAAACATTGTATTGCAGGTCAATATCGAAGGAATGCAGGACAAAGTCCGTACAGACTGGAACAGTTTGGCAGATAATCTGAAAAAGCGGGGTATGGACGAAGTTGCCCTCAATCAACTGCATACTGAGTTACGTGCTGGACTGAGAGTTTCCACCCGCGGCCTGACTCTGTCTATGGTATCTGCGGAAACCTTTAATGCGGCGTTGGAAGGGATTATCAGTGAGTCAAGAAAGCAGGCTCAGTCGCAAGGGGTTTTGCGCAGCTGAGCCTGAGTTGATCCTATTTCTTGGTTTGGTTGCGGTCGGCTTGCCAGCCGTCGCACAGTAGGTTGAAACCATTTTTCGCTTCGTTTACCGGCGTCAGTTCAGTTATTTTACCGCCGCGATAACAGAGCATCTCTCCCTCAATCTCAATCAAACGGCTGCAATTCTTGCAGCTGAGCGATGCAGTTTTGCTCGTTTCCGGCTTGGGGACCTGACTGACAAATGTCATTTTCACTTCAAAATCCTCTGGAAGTGGCAAGTCTTGACTAGGAGTAAGATCTTACCACTTTTGTGACATAACGCACAATCTACCCACTATTATACTTTAGTGACAGCTAAATTATCTTTATTGATCGAAGTGAGCGTAATATTTATCCAAGGACACAGACAGACCATTTTGAGTGACGACTCTGACATGATGTGGCTTGAGCTGTCTTGGGTCACTGACTCCACAGGAATGGGCCAGCATCCCCAGGTCATGGTGTAATGCCTTGTTGTAGTTGGCGACTCGGGTGGATTTGTCTCTGGGATCCAAACCCTGTTGCAGCTTCTTGTTGTGGGTGGTTATCCCGGTAGGGCAGGTATCCTTGTTGCACTGCAATGCCTGAATACATCCCAGCGCAAACATGTTACCTCTGGCAGAGGCGATGAAGTCTGCGCCAAGAGCCAGTGCCCAGGCGACTCTGGAAGGGGTGATCAGCTTGCCCGAGGCAATCACTTTAATCCTCTGCTTCAATCCATGGCGGCGAAGATGATCCACCAGCAATGGCAGACTCTCTTTCAGCGGCAGGCCAACGTAATCCATCAGAGTTTGCGGCGCCGCGCCTGTGCCGCCATCGGCGCTGTCGAGGGTGAAGAAGTCGGGAGCCGATTCATGGCCGCGTTGGTTAATCTCTTCCAGAAAATCTTCCAACCAGTGGATATCACCCAAGACTGCCTTGATCCCTGTGGGTTTGCCTGTCACTTGCCTGACTCTGGCTATCATGTCGAGAATGTCGCCGACATGGTGAAATTCAATATGACCATTGGGACTGATGGAGTCCTGTCCGACAGGGATGCCGCGAATGGTGGCTATCTCTTCGGTTACTTTCACCCCGGGAAGAATTCCGCCTTTGCCTGGCTTGGCTCCCTGACTGAGTTTGATTTCGAACATCTTCACCTGAGAGTGAGCGGCCACTTCCCTGAGCTTGTCATCATCCAGGTGGCCTTCGGCATTGCGAACACCGTATTTGGCGGTACCTATCTGAAACACCAGATCGCAATTTCCCTTGAGATGGTGGGCGCTGAGGCCGCCTTCCCCTGTGTTGAGCCAGCATCCTGCCTGAGCCGCACCATGGGAAAGGGCGGTAACAGCCGGGCGGGAGAGGGCGCCAAAGCTCATGGCGGAAATATGGCAAATGGCGCTGGTGGCAAAGGGATGTTCACAGTCCGGGCCAATAACCACAGGCGTTGGTGGCACAACGTCTTGATCCAGCGTTGGGAAGGCCGTATTCATAAACATGATACTGCCGTTGGCTTCCAGTGGCCTGGTGGAGCCGAAGGCTATGGTGCGATCAACATTTTTCGCCGCCCGATATACCCAACTACGCTCGGCGCGATTAAAGGGAAGTTCTTCCCGATCGAGGGCAAAAAAGTACTGGCGGAAGAATTCGCCCATTTTCTCGAAGAAATATCTGAATCGGCCTACAACAGGGTAGTTATGCCGCACCGCCTGCTTGGTTTGCATCACATCGGCGATATACATGTAAGTGATCACCAAAAGCCCTAAGCCGACGACTATCAGAAACAGGCCGGAAAACAGTTCCAGCCCCCACATAAACCAGTTTTGCTCGCGCATCTTCTATCCTTATTGACTGCCAAAGTGGGTGGTTACCAGGCCTGTGGGCCCCTGTTCTCCCAAGGTGAGAATAAACAGTTGGTCGTATTGCTGCTCATTCAGGCTAACCAGGGGGCCACCCAGAGCCTTAATGATGGCCGGAACTGTATTGCTGTGGCCGGCGATCAGCACATTGCCTTGGCTGGCTTTAACCGCATCAGCTATGGCATTGATGTGAGCCTCCAAGCCGGCTTTGGCTGGAAACACTTCTATCCTGAGTTGTTTGGCTGTTGCAATCGGCGCCAGGGTTTCCTGAGTACGGCGAAACTCACTCGACATTAGCCTTTGCAGTTGGGTGTCCCGTAATGCCTCGGCTAGAGCCTCGGCTCGCGCTTTACCGGCGGCTGTCAGCCCGGGATCGGTTCCCTGGGCTTTTTCCGCGTGCCTAACCAGAAATATGGTTTGATTGGTGTCAGCGGCAAGGGATGGCAAGCTAAAAAACACAGAAAGACAAAGCAGTAGGAAAATTCTTACCATTTTTATTTCCTATCAAATACTTAAATAGCATGCGGGATCATAGCTCAGACTATCGGTCTGGGTAAACAATCGCTAAACTAATTACTGAACTGGTCGATAATTAACCTGAGATACGCTTTTCATACGAGGAAACCAAGATGGAAATCCGCAATCATGGCGCTCAGGTATCTGAGGTGGCCAAGGACAAGACCCAACAACTGGACGGGAATCATGGCAAGGCGGTATCTGAAGTCGCCAGCAGCAAGAGCGCCCGCCATGTCAGCCAGCAGTTGATGAATAACGCTATTCTGGCGGCGCAGGAGGAGGTAAGCCTCAATAGCGGCAACGAACCCATGAGTCTCTTATATCGCGCCGCGATTGAGGCCATCAATGAAGAACTGGCACCTTACATGGGGGAAAATGCCCTGCAGCAGGTGCAGGATCAGCAGATAGATACTTCTCCCGAGGCCACGGCCGACAGAATTGTCAGTTTTGCCACTCAGTTCTTCAGTGTCTACCAGCAGCAAAATTCCAGCATGGACTTTGACAGTCAGCTGTCCGGTTTTATGGACGTTATAGGCGGCGCCATAGATCAGGGCTTTAAAGAGGCGACGGATATTCTCTCCGGGCTCAAGGTGCTGGAAGGCGATATCAAGGCCGGGGTAGATGAAACTTACTCCCTGGTACAGCAAGGGTTGCAGGCATTCAGAGACAGCTTTAGCACAGAGCAGGAATAATTGAGCTCACGCGAAACCTTACCTGCAGATAACACCCCTCACTATGAGGGGTTTTTGTTGGCTGAATATGGAGTTATGCTGCAATAATCGTCTTGTGTTACCTTAAGGAGAAGCTATGTGGACTGAAGGCCGGGTCATTGAGCGTATCGATTGGAACAGCAAGTTATTCAGCCTGAGGATAGCCGCCGAGATAGCGCCGTTTATTGCCGGCCAGTTTATCAAACTCAGTCAGGTGCGGGATGATAAACGTATCGCCCGGGCCTATTCTCTGGTGAATGCCCCCGGGACTGACTATCTTGAAATACTGGCGGTGGCGGTAGATCAAGGCCAGTTGTCGCCAGACCTGCAATCTTTGCAGCCGGGTGACAGTATTAGTGTGACAGACAAAGCCACCGGCTTTATGACCCTGGATGAGATCCCTAAAGGGGAATTACAGGGGCGCCACCTGTGGTTTTTGGCAACAGGTACTGCTGTGGGGCCGTTTCTTTCCATGCTGGATACTCAGGAGCCTTGGCAACGGTTTGATAAAGTGGTTCTGGTTTACGGGGTAAGAGAAGTGCAGGATCTCGCCTATCTCGATAAGATCCGCGGCTATCAACAGACCTATCACGAGCAATTTGTGTTTGTGCCCAGTGTCACTCGTGAAGACTTTGACGGTGCGCTGCGTTGTCGCATCCCGGATGGGTTGCAAAGCGGTGAGATAGAGGCCAAGGCCGGGCTGAGCATAAGTGCAAAGGACTCGCAATTGATGCTTTGTGGTAATCCCGGAATGATCCAGGGGGCTACGGCGGCACTTATCGATAAAGGCTTGGCCAAAAACCTGCGCCGGGCCCCCGGACAGATAACAGTCGAAAAATACTGGTAACAGGAGAGTCTGGATGCAGCTCTATTACTCTACAGCTTCGCCTTATGCCCGCGTGGTCAGGGTCATTGCCCGCGAGCTGGGTTTGGCGCTGGATGAAAAGCCGGTCAATCCCTTCGATAACAGTGACGAGTTACTGTCAGTTAACCCCTTGGGGAAAATTCCCTGTCTGCTTTTGGACGATGGCGCCGCAATGTTCGACAGCGAAGTCATTGTCCGCTTTCTGGACGACAGATTCGGCCAGGATCGTTTCTTTGGGCCATCCAGAAACTGGGCCTATGAGTGTCAGTTCTCACTGCTCAAAGGCGCGCTGGATAGCGCCGTTGGCTTAAGGCAGGAACAGATGCGTGAAGAGGAGGGGGTTCGTTCTCCTTTCTGGAGCGGCCGTTTCGAGCAGGCCCTGCTCAGAGCCTTGATGGAGGTGGAGCGTCAGGGAATCATCGCGAGCGGTCCACTCGATGCCAGGCAGGTGCTGCTATTGGTGCTACTCGAATACCTTGATTTTCGTCATCCGGATCTCGATTGGCGTAAAGTAGTGCCTGCCCTGGCACACTGGCAGGAATCGGCGTCACTCAGGCAGAGTTTCCGAGATACTCGTCCTGGATGATTTCTCGGTAATTTGCGGTTTGGCCAAGTCCGAGTAACGCCTGCCCTTGGGGTTGTCCCTGCGGTTGGTTTCACCGAAGGCACCGTAGAGATCATGGCTCATGCCATAATCCAGCCGTCGGTCGCTGAAGGGAACCCTTCTATCTTCATGATGTTGATACTTGCAGTCGCATTGGCTGCAATCACACTCAGGCAAGGGAAGCTTGGGCGCCTCCTTCGACAAAAAACGCTTGCCTTCAAGCACTCTTATCGCCTGGCAGGCAGTTGGTGTCAACATTATGGAGACACAGTGATACTGCTTTTCCTGCGGCGTAACAGGTTTGGCCAGCCGTCGCTTTCCTGGCCTTAATCTGTGGCGGAACAGAAACAATATCAGTAGCAAAGACACCACAGCCAGCAAGATTTCCAACATATCCAAGGCGTTTTCCCCCTCGCCATGCATGGGTTTTAAGGTTCAGTTTAGTTTAGTTTGCGACAATTCGGCCGATTCCAATCGCTTTGCTCCCAGCCGCTGCCATTCTGTCTATTTCATTTGTATTCCCCTTGCCAGAATTTTTGCACTAGGCTGAAAATAAAGTGGATTAGAAATAGTTCTCATTAAATTACTCATCCCAATATGGAGTGCCGAAGAATATGAGCTACAAAACAGGTCTGATACTTTGCAGTGCGTTGGCCGCATCCAGCGTGACGCTGCCGGTGGCCGCCGCCGGTGAGGTGACGGTTTATTCCTATCGTCAGGAGTTTTTGGTCAAGCCCATTCTGGATGACTTCAGTCAGGCTACCGGGGTGAAGGTTAATTTTGTGTTTGCCAAAGATGGCATCGCCGATAGATTGGCCCGTGAAGGACGCTTATCACCGGCGGATCTGGTGCTGACGTCTGACTTTTCCCGGTTGCAGGAATTGGTGGACAAGCAGTTGGTCAAACAGGTGGAAAGCGACACGCTCAAGCAGAATATTCCGGCCCAATACCGGGATCCAGAAGGAAACTGGTACGCCCTAACCATGAGAGTGCGTAATCTCTATTCCAGCAAGGAGCGCCTCGGGCCGCTGGCGATCAACTATGAAGACCTGGCCGATGCCCGCTACAAGGGCAAGGTTTGTATGCGTAGTGGCAAGCATCCCTACAATATAGCGCTGGTGGCCTCCATGATAGCCCACCACGGTGAAGCCGATGCCAAGAGTTGGCTTCAGGGACTGAAGAGTAACTTGGCCCGTAAGCCTCAGGGTAACGACAGGGCGCAGGTGCAGGCGGTGAAAGAAGGCTTGTGTGATATCGCCATCGGTAACAGCTATTACTATGGCAAGATGCTGCAAGACCCCAAACAGCGGCCATGGGCCGAAGCGGCAGTGATCAACTTCCCGAACCAGGAAAATCGCGGTGCCCATATCAATGTCTCGGGTATGGCGCTGGCCAAGCATGCACCTAACTCGGCCGATGCCCTCAAGTTGATGGAGTATCTGTCTTCGGATGCCGCCCAACAGAGTTATGCCGAGGTCAATATGGAATATCCGGTCAAGGTCGATGTGCCTGTCTCAAAACTGGTGGCATCCTGGGGGGACTTCAAAGCCGATGACTTGCCTGTCTACAAATTGGCAGAGCACCATCAGGCGGCGCTGAGACTGCTCGATGAGGTTAAGTTTGATCTCTGAGCTTGAAGGCGTTTCTGCAAAGGTTATGGGGGAATAGCGGTGATCCTGACCTTCTCCAGAGGCTGGTCGTGGGCGGGGTTTACCGTCTGCGGCCTTATGGTGGCGCCTTTGCTGGCGCTGGTCATGCAGGCATTAGAACCGGGCGAAACCCGCTTTGGGCAGATGTTTGCCACTGTGTTGCCGTCATACATAGCCAATACCTTCTGGCTGATGTTGGGGGTGAGTGTCGGCAGTCTGCTTTTGGCGGTGCCGGCTGCCTGGCTGGTGGCACGCTGTGAGTTTCGGGGTCGGCGCCTGTTCCAGTGGGCTCTGTTGTTGCCGCTGGCCATGCCGGCCTATATCGTCGCTTATGTGTATACCGATCTACTGGATTATGCCGGGCCTGTGCAACGGTTTTTACGCGCAAGTTTTGGTTGGCAATCGGTAACCGACTACTGGTTTCCCGATATTCGAACTCTGGGCGGCGCCACTGTGATGTTGTCGCTGGTACTCTTCCCCTACGTTTACCTCTTGGGGCGCACTGCGTTTCTGGAGCAATCCTTAAGTTTGCAGCATGCAGCCAAGGTGATGGGCTGCTCGCCATGGCAGAGTTTCTGGCGTTTGTCTCTGCCAATGGCGCGCCCGGCGCTGGCGGCCGGTGTCGCCCTGGTAGCCATGGAAACCATGGCTGACTTGGCGACGGTCAATTATTTTGCGGTATCCACCCTGACCACGGCTGTCTACGACACCTGGCGAGCCTATGGTGACTTGGCGGCCGCGGCTAAAATTTCGCTATTGATGTTGCTTGGGGTCTTTACTCTGTTTGCGCTGGAGCGTATGGCGAGGCGTAAACAGCAATTATTTCAAAAACAGCTGTTGCTTGAGGCACCAGAGCCATACCGGCTTAAAGGTTGGCGTGAGTGGCTGGCGCTCGGCTACTGCTCGCTGTTGCTGCTGTTGGCCTTTGTTTTGCCATTTGTCATTCTCGGCAGTTACGCCTTGGATTACTGGCAGCAGAGCTGGAACAGTGACTTTTGGCAGTACAGTCTCAACAGCCTAACGGTCGCCGCCATCAGCAGTGTATTGTGTTTGCTTTTGGCTATCCTCTTGATGTTCATTCGCCGCCTGAGCCCGAGAAAGTGGGACATGTTGCCATCCCGTCTGGTCAGTACCGGCTATGCACTGCCGGGCACAGTGCTGGCGATTGCCGTGCTTATTCCGCTGACCTGGCTTGATTTCAGAATCGATGATCTCTATGCCCTGTTCGAGCGCCAAGGCCCGGGGCTCTTGTTCACCGGCAGTATCGCCGCCCTGGTGCTGGCGTTTTGTATTCGCTTTGCCGCCATCGCCATCGGCAGCATAGAGAGCAGTTACAAACGGTTGTCGCCTTCTCTCGACATGGCGGCCATCAGCCTGGGCAAGACACCGGGTAAAGTACTGGCATTAATCCATCTGCCACTGCTGCGCAGCGGTATTTTTGCCGCTCTGCTGCTGGTATTTATCGAGGCGATGAAAGAGTTGCCGGCTGCCTTACTGCTAAGCCCTGTCGGGTTTCACAACCTGGCTACCCAAGTGTTCCAATACGTCTCCGATGAGCAGTTGGAGCAGGGGGCGCTGGCGGCTATTGTCATTGTGTTGGTGGGGCTGGTGCCCTTGATTTACCTCAACCGTTCGCTGGAGCAAAACAACTGATGTCGACCCTGAGTGTCAAGCAACTCCACAGCCATTATGGCGCCCTGCAGGTGCTCAAAGGGCTGAGCATTACCTTGCAAGCCGGTGAAATTGCCGCCCTGCTCGGACCCAGTGGTTGTGGTAAAACGACTCTGCTCAGAGCCATTGCCGGACTGCAGCCGGTCTCCGCCGGTGAAATTCATATCAGCGGCCGTGCAGTAACCACGGATAAGCTACAGGTTCCGGGAGAGGAGCGTGGCGTGGGGATGATCTTTCAGGACTATGCCCTGTTTCCCCACTTGACGGTCGCGCAGAATATCCTCTTTGGTGTCAAGGGATTGAACAAGGCGCAGCGTCTGAGCCGGCTCGAGGAGATGCTGGATTTGGTCAAGCTCCCGGGGCTTGCTGAACGTTATCCCCACGAGTTGTCCGGCGGTCAACAGCAAAGGGTGTCGATTGCCAGGGCGCTTGCCTATGAGCCTGAACTGCTGTTGTTGGATGAACCCTTCTCCAACATAGATGCCCAGGTCCGCGGCGAGCTGATGCTGGAGATTCGTGCGATCCTCAAGAGCCGTAACGTCAGCGCCGTATTTGTGACCCACAGTAAGGATGAAGCCTTTGTTTTTGCCGATACCCTGGCGCTGTTTGAAGATGGAAAAATAGTGCAGCAAGGCAGTGCTGAAACTCTCTATGCCAACCCGGTCAATCGCTATGTGGCGGACTTTCTCGGCAGCGGTAATTATCTTAAGGCCCTGGTCAGCTGCGAACACTGTGTCGATACTCAAATCGGTCGACTTAAAAGCTCTTTGCCCCATGGTTTGCCACTGAACTGGCAGGGCGAGTTGTTGCTGCGGCCACAGCAGTTGGAGTTACGACCCGACGAACAGGGCCTGGCCGTGGTTACCGAGCGGCGTTTTCTGGGCAATGTTTGCCATTATGATGTGCAGCAAGAGGGCGTCATACTCGAGGTTCGTAGTCATCAGGTACAGTTTTCTCCAGGGCAGAGAGTCAGGCTGTCGGCACTGGAACATCCGTTGGTGTTGTTCGGTAATGGCTGTTAACAACAATTGTTTCATAAGTTTGCTGTGGGTGATAATTTGTTTGTCTCTGTGTTATACCAAGCAATCGGTTTGATCGAACTCATCATAGGTATTCACTGAACCCCGGACTCGCCCATGCGCCGCTCCGGGATGAGAGCGGAGGCGAGATGCATAACTACAGCAATAATAAAATGCAGGACGCACAAGGGATACGGAATATCAGCAACAACTCATGTCGTCAGCTGTTACTCGGCGTCATCGGGAGTTTGGCTGTTTTCTGCAGCACGGGAAGCATGGCGATGGACAGAATCACGGGCGCGGCCTTTGCGAGCCGCTCTGAAGTCTATGCGGTCAATGGCATGGCGGCAACCAGCCAACCACTGGCGACTCAGGTGGCGGTCGATATTCTTAAGCAAGGAGGCAGTGCCGTAGATGCCGCTATTGCTGCCAATGCCATGCTGGGGTTGGTTGAGCCTACGGGTTCAGGCATAGGCGGCGATCTTTTTGCCATTGTCTGGAGCGCCAAAGAGCAGCGGCTCTATGGGCTCAATGCGTCTGGCCGCAGTCCGGCTTCTTTGACGCTGGAGATGCTCAAGGCCAAAGGGCTTGAGCATCTGCCGCCTTATGGGCCTTTGCCCGTATCCGTGCCCGGTGCCGTGGATGGCTGGTATGAACTGCATGACAAGTTCGGCAAATTGCCCATGAAGGATAACCTGGCACCGGCTATTCATTATGCCCGTGAAGGATTTCCGGTTTCCGAGCTCATAGCCTTCTATCTGGCTCGCAGCGGTGACAAGCTGGCCAAATACCCGGGGTTTAAAGAAACCTATATGCCAGGCGGCCGCATGCCGGCCGTCGGTGAATTGTTTCGAAACCCAGCTTTGGCAAACAGCTATGAAAAAATTGCCAAGGGGGGCCGGGATGTCTTTTACAAAGGAGAGATAGCCCGCAGTATTGCCGCTTATATGCAACAACAGGGCGGTTATCTTTCCTATGAAGATCTCGCTTCTCACAAGAGTGAGTGGGTCGAGCCTGTATCGGTTAATTATCGGGGCTATGATATCTGGGAGCTGCCGCCCAACGGCCAGGGAATAGCGGCACTGCAGATCCTTAAAACCCTGGAGCCATTTAATCTCAAGGCCATGGGGCTGGACAGCGCCGAATATGTGCATCATTTCGTGGAAGCAAAAAAGCTGGCGTTTGCCGACCGAGCCAAGTTCTACGCCGACATGGACTTTGCCAAAGTGCCGGTAGCCTCACTTATCTCCAAAGAATACAACTACGCCAGAGCCAAGCTTATCGATGCTGACAAAGCCGCCGCCAGTGTTGAGCCGGGTAATCCCAATCTTTTACACGGTGATACCATCTATCTCACTACCGCTGATAAAGAAGGCAATATGGTGTCTCTCATCCAGAGCAATTATCGTGGCATGGGCTCAGGCATGACGCCTCCGGATTTGGGATTTGTGTTACAGGACAGGGGCCAGCTGTTTGATCTCACTCCCGGGCGTGCTAACTCCTATGCACCGGGTAAGAGACCGTTTCATACCATAATTCCGGCCTTTGTCACCAAAGATGGCAAGCCTTGGCTCAGCTTTGGCGTCATGGGGGGAGCCACCCAACCCCAGATGCACGCTCAGATCATGATTAATCTGATTGATTTTGGCCTCAACCTGCAGGAGGCGGGCGATGCTCCAAGAATACTGCATACAGGTTCTAGCCAACCGACCGGCGAGCAGATGACAGATGGCGGTTATATCAGTCTCGAGTCGGGCTTTTCCATGGAGACCCGCCGTGAGCTGATGAAAAAGGGGCATACTTTGAGTGATTCTCTCGGAGCTTTTGGTGGTTATCAGGCCATAGGCGTCAATGTTGAAAGCGGCGTTTATCGGGGAGCGTCCGAGTCCCGAAAAGACGGGCAGGCATCAGGTTATTGAAAGCAATCGGCAAAAACGTGCGTGAGCTAATTCAAATTAATGCTCAAGTTGCGGATAATAAGGCCGAAGATGAATTAATCTGAAAGGGTAGATTGCAAATGGATACACAGGTTATGCCACGGGAACAACTGGGAATCTGCGCTGAGGGAAATCTGCACAGCGTTTATCTGATGTTCAATGCCAACGAAGGCGGAGAGTCACAACTGCGTCCTTGCCTGGCCAATGTCGCCCAGTATTTGTATGAGCTGGCAGATCAGTATGCCGACAGTGCCTTTAACGCCTTTGTGGCGATTGGTGCCAACTTTTGGGATCACCTCTATCCGGGAAGCAGACCGGCTGAACTCAGGCCGTTCCCTGCTATGGAGTCGGGTAACCGGGATGCGCCGGCGATAGAGTTCGATATTTTTATTCACCTGCGTTGTGATCGCCTGGATATTCTTCATCTGGTAGCCAATGAGGTCAACGAAATGCTGGAAGGGTTGGCTGAACTGGAAGAGGAGGAGCGCGGGTTCCGCTTTATGGACAGCCGCGATCTGACCGGTTTTGTCGATGGCACAGAAAACCCCAAGGGCAGAGGCCGTCAAGCTGTGGCCCTGGTAGGTGATGAAGACGATGCATTTCGCGGCGGTAGCTACATTCATGTACAGAAATATGTCCATAATCTGAGTAAGTGGCACAGACTGCCGCAGAAAAAGCAGGAAGACATCATAGGCCGCACCAAGCAGGACAACATAGAGTACGCCTCGGAAGACAAACCGCTGACGGCACATATCAAGCGGGTAAATCTCAAGTATGACAATGGTGAGTCGATGGAGATCCTGCGTCAGAGCATGCCCTATGGTTCTGTAAAACAGCAGGGTTTGATGTTTATTTCCACCTGTAAGACACCTAACCATTTTGAAAAGATGCTTCACAGTATGGTTTTCGGTGACGGAGAAGGACACCATGATCACCTGATGCACTTTACTCAGGCGGTAACTGGTTCCTCTTTCTTTGCCCCATCTCTGGATTTCATGATCCAGTTTGATGATTAATAGCGCGATAAAAACAAAAACGCCCCTCATTGAAGGGCGTTTTTTTATGGCATTTTCAACTCAGTCTGTGTAATTGAACAGCGACTTCACTGTTTCCAGAGTTTCATCAATGGTCTTGATGCTGGAAGGGCAGATGAAAATAGTATCATCACCGGCGATAGTGCCCAGAATACCTTCTGGCTTGCCGATGGAGTCCAACAGCCTGGCAATTAACTGCGCCGCCCCCGGGCTGGTACGCACCACTATCATGGCTTGGTTATGATCCACATCCAATACCAGATTCTTCAGCGGGCTGCCGGCGGTAGGTACCCCTAGTTCAGCCGGTAAGCAGTAGACCATCTCCTGCTTGGCGTTACGAGTGCGCACGGCACCGAACTTGCTCAGCATGCGCGAGACTTTGGACTGGTTGATATTGGCAAAGCCTTCGGCTTGCAGTGCATTGACTATTTCACTCTGGGAGCCGAAGCGCTCCTCTTTAAGCAGAGCCTTGAAGGTTCTGATTAGCTCATCCTGATTTTTGCTTGCTTGCATTATCTTCTTCTGTCGTTATTCAGAAAATCCCGGTCATTCTGCATATCAAACGGATAAGTGTCAACAAATACCCAAGATGTCTGCATAAAAATGCAATGCAGGTCATTTGGTGGGTAAAAGAAGCCTCAGTGGGCAGTAGAAAACGCTGAAGTTAATTCAGCTTTTGATGAAACAGAGTCATATGACTAAGGGATAATTGCTATTTTTGTGACGATCCTTTAATGTTGCGCCATCACAGAATTAGATCTATGTCACACATAATTCCGAGAATTGACGGAGATAACTATGAAAGTTGCTGTACTTGGTGCTGCTGGTGGTATCGGCCAGGCTCTTGCCCTTCTGTTGAAAACCCAATTGCCTGCCGGCTCTCAGCTGTCACTCTATGATATCGCCCCCGTAACGCCTGGGGTTGCCGTGGATCTGAGCCATATCCCGACAGCAGTTGAAGTTAAAGGTTTTGCCGGTGAAGACCCAACGCCTGCACTGGAAGGTGCCGATGTGGTGCTGATTTCTGCCGGTGTTGCCCGTAAGCCGGGCATGGATCGTTCTGATCTGTTCAATATCAATGCCGGTATCGTCCGTAACCTGATTGAAAAAGTGGCCGCGACTTGTCCCAAGGCGCTGATCGGTATCATCACCAACCCAGTGAACACCACTGTGGCCATTGCTGCTGAAGTACTGAAAAAAGCCGGTGTTTACGACAAGAACCGTCTGTTCGGTGTGACGACTCTCGATGTCATCCGCTCTGAAACCTTTATCGCCGAAGCCAAAGGGCTGAACGTCGCCGATGTTAAAGTCAATGTGATTGGCGGCCACAGCGGTGTGACCATTCTGCCTCTGTTGTCTCAGGTTGAAGGTGTCAGCTTCTCTGATGAAGAAGTTGCTGCCCTGACCAAGCGTATTCAAAACGCCGGCACTGAAGTGGTGGAAGCCAAAGCCGGTGGTGGCAGCGCGACTCTGTCCATGGGCCAGGCCGCTTTCCGTTTCGGTCTGTCGCTGATCCGCGGTCTGCAGGGGGAAGCCAATGTGATCGAGTGCGCCTATGTTGATGGCGGCAGTGAGCACGCTGAATTTTTTGCCCAGCCAGTGGTACTCGGCAAGAATGGTATCGAAAAGGTTCTGCCGTATGGAGAGCTGAGTGCGTTTGAAACCAATGCCCGTGACGCCATGCTGGATACCTTGAAGGCGGATATCAAACTGGGTGTAGACTTCGTTAAGTAAGTCAACTTCAGTGAATAAAAAGGAGCGCCGCGGCGCTCCTTTTTGCTACTTGAACTTGTTCGACTCTGGCCTTGCTGGCTAGTTTCTTTGGCAAAACAGCCGAATTCTTTCCTGCTGCTCCTTTATCTGCGCCTGCCGTTCTTCTTCTGTCATCTTAATCATTTCTCCGGAGGCCTCATCTTTACGTTGTAGTCTGGTGTGGGTATTGAGTACATCCAATTGGAATTTGGCCTTATCACAAATAGCCTGAGCCTGGGCCGCATCTTTCTCCTTGATCAATTTGGCCTGTTTCTCAGACTCAGTTTCCTGCACAACGTCATCTTTTCGCTGCGGCGCGACCGTGCCAATTCTGGCGGGTTGCAGATTTTGGCTGTCCAATTCGGTGGCCTGTTGTTGTGGCGGCGGCTCTTGGCTGTAGTGGGTAACGCCATTTTCATCGACCCAAGTATAGATGGGCGTTGCCGAGGCAGCGTTGGCTCCGAGTAATGCCAGCAGAGCCATAAATAGGCTGATCCTTATCATTGTCTGTTTCCGTTTCTGCAGGGTGAGCTTGTCTGAGCAAGTGTGTTATCTTTGCCGCTATAGACCTTTATTACACCATCAGGTTAAGTGTATGCAAAATTTATCCAAGCCAACAATAAAAACCCGTGGCATCTATCTGTTACCCAATCTGATGACAACGGCAGGATTGTTCTCGGGCTTCTATGCTGTTATCGCTTCCATGAATGGGCACTTTGAGGCATCGGCTATTGCTGTATTTGTTGCCATGTTATTCGATGGACTGGATGGTCGTCTGGCGCGTTTGACCAACACTCAGAGTGCCTTTGGTGCCGAGTACGACTCGATGGCAGATATGGTGTCCTTCGGTATGGCTCCGGCCTTGATAGCCTATAACTGGGGGCTTTCTGAATTGGGCAAAATAGGTTGGCTGGCGGCCTTTGTCTATTGCGCCGGTGCTGCCTTGCGTCTGGCGCGCTTCAATACCCAAGTAGGAGTGGCCGATAAACGTTTCTTCCAAGGTCTTGCCAGTCCGGCCGCAGCGGCTCTTATTGCCGGCAGTGTCTGGCTGGGGCAGGGCTACGGCGTCTCAGGGCATGATATAGGTATATTGGTGGCCCTGGTTACGGCCGTTGCCGGTCTGTTGATGGTGAGTAATTTCCGCTATCACTCCTTTAAAGAAGTCGATTGGCGTGGCAAGGTGAACTTCCTAGTGATCTTGCTGGTAGTGGCCGTATTTGTGGTGATCTCGGTCGAGCCTGCATTAATTCTCTGTCTGCTATTTTATCTCTATGCTCTCTCGGGGCCTGTGGTTACCATTCGCAGTGTTAGAAAACTCAAGGTGTCTCATGTCGTTGGTGATGACGATGAGGCAGATGACTGTGATGGCAAAGCATCAAGTGCAGAGAACTCTTCCATTTCCCATGCTCGAGATAACAAAGATAGCGATAACAAAGAGAGCGCCGAAGAAAAAGAAGATACGGGAGATAAAGCGAGCCAAGACAAGCTCAAGTCATGAATCTCTCTTGAAAGTGAAAACTTTGGGCTGCCACTCAAAAGGCTTTTACTCTGCAAAGCGGCAAAATATGTGCTAAACCTAGATCCCACCTTGAGTGAAATAGTCTTGTGAAGACTCGTTTCACTCGGGCAACGGAACCCAACTTGCTAACTGTTCGACTCAAGGACGTAAGTTCGGGCATAGGTTCGGCATAGGTTTGGCATAGCTTCGAGCAGAGATGCAGAGGATTGATATCACTTTGACGAGCAACTCTGGTTAGTGAGCAAGTCAGCTTGCATAGCAATCTCAGTTGGTTCAAGTTACTCATCAAGATGAAAAGGGACTTTAGGGTAATATCTATGTTGCTCAAAGGTTGGTTTTGCCCTGTTGATGCCTAAATAGTGTTCGCTTGGTGTGATTCTGCAAAAATCC